>NZ_JACEHF010000099.1 GCF_014180685.1 Nocardioides pelophilus | reverse complement strand
GGCACCACGGCCGTGTCGCCACCCAGCACGTCGAGCGGCAGGAAGACCAGGTCACCGTGGGCCGTGCCGGAGTACGGCGCCGGCAGCGGATCTGCGCTCGCCGGCCAGGTCACGCCGACGGTGAGTGCCGCGGCGGTCGCCGCGGCGGTCGTCAGAAGGGCGGCTGTGCGCAGCCGTCGGTGAGCGGTGCGGGGACCTGGCATCGGTGAGCTCCTGCTTCCGAGAAGACTGATGGGGGATACAGGAGGGAGCCTTGACGACGCTATCACCGGTTCCGGACGGCTTCCGGCGAACGGGTCGATCCGGCGAAGTCTTCTCAGCCCGCGAGATCGGCGCCGAAGACCGCCGTGCCGGGCGTCAGCCGTCCCCGGACCGCTGACCAGCCTCCCCACAACCGCTCGTGGTCGGGAGGCCACTCCGGCTCGAGCAGGGTCGTGAGCCGGAAGTCGGCGGCGGCCAGCAGGCTCACCCAGTCACCGAGGGTGCGGTGGTGCTCGACGTACGCGATCGCGCCGGTCTCGTCGTCGACCTCGACGTACGGCGTCCGGTCCCAGTAGGACTGGGTCGCCGTCAGGCCCGCCTCGGTCGGGTCGTCGGGGAACATCCAGCGCGTCGGGTGGGTGATCGAGAAGGCGAACCGCCCCCCGGGTCGCAGCACCCGCGCGGCCTCCGCGACGGCGGTCGCGATGTCAGCGACGAACTGCAGCGCACCGAACGCGCAGAAGACGATGTCGAAGCTGGCATCGGCGAACGGCAGCGCGGTCGCGGTCCCGCGCACGCTCGGCACCGTGATGCCGGTGGCCTCGTCGATGCGCAGCGAGTGCTGGAGCTGGCGGTGCGAGAGGTCGAGGCCGTAGGCGCGGCCGCCCTGCCCGCGGATCCAGCGCGAGCACTGGCCCGCGCCGGACCCGACCTCGAGCACGTCGCGGCCGGCGAGCGGACCGAGCACGCCCGCGTCGGCCTCGGTCAGGCCTTCCGGACCCCAGACGAATCCGACGTCACCGAGGAAGTCGCCGTGCGTCGCCTGGTACTCGTCGGCGTACCGGTCCCAGTCCGGACCGTTGGCCCGGCGCGACTCCTCCTCGGACACCGCCCGGCGTTCGGCGGTCACCGGGGGATGCGGCCAGTGCTCCTGGCCGTACTGCTGGCCGGGCTCGCCACGGTGCTCCACGCGGGAGAGGGTACGCCGCGAGTTGGACTCCGGACTCCGCACCCGCGTACCCTGGAATGTCGCGGTCACCCGACCGCTGTCGTTCCATGCCCCCTATTTCTGCCCACCCGAGGACTGACCACTCCATATGACGAGCACCATCTCGACGCCGCTTTACAGCCAGTACGACGACAACGCGCCCCAGGTCGCGGTCAACGACATCGGCTCCGAAGCGGACTTCCTGGCCGCGATCGACCAGACCATCAAGTACTTCAACGACGGTGACATCGTGGATGGCACCATCGTCAAGGTCGACCGGGACGAGGTCCTGCTCGACATCGGCTACAAGACCGAGGGCGTCATCCCCTCGCGCGAGCTGTCCATCAAGCACGACGTCGACCCGTCCGAGGTCGTCTCGGTCGGCGACAAGGTCGAGGCCCTGGTTCTCCAGAAGGAGGACAAGGAGGGTCGCCTGATCCTGTCCAAGAAGCGCGCCCAGTACGAGCGCGCCTGGGGCACGATCGAGGAGATCAAGGAAGCCGACGGCGTCGTCGAGGGCACCGTGATCGAGGTCGTCAAGGGCGGCCTGATCATCGACATCGGCCTGCGGGGCTTCCTCCCCGCCTCGCTGGTGGAGATGCGCCGCGTCCGCGACCTGCAGCCGTACGTCGGTCAGACCCTCGAGGCCAAGATCATCGAGCTCGACAAGAACCGCAACAACGTGGTCCTGTCGCGCCGTGCCTGGCTCGAGCAGACGCAGTCCGAGGTCCGCCACGGCTTCCTCACGCAGCTGCAGAAGGGCCAGATCCGCAAGGGTGTCGTGTCCTCGATCGTCAACTTCGGTGCGTTCGTCGACCTCGGTGGCGTCGACGGTCTCGTCCACGTCTCGGAGCTGTCGTGGAAGCACATCGACCACCCGTCCGAGGTGGTCACCGTCGGTGACGAGGTCACCGTCGAGGTGCTCGACGTCGACATGGACCGCGAGCGGGTCTCGCTGTCGCTCAAGGCGACGCAGGAGGACCCGTGGCAGCACTTCGCCCGGACCCACCAGATCGGTCAGATCGTGCCCGGCAAGGTCACCAAGCTGGTGCCCTTCGGCTCCTTCGTCCGCGTCGAGGAGGGCATCGAGGGTCTGGTGCACATCTCGGAGCTGGCCGAGCGCCACGTCGAGATCCCCGAGCAGGTCGTCCAGGTCAACGACGACGTCATGGTCAAGATCATCGACATCGACCTCGAGCGTCGCCGGATCTCGCTCTCGCTGAAGCAGGCGAACGAGAACCCCGCCGCGTCCGACGTCGAGGAGTTCGACCCGACCCTGTACGGCATGCCGGCGACCTACGACGAGAGCGGCAACTACGTCTACCCCGAGGGCTTCGACCCGGAGACCGGCGAGTGGCTCGAGGGCTACGAGGACCAGCGCGCGATCTGGGAGGACCAGTACGCCAAGGCTCACGCCCGCTGGGAGGCGCACGTCAAGCAGCAGGCCGAGGCCAAGCAGGCCGAGATCGAGGCCGGCGAGGCGACGACGTACTCCTCGGGTGGCGGCGCTGACGAGCACGCCGAGGAGACCGGCGGCTCGCTGGCTTCCGACGAGGCGCTCCAGGCGCTCCGCGAGAAGCTCACCGGAGGCGGCGCCTGATCAGGCCCCGCACCCCGTAGCAGCACGAAGCGGCCCCCACGTCATCGACGTGGGGGCCGCTTCGCGTTGGTAGCAGCGGCGTTGGCCGGGGTCGGCGTCAGGCCAGGCGGGACCCGCCGCGGGCCGGCGGGAGGAACCGGCGGTCGAGGCGGTGCGAGACGGGCGGCGCCTGAGGGCCGCGGTCCTCGCGGATCAGGGTCACCACCGTCCCGACGGTGCCGAGGAGCACGAGAGAAGTCAGGAGAATGGTCATGATCATGTAACCCATGGTGCGCCTGTCTTGTTCCTTGGTCCAGAGCCGGAGTCCCGGCGGGTCAGCGCCGGTTGAGCATGCTGGCCGGCGGCAGGAAGCTGGGGTCGACGGAGTGGGAGGTGGGGGGCGGCAGCTGGCCGCGGTCGTCGCGCCGGATCGCGTGCACCGTGGCGGCGACGAACGCCACGATCACCAGGAGGATGAGGTAGGTCATGGCAGAAAGTCTGCCTTTGACGTGATCCTGCCACCAGTGGCAGATATGCCGCCTTCCGTTGATTTTCTGCCATCCGTCGTGCGAGAGTGTGCGGATGCTGACCAACGTGGCCGTCCTCGCCTACGAAGGCGTGGCCCCCTTCGAGCTCGGCGTGCTGTGCGAGGCGTTCGGGCTCGACCGCACCCAGCACGGAGTGCCCCGGCTCGAGTTCGCCGTCTGCGCCGACACCTCCGAGCCGATCCCGACCTCGATGGGGTTCTCGCTGGTGGTCGACGAAGGGTTGGAGCGCGCGCGGGACGCTGATCTGGTCGCCGTTCCCGCGCTGCCGCGCGGACGCGCCGCGCCCGAGCCGGTGCTGGACGCCATCCGGGAGGCCTACGACCGGGGCGCCCGGATCCTGTCGGTGTGCAGCGGCGCCTTCACCCTCGGTGCGGCCGGCCTTCTCGACGGCCGGGAGTGCACGACGCACTGGATGTACACCGAGGAGCTGCAGCGCAAGTTCCCCCTCGCCAAGGTCGTGCCCGAGGTCCTCTACGTCGACACCGGCCAGGTCGTGACGAGCGCCGGCACGGCGGCCGGCCTTGACGCCTGCCTGCACATCTGGCGGCAGGAGTACGGCGCAGCCGTGGCGAGCATGGTGGCCCGCCGCGCCGTCGTACCTCCGCACCGCGACGGCGGCCAGGCGCAGTTCATCGCCCGGGCCGTTCCCGACTGCGACGCCGACACGCTGCGGCCGCTGCTGACCTGGATCCTGGAGAACCTCGCCGAGGAGCACAGCGTCGACTCGCTGGCGCGGCGGTCGCTGATGTCACCGCGGACCTTCGCCCGCCGGTTCCGCGACGAGACCGGAACGACGCCGCACAGTTGGGTGACCGCGCAGCGGGTCTCGGCCGCCGAGGAGCTCCTCGAGACGACCGAGCAGCCCGTCGAGTGGATCGCCGCGGAGGTGGGCTTCGGCAACGCGGCGGCGCTGCGTCACCACTTCCAGCGGGTCCGCGGGGTCAGCCCTCAGCAGTACCGACGCACCTTCTGCCCCAACCTCGACGACCGGGCGTCCTGATCGTCCGGGTCGCTGCACCCGCTACGTCGCTGGATCCTGGAGCTCGCTGCGCCGCACCTTGCCGGTGAGCGTGCGCGGGAGGTCGGCGCGGAACACGTAGGTCTTCGGGCGCTTGGGCGGAGCCAGGTGGGTCCGGGCGTACGACGCGAGCACGTCCTCGTCGACCTCACCCACCACGGCGGCACAGACCCGCTGGCCCCAGTCGGGATCCGCGGCGCCGTACACCGCGATGTCGACGACGCCGGGGCACTCGCCGAGCACCTGCTCGACCTCGGTCGGGTAGACGTTGACGCCGCCGCTGATGATCAGGTCCTCGCGTCGCCCGTCGAGGTAGACGTAGCCGTCGGCGTCGATCCGGCCGTGGTCGCCGACGGTGAACGCCGGCCCGTCCTCGGTCTGCCGCCAGGCCGCGGCGGTCTTGGCCGGGTCGCCGTAGTAGGTGAACCGGGCGTGCTCGGGAACGGCGCACCACAGGGTGCCGTCGGGGTCGGCGGTCATCCTCCGCCCCGGGCGCGCCCGGCCGACGGTGCCGGGGCGCTCCAGCCACTCCTCGCTGCGACAGGCGGTGAACTGGCCCTCGGTGGAGCCGTAGAACTCCCACGTGGATCCTGCCGGGAAGAGCTCGATCAGCCGCCTCTTGACGTCCTGCGGACACGGTGCGCCGGCGTGGGCGACCACCCGGAACGAGGAGAGGTCCGGCGCTCCGACCTCGTCCCAGTGGGCGAAGAGCCGCTGCAGGTGGGTCGGCACGCAGAACATGCTCGTCGGGCGCTCGGTCACGATCGCTGCCGTGACGGCCGCCGGGTCGAACTGCCCGGGGATCACCACCCGGCCGCCGGCCAGGACGGTTCCGGACGCGAACCGGAGCGGGGCGGAGTGGTAGAGCGGGCTCAGGACCAGGTTGACGTCGTCGGGCCGGAATCCCCACAGCTCGCGCTCCTCGGCGACCAGGGCCGCGGCCGACTCCTCGTCCAGCACGCCCGACCACACACCCTTCGGAGTGCCGGTCGTGCCGCTGGTGCAGTGCATCGGTCGCCCGCGGGGGAGTCCCGGCGGGGGGAGCGCGGCGGCAAGGGTCCGGAGCTCGAGCTCGTCGTCGACCACGAGCGTGGGGTCGAGACCGGCCAGGATCCGCTCGCGCTCGTACGACGTCAGCCTCGGGTCGAGCGGGATCGGGAAGATCCCGGCTGTCAGCAGCCTCAGCACCACGTCGACGTACGCAGGCGACCCGGGGACCAGCAGGGCCACCCGGTCACCCTCGGACAGTGCGCGATCCGCCACCCCACCAACCCTAGGGGTCACAGTAGGGTCCGGGTGTGCGCGTCGGACTGACCGGGGGAGTCGCCTCGGGGAAGAGCTCGGTGTCGGCCATCCTGCGCGAGCTCGGCGCGGTGGTCATCGACGCCGACCAGCTCGCGCGCGAGGTGGTGGCCAAGGGGACGCCGGGCCTGGAGCAGGTGGTCGCGGCCTTCGGCGCCGAGGTGCTCACGCCGGACGGCGAGATGGACCGCGCCGCCGTCGGGGCGATCGTCTTCGCCGACGAGGCGAAGCGGCGGGTGCTCGAGAGCATCGTGCACCCGCTGGTCTTCGAGCGGATCGTCGAGCTCGAGGCCGGCGCCGGAGAGGCGGACCTGGTCGTGCACGACATCCCGCTGCTGGCGGAGTCCGGCCGCGCCGACACGTTCGACGCGGTGATCGTCGTCGACGCCCCCGCCGAGGTGCAGGTCGAGCGGATGGTGCGCGACCGCGGGTGGACCCGCGAGGAGGCCGAGGCCCGGATGGCCGCCCAGGCCGACCGCGAGGACCGGCTGGCGATCGCGACGTACGTCATCGACAACACCGGGACGCTCGACGACCTCCGCCAACGGGTGACGGAGGTCGTCGAGGAGCTGAGATCGGGCGGCTAGGTCAGGCGGCCAGGTCCGGATCGCCCAGCCGGCGCAGCTTCTGCAGGGCCTCGCGCTCGAGCTGACGCACCCGCTCGGCCGAGATGCCGTGCTTGGCACCGATGTCGGCGAGCTTGTGCTGACGTCCGTCGACGAGCCCGTAGCGCGACCGGATGATGTCGGCGGCCCGCTCGTCGAGCTGTCCCACGAGTCGGTTGAGCCGGTCGCGGGCCTCGGTGTCGAGCACCGTGAGGTCGGGCCCGGGGGCCGTCTCCTGCGCCATCAGGTCGCCCAGCGAGGTGTCGCCGTCCTCGTCGACGGGGGTGTCGAGGCTGACGTGCTCACGGCCCCACGACATGAGGTCGAGGACCCGGTCGAGATCCATGCCGAGCTCGGCGGCGATCTCCTTGGGCTCCGGGTCGCGGCCCAGCTGACGCTCCAGCGTGCGGCGGGCGCCGCCGACCTGGTTGAGCTCCTCGACGACGTGCACGGGCAGTCGTACGACGCGCGCCTGCTGGGCGATGCCGCGGGTGATCGCCTGCCGGACCCACCAGGTGGCGTAGGTCGAGAACTTGTAGCCCTTCGCGTAGTCGAACTTCTCGACCGCGCGGATCAGGCCGGTGTTGCCCTCCTGGATGAGGTCGAGCATCGGCATCTGTGCCCGCCCGTACTTCCGGGCGATCGACACGACCAGGCGAAGGTTGGCGTTGATGAACTCCTGGGTGGCGATCCGGCCTTCCTCGGCCAGCCACTCGAGCTCCTCCTGGGAGGCGCGCTTCGGTGCGCCGCCCTTGGCGCGGGCGATCCGGCCCTCGTCGAGGAGGTGCTGGGCGAAGAGCCCCGCCTCGATGGTCTTCGCCAGCTCGACCTCGCGGGCCGCGTCGAGCAGCGGGGTGCGGGCGATCTCGTCGAGGTAGAGCCCGACGCTGTCGCGCCCCTCGATCTCGCGCCCCGTCGACGGCTTGGTGCGCCGCGGCGCCGCCGGTCGATTGGTCACCGCTGTTGCAGTCATCGCGACCCTCCTTCGCGTACGGGCATCCCAGACACCTGTACTTCGTCACCAACGCGCTTTCGGTTTGCGGTGTTCCCGGGGAACCCTTTCCGAAGAGTGCTCTCGAATGCTCTGACGTCCCAGCGGGTCCGAGAGTTGCCGCATCCGACAACTCTCAGGGACTTCTCAGTCAGCGAGCCCGATGTTCAGGAGGTGTACCCACCGCGGCCAGACCCATCCGGTCGAGGATCCAGGCGAGGGTGAAGGCCCGGTCGTGCCACGCGCGATAGCGCCCGGAGACGCCGCCGTGACCGGCCGCCATCTCGGTGCGGAGCAGCACGTCGGCGCCCGGCGCCGTCGCGCGGAGGCGGGCCACCCACTTGGCGGGCTCGACGTAGAGCACCCGGGTGTCGTTGAGCGACGTCTCGGCCAGGATCGGCGGGTAGGGCAGGTCGGCGACGTTGTCGTAGGGCGAGTACGACGCGATCAGGTCGTAGGCCTCGGGGTCGGCTTCGGGGTTGCCCCACTCGTCGTACTCGGTGACGGTGAGGGGGAGGGTGGCGTCGAGCATCGTGGTCAGGATGTCGACGAACGGCACGCCGGCCACGATCCCGCCGAAGGCCTCGGGCGCCTGGTTGGCGATCGCTCCCATCAGCAGGCCTCCCGCACTGGCGCCCTCGGCGACGATCAGGTCGGGCGTGGTCCACCCGGTCGCGACCAGGTGACGCGCGCACGCGATGAAGTCGTCGAAGGTGTGCTGCTTGTGCGCGAGCTTGCCGTCGTCGTACCAGTGCCGGCCGAGCTCGCCGCCGCCGCGGACGTGCGCGATCGCGAACGCCGCGCCGCGGTCGAGCAGGGAGAGCCGGGCGACGGAGAAGTACGGGTCGATCGAGGCCTCGTAGGCGCCGTACCCGTAGAGCAGCAGCGGCACCGGGGCGGCGCCGACCTCGGGGTCGG
Organism: Nocardioides pelophilus; assembly: GCF_014180685.1. Classification (GTDB taxonomy): domain Bacteria; phylum Actinomycetota; class Actinomycetes; order Propionibacteriales; family Nocardioidaceae; genus Nocardioides; species Nocardioides pelophilus. The sequence goes on along the minus strand of NZ_JACEHF010000099.1, from coordinate 7,373 downwards.
CGCTTCGAGCGTCCTTGCGGACGACGAGGGAGATGGGGACCCGGGCGCCGTCGGGCGCGGTGGCCCAGAGCCGGTGCTCCTCGTAGTCGGCGGGGTCGTAGCCGCCGAGGACCGGCGCCTGCTTGAGCAGGGTGCGCTCGCGGGTCCGCACGTCGATGTCGTAGACGGACGCCGGCTCGATCATGCTCGTCATGCCGACGCGGACCGTCGGCTGCTCGAAGGTCGGGTTGCTGCCGGCTCCGGAGGTGGCGAGCTCGCCCGGGAACTCCACCAGCCAGTCGTCGACGATCCCCCGGGGGCTGTCCGGGTCCAGATCGAGGATCCGGACTCGGGGCAGGCCGTCGCTGCGCTGCTGCACGACCAGGTGCGTCGCGAACGCGTCGACGTCCTCGAGGCGCACGCCGCGGTCGTGGGCGATCAACGGGGTCCATCCCGTGCGGGCCGTCGGCCTCGGTGGTGCCGTGGCGAGCTCGAACTCGGCGCCACTGGCGTTGTGGAGCACGAGGAAGGTGTCCTCGCCGCCGATCACGGCGTGGTCGAGGGAGTACTCGACGCCCTCCTCCCGTTCGGCGAAGCACCACGGTTCCGCGGTCGGGTCGGCGGCGTCGAGGACGTGGTACTCGGAGGTGTTCTTGGCCGAGGCGGCGATGACGACGTAGCGGCGGCTGCGGGTGCGGCCGACGCCGACCCAGAATCGGGCGTCGGGCTCGTGGAGGACCAGCTCGTCGGAGGCCTGGTCGGTGCCGATGCGGTGTCGCCAGATCTTGTCGGGCCGCCAGGTCTCGTCGATCGTCGAGTAGTAGAAGTGGTCGGGCGTCGCGCCCCACGTGGCGCCGCCCAGGACGCCGGTCAGCTCGTCGCCGAGGAGCTCGCCGGTCGTCAGGTCCTTGACCCGCACGGTGTAGCGCTCGTCGCCGACCACGTCGGTCGCGTACGCCAGCAGCCGGTCGTCGGGGCTGATCGAGGAGCCGCCGAGCGAGAAGAACTCGTGTCCGTCGGCGAGCTGGTCGAGGTCGAGCAGCATCTCCTCGCCGGGAAGGGCCGGCTCGTCCGGCCGCGCCGCCTCCGCGGGGCGCGGGGGAGTCCAGCTGTCGGGGTCGGTGACCGCCACCCGGCAGCTGGCGCCGTACTGGCGGCCCTCGAAGGAGCGCCCGTAGTACCAGTAGCCGCGGACCCGGGTCGGCACCGAGAGGTCGGTCTCCAGGGTGCGCGACTTGATCTCGTCGAAGAGCTGCTGCCGGAGGTCGGCGAGGTGCGCCGTGCGCGCCTGCGTGTAGTCGTTCTCGGCCTCCAGGTGGGCGATCACCGCCGGGTCGTCCTTGGCTCGCAGCCACTCGTAGTCGTCGGTGCGGGTGCGGCCGTGGTACGACGCGCTCACCGGTCGGCGCTCGAGGACGGGGGGCTCGGCGAGGGGGCGAGCTTGGGGGTCAGGTGCGGGCACGCCCGTCACCGTATCCGGCGTCCCGCGATCCACAGGCACCGGCGGATTCCTGTGGAGTTCGCGTGGTTCCTGTGGAGGAAACGGGCCGATGCTGTGGACGAGCCTGTGGGACTCGAAGAATGTCGGAAATCTTTCGCCAAAGCTCTTGTGCGGGTGCTCCGCCGGAGCGTAGAACTCTCCCTACCGAGACGGATCGCAGGGCCTCCGGGCCAGGCGAGAAGGATCGGGGAGTCGGACGGAAGTCCTCTCGTACTCGCGGGGCAACCTGCGGGCGCCGACCCCGGTGACGGGTCTGGCGGAGAGGTCGGAAGTTCGGGTCGATCGGGGTCACTGCAGCCGATCAAGCCGAGGGCCTCTTGATGCTCATACCACCAAGAGGCCCTCACCCTTTTTTCGACTCCTCGCACCCGCCGCGAGCGCATCGAGCAAGTTGCGATGACTCCATGGTCGCGGGTCCGGCATCACTCGGCAATCAGCGCCTGATGACGGCTGTGTGAACTCCTGCTCACGGCTCCGCGGGCTCGGCAGGTCGCCATCGCTCGAGCGCGGGGTCGTCGACGGCGAACGAGCGGACCGGCCCAGGCGCTGTCTCGGCGGTCTCGAAGCGCACCGTCACCACGCCCTTGCCGGCGCCCCACACCCACCCGCGGCCCTGCTCGGCGTGGACCACGTCCATGCCCGGGCGGTAGCCGCCCGTGGGGTCGGGCGGCGCGGGGTGGACCGGCGCCGGCCGCGCGGCGGGCTCGGCGACCTCCTCCGGAGCCGCATCGTCCTCGTCGGCCCCGAACAGCTCCTCCTGCACCCAGTCGGCGAGGCCGGACACGCCGACGCCGAGCAGGCGGACGCCGCCGGAGGTGTCGAGGTCCTCCAGGAGGCGGCGCGCCATCCGGGCGATGACCGCCTCGTCGTCGGTCGGCGACGGGAGGGTCGTGGAGCGGTTGAGCGTCGTGAAGTCGTAGAGCCGCACCTTGATCGTGACGGTGCGGCCGGACAGCCCGCTCTTGCGCAGCCGCCGGGCGACGTCGGCGGCCTGCCGGGTCAGCAGGCTGTCCATCAGCTTGCGGTCGGTGAGGTCGCGCTCGTAGGTGCCCTCGACGCTGACGGACTTCGTCTCCCGCTCGGCCTCCACCTGCCGGTCGTCCCGGGCGAAGGCGAGCTCGTGGAGCACGTGTCCGTGCGCCTTCCCGAGCATCCGCACCAGCTCGTCCTCGCTGATCTGCTGGAGATCGGCGACCGTGTGCACGCCCGTGCGGCGCAGGCGCTCGACGGTGGCGGGTCCCACGCCCGGGATCACCGAGACGTGCATCGGCCTCAGCACCTCGAGCTCGGTGCCGGGCGCGACCACGACCAGGCCGTCGGGCTTGTCCAGGTCGCTGGCGACCTTGGCGAGGAACTTCGAGCTCGCTACGCCCACCGAGGCGGTCAGCCCGCCGGTGACGTCGTGCACGCGGCTGCGCAGGTCCTCCGCGAAGGCGGTCACGGTCGGGACCTCCAGGTCGGGAAGGTCGGCCCGGGCCAGGTCGACGAACGCCTCGTCGAGCGAGAGGGGCTCGACGAGCGGGGAGCAGGACCGCAGCAGGCCCATCACCGCGACGCTGGTCGCACGGTAGGCCTCGAACCGCCCCGAGAGATAGGCGGCATGGGGGCACCGGGCACGGGCTTCCCGGGTCGACATCGCCGAGCGGACGCCGTACTCCCTGGCTTCGTAGGACGCCGTGGAGACGACGCCGCGGTTGCCGACACCCCCGACGACCACGGGCTTGCCGCGCAGGGAGGGCTTGTCGCGCTGCTCGACCGCGGCGAAGAACGCGTCGAGGTCCAGGTGGAGGACCGATGCCTGGGCGCGCACGGATGAACCGTAGCCAGAGCGGCGGACGCCGGAGTGTCCGCCGGCCACCAACAGGGCCGCCAACCGTCCACAGGTCGCCGTCCGGTGTCGCCCCTCCACAGGTCGCGGCGACCGGCCAGCCCCTCGTCGGTCGGCAGGGCCAGCGTTGGCACATGACCTCGATGCTCCCGGGCTCCGGGCCCGAACCCTCGCTGGACCTCCGTGTGCGCTGCACGGAGGACCTCCTCGCCGCCGCCCCCCTCGTGCTGGGCTTCCAGCCGACCGACTCCGTCGTCATGCTCACCAGCGACGGCGACCGCCCCTTCCATGCCCGGGTCGACCTCCCGTCCCGGTCCGAGCCGGCCGCGGCTGCGACCGCCGTCGCCGACTCCCTCCTCGGTCCCGCGCAGCGCAACAACGTCAGCTCGCTCGCGCTGCTCTTCTTCAGCGACGACCAGAGGGCCGTACGCCGGGCCTGGGGTGCGCTGCGTCGGGGCAGTGAGCGTGCCCGGATCCGGGTGGTGGAGGCGGTGCGCGCCGACGGCTGCCGCTACTACCCGCTGGTCGGCGACCAGCGACTGCGCGAGATCGGCGTCGCCTACGACGTCTCGAGCCACCCCTTCGCCGCCCATGCCGTGATGCACGGGATCGTGGTCGAGAAGGACCGCGCAGCGCTGGTCGCCAGCGTCGCTCCCGACCGGGCGGCTCAGCGCGTGGTCGAGGAGACCATCGAGCGGCTGGGGCTGGACCTCGGTGCACCGCCGCGACGCGGGGTCGACCGCCGCCGCTGGGGTGAGTGGCTGCAGCGGGTCGTCGCCGGTCACGTCGCGCGGGGGACCGTCGCCACCGACGAGGAGCTCGCCCGGGCCGGGTGGGTCGCGCAGGACCTCCGGGTGCGCGACGCCGCCTGGGCGCTGATCCGGCGCAGCGACGCGGGCCGTCACCAGGCGTTCTGGCTCGACGCAGCGCGCCGGATGCCCGACCCGATCGCCGCCGCGCCGGCCGCCCTCCTCGGCTGGGCTGCCTGGCAGGCCGGCCACGGCGCGCTGGCATGGATCGCCGTCGACCGCTGTGCCGCGGTCGCGCCCGGCTACGGCATGGCAGGGATCCTCCGTCACTGCCTTGAATCGGCAGTCCCTCCCGACTCGCTGGACGAGTCCTTCGCATGGGACGAGGGGTTGCCCGCCTGAAAGATGGCTACTGTCGCTCCATGGGCGAGGAGGTCGATGCACAGGAGTTCACCGGCGCTGACCGGACCCGGCACCGCGCGAAGGTCCGCCGCTGCCTCGATGTGTTCGAGCGGATGCTGCGCGAAGCGGCGTTCGACACCGACGATCCGATGACCGGGCTCGAGGTAGAGCTCAACCTGGTCGACGACGCCGGCGACCCCGCCCTTCGCAACGCCGAGGCGCTCGCCGTCATCGACAACCCGGACTTCCAGACCGAGCTGGGGCAGTTCAACATCGAGATGAACTCGGCGCCGGCGGCACTGCGGGACCGCGGCCTGACCGGCTTCGAGGACGGGCTGCGGCGCAGCCTGAACGAGGCCGAGCGGCGCACCTCGGAGCTGGGCGCCCACCTGGTGATGATCGGCATCCTGCCGACGCTGACCGAGGAGCACCTCTCGATCGAGGCGATCAGCAGCAACTGGCGCTACCGCCTGCTGAGCGAGCAGGTGCTGGCCGCGCGCGGCGAGGACATCAGCATCGACATCCGCGGCACCGACGTCCTCCGCACCACCGCCGACTCGATCCTCCCCGAGGCGGCATGCACCAGCACCCAGTTCCACGTCCAGACCCCGCCCGAGCGGTTCGCCGCGTACTGGAACGCCTCCCAGGCGATCGCAGGCGTGCAGGTCGCGCTCGGGGCGAACTCGCCCTACCTCCTCGGCAAGCAGCTGTGGCGCGAGACCCGGGTCCCCCTGTTCGAGCAGGCCACCGACACCCGCAGCGAGGAGCTGAAGGCGCAGGGTGTGCGGCCGCGGGTGTGGTTCGGCGAACGCTGGATCACCTCGGTGTTCGACCTGTTCGAGGAGAACGTCCGCTTCTTCCCCGCGCTGCTGCCCGTCACCCACGACGAGGACCCGTTGACGGTGCTGGAGGCAGGGGGGACGCCGAACCTCTCCGAGCTCCGGCTGCACAACGGCACGATCTACCGGTGGAACCGCCCGGTCTACGACATCGCGGGGGGTCGGCCCCACCTCCGCGTCGAGAACCGGGCGCTCGCCGCCGGACCCACCGTCGCCGACATCGTCGCCAACGCCGCGTTCTACTTCGGCCTGGTGCGCACGCTGGCGGAGAGCGAGCGGCCGTTGTGGTCCCAGATGTCGTTCAGTGCGGCCGAGGAGAACTTCCACCTCGCCGCCCGTGACGGGATCGAGGCCGAGATCTACTGGCCGGGTGTCGGCCGGGTCCGCGCCACCGAGCTCGTGCTGCGCCGCCTGCTGCCGATGGCCTACGAAGGGCTCGAGTCGTGGGGCGTGGAGCGGGCGGAGGCAGAGCGCTACCTCGGGACCATCGAGGGCCGCTGCCTCGGGAGCGTGAACGGCGCGGAGTGGTTCGTCCGGCAGATGGCGGAGCGGGAGCACCTCGACCGCTACGACGCGATCCGTGCCGTGCTGGCCGCCTACCGCGAGGGCATGGAGGCCAACGCCCCCGTCCACACCTGGTAGTCAGCGGGACCGGATCCGCTTCCAGGTGCGGCAGACACCGGTGCGCGGGTCGTGCCAGCTGCGCCGGGTCACGATCACCAGACCGAGCCGGAGTCCGAGCTCGCCGCCGGCCGCGTGGACGGCCGCCGACCAGGCGCCGTCCACGTCGTGCGGGCCGGTGTCGCCGCGGCGGGTGAGCCACAGCAGCGGCACCACTCCCTTGCGAACTGCCGGGCGCATCATCGCCTGGACGACGTCGGTGGCCAGGGCGTGGTCGAGGGTGTCCTCGATCTCGAACCTGCGGGACCGGATGCCGGGCACGCCGACGTGGAGGACGGGTGGGTAGACCTTGCGGCGCTCGCCGGTCGCGTGCTCCAGGACGGCCCGCCGCAGCAGCTGCTGGACGGTCCGGTCGACGGGCTCCTGCAGCCCGCCCACGCCGTCGTACCCCATGCCGGGCAGCCTGCCCGATCCGGCGCCGCCCGTGGGCGTTCCTCCACAGGGGTGCGGGGCCGCTCAGAGCGCCGCGTTGAGACGGGCCGCCTGCCGGGTCAGGTGCTCGCGCTCGGCGAGGTCCGTGGCGGCCCGGGCGGCCTCGGCGTAGAGCCGTGCCGCTCGGCGGAGGTCGCCGTCGCGCTCGTGGAGGTACGCCGCCACGGCGGCGGCGCGGGGGAGGGACGGGTCGAGCTCGGCGAGCGCTGCCAGACCGGCGCGCGCGCCGTCGGCCTCACCCACGGCCACCGCGCGATTGAGCCGGGCGATCGGGTTGTCGGTGATCCGGACGAGCTCGTCGTACCACTCGACGACCTGGACCCAGTCGGTCTCGTCGGTCGATCGCGCGTCGGCGTGCAGGGCGGCGATGGCCGCCTGTGCCTGGAACTCGCCGAGCCGGTCGCGGGCGAGCGCCTGCTGGAGGATCTGCACGCCCTCGGCGATCAGCCGGGTGTCCCAGAGGTCGCGGTCCTGCTCGGCGAGCGGGACGAGGCTGCCGTCGGTGCGGGTCCGCGCGGGGCGCCGGGCGTGGTGGAGCAGCATCAGCGCCAGCAGCCCGGCCACCTCCGGGTGGTCGGTCCGCTCCGCGAGCTGCCGGGTCAGCCGGATCGCCTCGGCGGCGAGGTCGACGTCGCCGGAGTAGCCCTCGTTGAAGACCAGGTAGAGCACCCGCACGACGGTTGCGACGTCACCCGGCTGGTCGAACCGGACGTCGGCGACGGTGCGTTTCGCCCGGCTGATCCGCTGGCCCATCGTCGCCTCCGGCACCAGGTAGGCGTCGGCGATCTGGCGGGTGGTGAGGCCGCCGACGGCCCGCAGCGTGAGTGCGACCGCGGACGCCGGAGTCAGGGACGGGTGGGCGCACAGGAAGTAGAGCTGGAGGGTGTCGTCCGCAGCGGCCCCGGGGCCGGGCCGCGGCTCCGCCTCGAGGCGCTCCTCGCGCCGGCGGCGGGGAGCGTCGG
>NZ_JACEHF010000098.1 GCF_014180685.1 Nocardioides pelophilus | reverse complement strand
CGGCCTCGGCGGCCTTGTCGTCGAGGCCGAGCACGAGGGCACCTAGGGCCGCCACCGGGTTGCGCGACTCGGCTGCGGCCGCGTCGGCCGCGCCCACGGCCTCGACCGCCGTCGCCGCCCTCGGCAGAGTGTCGGAGAGCTCGTCGTAGTCCGCCGCGCTCTCGGCGTCCTGGTAGAGCGCGACCACCGACTCCGGAACCTGCGTGTCATGGCGCTGGGCAGCCTCCTGGACCTCGATGACGGCTGGCCCGAGGTCGGCAACCTGTGTGAGGGCCTGCTGGGCCTGTTCAAACTCCCAGTCGGTCATCGCCGCGCGCACCCCGAGGGGCGGCGCCCACTGGCCGTCGGCGTCGTCGACGTCCTGGTAGTCCGCGAGGGCACGCCGGCGGTCCTGGAGGAGCTTGCGCTCCGCCGGCGTGAGCACCCATTTGCTGAAGGTCTGGGGCGCCCCGTCGTCGTGGCCCAGCACTTGCACCAGGTCGAGGAACCGCCGCCATCCGGTGCGGCTGGCAGTCAGGCGAGTCTCGCCGGAGACGGCGTAAGCGCTCTGCCCGGCGATGGCTGCGGCCAGCACCACGCTGCGGGTGTCGTCGTCCATGCCGTCGAGCAACGACTCCATCGCGCGGTACGACGCGGGGTAGCCGTAGCCGTCAGTCGGCTGGGCGCGTCCACCCGCGTCGCCCCACGTGTTGAGCGGCACGGCATGCTTGCTCGTGGCAGTGGCCGAGGCCGGCTTCCGCCGCACCGGCTCGTCGCCCTGCGTCGCGACAGCCTGAGCGGCGAGGTACTGGGCGATCCCTTCGTAGAGCCACCGCTCCTCGAACGAGGTCGACGAGGCCCAGGCGTGCAGAAGCTCGTGGTAGAGCAGCTCCTGGTCGAGCTCCTCACCGATCACGATGGAGTCCTCCGAGCTGTCGAACCAGCCGTCGTAGCCGCGGACGTTGACGGACCGGTCCTCGCGGACCGTCGTGAGCCCGCCCGGCCATGGGGTGCCGACCAGTTCCTCCAGCACCGGGACCCCCGACGTCATCCGCGAGGTCACGAAGCGCAACCAGCGCTTGTCGTCGCTGAAGGCCAGCACCTCCACGTCCTGGTCGCCGAGCTCCACCGTTCTGGAGCGCGCGATGTCGAGGTCGCGAGCCGAGACCACCGCCCAGAAGCCGAAGCCCTCGGTGTCGGCCGTCGCGGTGTAGGTGACGCTCTTGCTGCTCTTGCTGCTCTTACCGTCGTCGAAGGCGTCGGCGGTCGCGTCGAAGCTCATCGAAGCGGGCAGCACCACCTGGACGGTGTTCTGGCCGGCATCGCCGGGTCCGTAGACAGCGAACGACGCATAGCCGGGCCCGACCCGAGTCTGGTTCTTCGAGCGTGGCCTCTCGCCCTTGAGGACGAACGAGACAGTGACGGTGCGGCTCTGGCCGTAGAGCAGGTTGGAGGGGAAGTGGATGGTCGCGAGCGCCGTGCTCGGGTCCTTCGTGGGCTCCCGGGTCACCGAGAGCGGGGAGCCGTTGGAGACCGCCGCCAGCTGGGCCGCCTCCATGGGGACCGGGATGGTGATGGAGGGCAGGTAGAAGTACTGGATGTAGTTGCCGGTCCGGTAGCTCGGCCGTTCGTTGGTCACCGTCATCGTCATCGTGGCCCGGACGACCTCCTCCTCGGCCCGGAGGACGTAGCGGCTGGTGGAGTCGACATCAAAGCCGTCGTCGGCGTGGGCCGCGGGGGCGGTCAGCGCCGCAGTGGCGGCGGCGACCGCGAGGGCTCGACGTCCGCGAGCGGCGTACGCTGTCGATCGGTGCTGCGGGCAGGTAGACGCCGCCGAGCGGCTGACGCGCATGGGGTTCTCCCGTTTCTGTGCCCGGCCCCGGATGGCGACTGGCAGCGACTGGGTGACATTGTGCATGGTCGTCCTCCCGCGCGCCGCCCAACCTCCGGATCCGTGAGCGCCGACAGGCCTCGACCACTCCTGCACGGACCTCATTGACTGCGCGACACTTCTCGATGGCCTCGTAGGCGCACGTTCCTCGCGGCGGAATGCAGCACTCTGGCTCAGCGCGCCGCGCCCTCGGCAACCGTCCAGCTACTTCAGACCGTGCCTCTAGGCTGCTGCCATGTCGATGGTCCACACCGACGCGGTGTTCTTCGAGGACGACAAGGCGTTCGAGACCTGGCTCGTCGAAAACGCGTCGACCGCCACCCACGTCTGGATTCGGATGGCCAAGAAGGGCACCGGCGTCACGTCGATCAATTGGACGACGGCCGTGGACGTGGCGCTCTGCTTCGGCTGGATCGACGGCATCGCCCGGCGGCTCGACGACGAGTGGTACGTGCAGCGGTTCACCCCGCGGCGCGCGAAGAGCGTCTGGTCGAAGATCAACCGCGAGCGCATCGAGCGGCTCACCGCCGAGGAGCGGATGCGTCCCGCCGGCCTGGCCGAGGTGGAAAAGGCGAAGGCGGACGGCCGCTGGGACGCCGCCTACGACAGCCCGGCTACCGCAGTGGTGCCCGACGACCTTGCTGCCGCCCTGGCTGCGCGCGACCTCACCGACGTCTACGCCGCGTTGGACGGCCGCAACCGCTTCGCCTTCCTGAATCGCATCCAGACCGCGATGCGCCCGGAAACCCGCAGCCGTCGCATCGAGCAACTCACCGACGCCCTCGCCCAGGGCAAGACCCCGTTCCCGGCCCCGACGAAGAAGTCCGGTACCTAGGGCTCGGACACCAGAATGCCGGAACGCGGCGATGTGATGCCGTGAGTGGGCGGCGCCCTCCGCTATCGCGGTATTGCGCCCGCTCCCTCGGCGCCGTGACTGGTCATAGCACTGTGGGAGTGTGCGCAGTCCCGACGGAGCGCCACGAACACCGAGTTACCGCGGCCGCAGCACCGAGGTTGTCGACCCGCTTCTAAGTGGGCGCAATGAAGCGCCCACGGCGCGTCAGTCGGGCGATCAAGAAGAGCCGCGACGCAGGTTGGGCGAACTCCCGGCGACGCGTCGGTCAGCGGCCGCGGGGACCGTAGACGGGGTCGGCCTTCTTGAACGCGGCCTCGCGGGCGGTCTTGGTGTTGCGGGCGGCGAGGAGGAAGGCCTGCTCGAATCGCTCGCGGGCGAAGGTGCGGCGCGGGGACCCGCCGTAGCTGTCGTTGAAGAGTCGCTTGGCGGCCGCCAAGGCGTCGGGTGACTTCGCGGCGAGCTCGGAGGCCAACCGCTGGGCGCCGGCGAGGGGGTCGTTGTCGAGCTTGGTGACCAGGCCCAGCTCGGCCGCGCGGCTGCCATCGAACACCTCGGCGGTCATGGTGAGCAGCTTGGCCTGGTCGATCCCGATCAGCTCGGAGATGCTGCGGATGCCGGACATGTCGGGGATCAGGCCCCACTTGCCCTCGAGCACCGACCAGCGTGAGTCGGGGGTGGCGATCCGGAAGTCCGCGGCGAGAGCGATCTGCAGGCCGCCGCCGAGGCAGTGGCCGTGCACGGCGGCGATCACCGGAACCGGCACTCGTCGCCACGCCCAGCAGGCCTCCTGGAAGAGGTTGGTGCCGCGCCACGGCAGCGGGACGAAGGCCTTCGCGATGTTGGCCGGGTTCTTCATCACGCTCGCGAAGTCGAGGCCGGCGCAGAACGCGTCGCCCTCGCCCGCGATCACGACGGCGCGCAGGCTCTTGTCCTTGCGGAGGTCGTGGGCCGTGTCCGCCAGGTCCTGGAGGATCGGCAGCGTCAGCGCGTTGAGCTTGTCGGGTCGGTCCAGCCGCACGTGCGCGATGCCGCCCTCGGTCCTGCAGGTCACGTTGCTCATGGGGGCAATACTACCCGCTGGTAACTTCGTGGGGGGCCTTGGTTTCGAGGCTCGCTTCGCTCGCACCTCAACCAGCGGCGCGGGCGCTCGCACCTCAACCAGCGGCGGCGTGGGCCTTGGTTTCGAGGCTCGCTTCGCTCGCACCTCAACCAGCGGCGGCGGGTGAGCTAGCGGTAGAGGTGGAGGGTGTCGGTCTCGTCGATGAAGGTGAGGACGCCGCGGTCGACGCCCCAGATCTCCGACGGGGGCTCCTCGAGCTCGATCTCGTAGGAACCGTCGGGGGAGTCGACGGTCAGGACGGTGCCCGCGACGCGGTAGGCCTCGTCGTTGCGGGGCACCGGGATGCCGGCGTCGTCGTCGGCGACCGGGCAGCGGCTGTCGTCGGCGTCGCCCTCGTCGACGACGTCGCCGTCGTCGACCGAGACCGTCCACGACTCCTCGAAGTCGCAGATGAGGACCTGGTCGTCACCGACGGGGGCGAGCAGGGCACCGCCGTACCCGCTCTGCTGCCAGAGCACCGCGCCGTCGGCGTCGTACGCCGTGATCTCGGTGCCCTCGTCGATCTCCCAGCTCGAGGAGACGACGACCACGTCGCCGACGGCGACCGCGTGGGTGGGCGACCAGTCCTCGGCGAGCTGGGCGGACCAGGCGAGCGTCGCGTCCTCGGCCACCAGGGCCGGAGGACCGGCGACGTCCGGGGTGTCGTCCGCGCCGTCCGGCTCAGGGTCCTGGCAGGCGCTGAGGGCGAGTGCGAGAGCGGCGAGCGGCAGCAGTGCGGTGAGGGATCGGGAGCGCATGAGGACAGCGTTGCCCGGCCGGCCGCCGGACATGCCGGGACCGGCCGAGAATCGTCCCCAGGGATGAGGGCTCAGGCCGCGGCGACGTACTCCGGCTGCTTGGCCTTGCGCTCCAGCAGCTTCAGCATGACGCGACGCTTCCGCTTGTCGGCGGTCGAGATCTTGTAGAGCGCCACCAGCTGCTGCGGCAGGTTGCGCTTGTTGGTGGTGGCCAGCCAGCCGTTCGGGAACGACAGCCGGACCACCTTGTGCCAGGCCGAGTAGACCTGCGGCACGAGGGGGCGGCTGCAGTAGTTCAGGTCGTACTCGTCGAAGAGTGCGCGGACCTTCGGCGCCACCTCGGCGTACCGGTTGGACGGCAGGTCGGGGAACAGGTGGTGCTCGATCTGGTGGGAGAGGTTGCCGCTCATGATGTGCAGCGCCTTCGAGCCGGAGATGTTGGCCGAGCCGAGCATCTGGCGGACGTACCAATCGCCGCGGGACTCGCCCTCGATCGACTTCTTCTCGAAGGTCTCGACGCCCTCGGGGAAGTGGCCGCACATGATGATCGAGTGGCTCCACAGGTTGCGGACCACGTTGGCGGTGAAGTTCGCGACCAGCGTGGGCACGAAGGAGCCGGTGGGGATCGACAGGGCCGGGTGCACCAGGTAGTCCTTGGTGGCCTGCTTGCGGACCTTCTTCAGGACGTTCTTCGCAGCCGCCTTGAACTCCGGGCTGCGCTTCTCCTTCGGGATGGCCAGGTTGCGACCGAGCTCGAGGTCGTACGCCGCGATGCCGTACTCGAAGAAGCAGGCGTTGACGAAGTTCCAGGCCGGCTGCAGAAGGAAGAACGGGTGCCACCGCTGGTCCTCGTCGACCCGCATGATGCCGTAGCCGAGGTCGTTGTCCTTGCCGACCACGTTCGTGTAGGTGTGGTGCAGCTCGTTGTGGCTGTGCTTCCACTGCTCGGACGGGGAGGCCATGTCCCACTCCCACGTCGTGGAGTGGATCTTGGGGTCGCGCATCCAGTCCCACTGGCCGTGCAGGATGTTGTGGCCGATCTCCATGTTCTCGAGGATCTTGGCGACCGAGAGGCCGACGGTGCCGGCGACGAAGGCCGGCGGGAAGATGCTGCCGAGGAGTACGGCGCGGCTGCCGAGCTCGAGATAGCGCTGGGTCTTGATCATCTTGCGGATGTAGGCCGCGTCGGACTCGCCGCGGCTGTCGATGATCTCCTGGCGGATCTCGTCGAGCCGGGCGCCGATCGCCTCGATGTCCTCGGGGCTGAGGTGGGCGATCGGGTTGTCGGCCTTCTTGGTGATGGCAGTCATGGTTCCCTTTCGGTTGCCTTGGTCTCGTGACGGTCGCTGAGCGACGTCCTCGACCAGCGGGGTCGGGGTCGGCTAGTGGTCGAGGTGGCAGTCGCCGGCGGCGGCGTTGATGCAGGTCTGGATCTTCACGCCGCCCGGGTCGGTCTCGCCGGGCACGGCGATGGTGAGCTCGCCGTTGCGGAGGTCGCGGACGACGCCCTGCTTCATCGGCAGCACGCAACCCATGCAGATGCCCATCCGGCAGCCGCTCGGCATGAGGACGCCGGCAGCCTCGGCGGCGTCGAGGATCGGGGTCGCGCCGTTGGCCTCGACGACGGTGCCGCCGACGAACGTGACCGTGCCGCCCTCGCCCGCGTCGGTGAGCAGGGCGGGGCGGAACCGCTCGGTGTTGAGGGGCAGCCCACGGGCGTCGTACCACTCCTCGAGGGCGTCGAGCAGGCCGCTCGGGCCGCAGGCGTACGCCGCCCGCGCGTCGAGGTCGGGCACGAGCGACTCGAGGCGGGCCAGGTCGAGCAGCCCGTCGCGGTCGTCGAAGTGCTCGACCAGGGTGATCCGGCCGGCGGCAGCGTGCGCGCGCAGCTCGTCCTTGAAGATCGAGTGCGGCTCCGCCTGGTTGACGTGGACCAGGGTGATGTCGAGGTCGGGCAGCGCGGCCTTCGAGAACAGGTTGCGCAACATGCCGATCACCGGCGTGATGCCGGAGCCGGCGGTGACCATCAGCAGCTGCCGCGGGATCGGCTGCGGGAGCACGAAGTCGCCGGCCGCCTGCTGGAGGTGGACCATCTGGCCCGGCCGCACGCGGCGCACCAGGTGCTGGGAGACGATCCCGTCCGGGATCGCCTTCACGGTGATGCTGATGTTGCCGTCGGGGCGCGGGCCGTGGGTCAGCGAGTAGCAGCGCCACAGGCGTACGCCGTCGACGTCGACGCCGACCTGGACGTACTGGCCGGGTTCGTGGCCGAGCCAGTCGCGGCCCGGCTTGATGACGATCGTCGCGGCGTCGGCGGTCTCGGGCTGGACGGCCACGATCCGGCCGCGCAGGTCGGTGCCGGAGCGGAGCGGGTGGAAGGAGTCGAGGACGTCGTCGAGGGACAGCGGAGTCACCGCGGCTTCAGCCACAGCGCGGAGGCGGCGGCGAAGGCCGCTCGGGCCACTCCGGACCAGGAAGGGGGCGGAAAAGCTGGAGGAACTCACAACATCCAGACTTCCTGATCTGGCCGTTAGAGTCATGACTGTCTGCGGTGAATCTGAGGCCCCTTTTTATGCGGTACGAACAAAGGATCGTGATGGCACGTCGATCTGCGGCGACGTTGGTGCTCCCGCCCGAGGTGACGGTCGCGCTGCGCGCCGCGCTGCCCGCTGCCGCCGACGACGTGGTCGCCGCCGTGATCGAGGAGGTGCCGAGCTACACCGACGCGTTCAGCGGGCCGATGGGCGAGACGATCCGCTCGGCCGTGCGGCTGGCGCTGGGCGGGTTCCTGTCCCTGGTGTCCGAGCGCCACGGCACGGGCCGACGTACGCCGACCGCGCCCGCGATCGAGGGCGCCTACCAGCTCGGGCGGGGTGAGGCGCGCAGCGGCCGCAGCTCCGAGGCGCTGCTCTCGGCCTACCGGATCGGCGCCCAGGTGGCCTGGGAACGGCTCGCCGCGGTGGCGCTCGACAACGGGCTCGACGCCGCCACGATGGCCGCGTTCGCGCAGGCCGTGTGGGCCTACATCGACGAGCTCTCCGCCACCAGCGTCGCCGGCCACGGCGACGAGTCCGCGACCGCGGGGCGGGTGCGCGAGCGGCTCCTCGACCGGATCGCGCAGCACCTGCTGACCGGTGCCCCCGAGGCGACCGTCGTCGCCGCGGCCGAGCGGGCCGAGTGGTCGCCGCCGACCACGCTCACCGCGGTGATCGTGCCCGAGGCGCAGGTCGGGTCCGTCCTCCAGCTCGTGCACACCAGCACCCTGCAGGCGACCGACCTGCCCGAGCTCGAGGCGGCCGTGCTCCTGCTGGTGCCCGACATGGACGGGCGGCGCCGCACGGCGCTGCTCCGAGCGGTGGAGGGTCGCCGCTGCCTGGTGGGTCCCGCCCGTCCGTGGCTGGCCGTGCGGTCGTCGTACGACCGGGCGCTGCGCGCCCAGGAGCGCGGCCTCGGCGTCGACACCGAGGCACACCTGCCGGAGCTGGTGCTGACCGCCGACCTCGAGGCGCTGGCCGACCTGCGGGCCGCCGCGCTCGCGCCGCTGGCCGGGGTGCGCCCGGCGAGCGCGGCCAAGCTGGTCGAGACCCTGCGGGCGTGGCTGCTCCACCAGGGTCGCCGCGACGACATCGCGGCCGCGCTGTTCGTGCACCCGCAGACCGTGCGCTACCGGATGGCCCAGCTGCGCGAGCTCTTCGGCGACCGGCTCGAGGACCCCGAGACCGTGCTGGCGCTGACGATCGCGCTCGGGATCGAGCCGGGCACGAAGTCCTAGGACCGGTGCACCACGCGGCCGGCGGCGACGGTGAGCGCGACCTGAGGGCGGGTGGAGATCAGCGGGTCGTCGTCGAGGACGACCAGGTCGCCGGGGCCGCCGGCGCGGACCTCGAGGTGACCGGCGACCGACGCGGCCAGGGCCTCGCGCCGGGTCAGCGCGTGCTCGGCGTGCCAGGGGGGCCGGTCGTCGCCGGTGCGCCGCACGGCCGCGTCGATCGCGAGCCACGGATCCAGCGGGGCGACCGGGGCGTCCGAGCCCAGCGAGAGCGGAACGCCGGCGTCGAGGAGCCAGCGGAACGCGAAGCAGCGCTCCGCGCGGTCCGACCAGACCTGCTCGGTGAGGTCGCGGTCGTCGACGAGGTGGGCCGGCTGCACGCTCGCCCGAAGCCCGAGCCGCTTGATCCGCGCGACGTCCGCGCGCGCGACCAGCTGGACGTGCTCGAGGGAGCCGCGCGCCCCCGAGCGTTCGTACGCCGTCAGCGCGGCGTCGGCTGCCGCGTCGCCGATGGCGTGGGTCGCCGTCTCCAGGCCGGCCGCGTGCGCCCGGGTGAGGAGGTCGGTGAGCTCGGCGAGGTCGAGGTTGGGGGAGCCGGCGGGTCGGTCGGGGTCCGCCTCGGAGCCGTAGGGGTGGTGGCACCACGCCGTGCCGGTGTTGAGGGAGCCGTCGCTGATGATCTTCAGCGGGCCCATGGTGAGCCGGTCGTCGCCCGGCAGCAGCGGGTCGCCGGTCCGCAGCCCCTCCGCGAGCACCGGGTCGAGCTGGTCGGCGTAGACCGCGACGTTGACCCGCAGCCGGTCGCAGCCCTCCGGCCAGCGCTCCCGCCACGCGTCCACCCCGCCGGTGNGCTCCCGCCACGCGTCCACCCCGCCGGTGAACTCGAAGTCCACCAGGCCGACGATCCCCTTCGCGGCGGCGTCGTCGAGGGTCCTGCGGTAGGAGGCCGGGTCGTCGCCGGCGGCGGTGAGCGCGCTGAGCCGCTCGTAGGCCTCGAACCACTCCGTCTCCGCGACCATCCCCTCGCGCAGCGGCAGGCCGAGCGCTCCCTGGGCCGCGCTGTTGAGCCACGCGTGGTGGGCGTCGCCCGCGACCAGGATGACCGGGGTCACCCCGGCCGCGAGGTCGAGGTCCGCAGTGGTCGGCTCCCGGGCCCAGGTCCCCGGGCGGTGGCCCCACCCGATCAGGGGCGTGCCCGGCTGCTCGGAGACCTTCGCCGCCACCAGGTCGACCGCCTCCTCCGGCGACTGCACCTGGCTGGTGTCGAGCCGGCCGCGGGTCAGGGTCCACTGACCGAGGTGGACGTGGGTGTCCCACAGCCCGGGCATCAGCCAGCGACCGGCGGCGTCGTACCCCTCGACGCCCGGAGGGCGCGTGAGGCTCGGCCCGACCGCAGTGATCACGCCGTCCTCGACGAGCACGTCGACGGGGACGTCCGGGTCGGCGGCCGGTTCGGGGGCGATCGCGACCAGGCGCGCGTCACGGATCAGCAGGTCGGTCACCCGGCCACCGTAGTTCGCGACGGGTCAGCCCTGGAGCGCGGCGATGGCGTCGGCGATGGCGAGGGTGCGCTCGGCGGACTCGACGTGGAGGTTCTCGACCATCCGGCCGTTGTAGGTGACCACGCCGCTGCCCTTCCCGTCCTCCCAGGCCTGGATGAGCCCGCGGGCGTCGGCGATGGCTTGCTCGGACGGGGCGAAGCCCTCGTTGGCGCCCTCGACCTGGCCGGGGTGGATCAGGGTCTTGCCGTCGAAGCCCATCTGGCGGCCCTGCTCGACCTCGGCGAGGAAGCCGTCGAGGTTCTTCACGTCGTTGTAGACGCCGTCGATGATCACGATGCCGGCGGCGCGGGCGGCCAGCAGGGCGAGCCCGAGACCGGTGATGACGGGCTGCCGACCGGGCACGTGCTCGGCGTACAGCTCCTTGACCAGGTCGTTGGTGCCCATCACGAAGCCGGTGAGCCGCGGCGACGCCTGCGCGATCGACAGCGCGTTGAGCATCGCGATCGGGGTCTCGACCATCGCCCACAGCGTGGTCCGCTCCGGTGCGCCGGCGGCCTCCAGCGCGGCGACCAGCTGGTGCACCTCCTCCGCGGAGTTCACCTTCGGCACGAGTACGACGTCCGGGCCGGCCGCCGCGGCAGCCTTGATGTCGTCGTCGTGCCACTCGGTGCCGATGCCGTTGACCCGGATGATCAGCTCGCGCCGGCCGTACTCACCGGACCGGACCGCGGCGGCCGCGGCGTCCCGGGCGGCCGGCTTGGCGTCGGGGGCGACGGCGTCCTCGAGGTCGAAGATGATCGCGTCGGCAGCGATGGTCTTCGCCTTCTCGAGCGCCCGCTCGTTGGAGCTGGGCATGTAGAGGACCGACCGCAGGGGCTTGATGCTGGATTCCTGGCTCGTCATCAGGCATCCACCTCGATGGCGTCGTACTGCGCCTTCAGCTCGGGGTCGATCGCGGCCAGCTTCTCCGCCAGCTCGACGAGCACGAGGCACTGCTTGAGCGAGGCGTCGTCCTCCATCTTGCCGTCGATCATCACGGCGCCGGTGCCGTCGCCCATCGCGGCGACGACGCGGCGGGCGTGGGCGATGTCCTCGACGCTGGGGGAGAAGACCTTGTTGGCGATGGCGATCTGCTTGGGGTGCAGCGACCAGGTGCCGACGCAGCCGAGCAGGAACGCGTTGCGGAACTGGTCCTCGCACGCCACCACGTCGGCGATGTCGCCGAACGGGCCGTAGTAGGGGTAGATGCCGTGCATCGCGCACGCGTCGACCATCTTGGCGATCGTGTAGTGCCACAGGTCCTGCTGGAAGATCGCGCGCGGTGCCTCGATCCGCGAGACGCCCAGCTCGTCCTTCGGCGGGTCCTGCCGCACCAGGTAGCCGGGGTGGCCGCCGCCGACCCGGGTGGTCTTCATCTTGCGGTCCGCGGCCAGGTCGGCCGGGCCCAGCGAGAGGCCCTGCATCCGCGGGCTCGCGCCGCAGATCTCCTCGACGTTGGCCACGCCGCGGGCCGTCTCGAGGATCGCGTGGATCAGGATCGGCCGGCTGATCCCCGCCTTCGCCTCGAGCTGGGCGAGCAGCCGGTCGACGTAGTGGATGTCCTCGGCACCCTGGACCTTCGGGACCATGATCACGTCGAGCTTCTCGCCGATCGCCGGCACCAGCGTGGTCAGGTCGTCGAGCACCCAGGGGCTGTCGAGCGAGTTGATCCGCGTCCACAGCTGGGTCGGCCCGAAGTCGGTCGACTGCGCGATCTTCACCAGCCCCTCGCGGGCGGCGACCTTGTTGTCGGCCTTGACCGCGTCCTCGAGGTTGCCGAGGAGCACGTCGACGGTGCCGATCATCCCCGGGATCTTGGCCGCCATCTTCTCGTTCGACGGGTCGAAGAAGTGGATGGCCCGGCTCGGGCGGGCGGGGATCTCGCGCAGCGGTGCCGGGGCACCGACGGCGAGCGGGCGGAAGAAGTCCTTGGCGCTCTTGTGACTCACGTTCCGACAACTTACCGGCGGGTCACCGGGGAGCGGTATGACGGATGTCTCCCCGAGACGCGCTGTCCGCGCTGCGTCGTACCGTCGGTGCATGAGCCCCGACCAGGTCGACGCCTTCGCCCGGTCGCTCCCGGGCGTCAAGCGCAAGGGCACCGAGGCGCGTCCGGCGTGGTACGTCGACGACCGGCTGGTCGCGCGCCTGGTCGATGAGGGCGAGCTCGTGGTCCGCTCGTCCTTCGAGCGCCGGGAGCGACTCGTCGCCGACCACCCCGAGACCTTCGGCATTCCGCCGCGCTACGAGAAGCACCTGAAGGTGCAGGCTCTTCTCAACGGCGACGCCACCGCCATCTGCGACGCGATCCGGTCGGCGTGGGAGCTGCAGCGGCGTTAGCCCGCCGTCGCGCTGCGCGACGGTCCTGCCACGCAGCCACCGTCTCGTCGACGTCGCGCGGCATCGTGATCAGCGGCGGCCCGTCGGTCGGCGTGTAGCGCGCGTGGATGACCCGGGCGTTGAAGTCCTCGACGGCGCTGCGCACCTCCGCCCCGGAGGCGAGCCCGTCGAGCAAGGCGTCGAGCGCGGCGTCGTCCTTGCGCAGCTGCAGCGACGGCGGGAGTACGGCGATCCGCTCGCGCTCCACCAGCTGCTTGACCCACCACTCCGGGTCGTGCTGCTCGCCGAGGCCGGTGATCGGCTTGCCGGCACCGGGGAGGTCGTCGAAGTCACCGCGCTCGATCGCCCGCTTGATCTGGAGGTCCACCCAGGTGTGCTGCTGCTCCATCCGGGCGCGCGCGGCCTTCCGCTCCGCGTCACGCCGGTCGCGCTCGCGGGCCGGGTCGTCCTGCGCCTCGGGCTCGTCGCTCACCGATTCCGAGGATACGAGGTGGCGATCGGAGGTCGGTCAGCCGGGAGATTTCGCGGTCGACAGCCTGTTGATTCACCGAGCCGAGAGGCGGACACTGGGTCGGTGGTCACGCGACGCGGGAGTCGCACTCTCGGTCTGGCCGTCCTGCTCGGATGCGTCGCGGTCACCGCGATCCCGTCCGCCGGCGGCGCACCGACGGACCGAGGCGATGCCAGCGACGCCCGGCGCGTCTCGGTCGAGGTCCCCTCTCTGGACGGAACGATCCGGCGGGTCTGGATCAAGGAGTCGGACCAGGGCGGCACCGAGGGCGTGGCGCATGCCGGTGTCACGCCGATCCAGGTCTCCGGTCCGGTCAGCAACCGGATCGATCTGGTGTTCGTGGGCGACGGCTACACCCGGGCCGACCTCGACACCTTCCACCAGCACGTCGAGAGCAAGTGGGAAGAGCTGGCCGCGGTGGAGCCGTTCCTCACCTACCGGGACCTCTTCAACGTGTGGGCCGTCGACGTGGTCTCTCGAGAATCGGGCGTCGACAACGACCCCACCCAGGGCGTCGTCCGTGACACTGCGCTGGACTCGTACTTCTTCTGCTTCGCCATCGAGCGTCTGCTCTGCGGCAACCGCGGGCGGGCCTACAGCTACGCGAGCCAGGCCCCGGCCGTCGACCACGTGGTGCTGCTGGCGAACTCGACGAAGTACGGCGGCGCCGGCTACACCAACGGGGCCATGGCGACGGCGTCCGGCGGGCACCCGCTCTCGGGACAGATCGTGGTCCACGAGCTCGGTCACTCGATCGGCCAGCTCGCCGACGAGTACCAGTACGGCGGCCCGGAGGTCTACACCGGCCCGGAGCCGCGCGAGGTCAACGTATCGACCTACACCGCTGACCTGATGGCGGCCGGGCGGCTCAAGTGGTGGAGGTGGCTCGGCGAGGAGTCGCCGGACGGCGGCGCGGTCGGCACCTACGAGAGCGCGTACTACTCGCTGTTCGGCATCTACCGGCCGACCGAGAACTCGCTGATGCGAGTGCTGAACAGCGAGTTCAACCTGCCCGGCCGGGAGGCGATGATCCAGCAGTTCTACCTGCTGGCCCCACCCCTCGGCAGCGTCGGTGGTGCGCGGATCCACGGCGACGCGACCGTGGACCTCGGCCTGCCCGATCTCGTCGGCGCCGGCTACGACATCACCTGGTACGTCGACGGGAGCGAGGTCGCCGCGTGGGCCGATCAGGAAACCGTCCAGCTGGACCTCGCCGGCCGTCACCGGCTCGATGCCCGGATCGTCGACCCCACGCCGTACGTGCGCGACGAGCAGTTCCGTGACGGTCACATGACGTTCCACCGTTCCTGGAACGTGTCCTGACCCGGTGTGCGCCGAGTCGGCGACTCGCGCCTGACCGCGCGTGACCGCGCCTGATCGCGATTGTCGGACAGCGGCGCCGTTCGCACCTACGGTGGCCTCGTGGACGTTCGGTTTCTCGGACCGCTGGAGGTCGTGGCCGACGACCGCACGGTCGCGCTCGGGGGACCGCGGCAGCGCGCCGTGGTCGCCGTCCTCGCGCTCGCGGTCCCGGAGGTGGTCTCGACCGACCGCCTCGTCGACGCGATCTGGGGGGAGGAGCCACCCGCGAGCCCGCTCCCCACGCTGCAGGTGTTCGTCTCGAAGCTGCGCAAGTCGCTCGCCGCCGCGGGAGTGGACGGGGTCCTCGAGTCGCGGCCGCCGGGCTACCGGCTCCGGATCGACCCGCTCGACACCGACGTCCACCGCTTCGAGGCCGGGATCGCCGACGCGCGCCGGCTCCGCGACGCCGAGCCCGAGGCCGCGCTCGCGACGTACGACGCGGCGCTGGCGATGTGGCGCGGACCGTTCCTCGGTGACCTCGTCGACCTGCCCTTCGTCGCCGCCGAGGCCGCCCGGCTCGAGGAGCTGCGCTTCCTCGCCGTCGAGCAGCGGCTCGACCTGGTCCTCGCGCTCGGTCGCCACACCGAGGTGGTCGGCGAGCTGGAGGAGCTGGTGCGGCTGCACCCGACGCGGGAGGTGCTCTGGGGCCACCTGATGACCGCGCTCTACCGCAGCGACCGCCAGGCCGACGCGCTCCTCGCCTACGGACGTGCCCGGGAACAGCTCGCCGAGGAGCTCGGGATCGACCCCAGCCAGGCGCTGCGCCAGCTCGAGCTGGCGATCCTGCAGCAGGACCCGGCGCTGGCCGCGCCGGGCCGACCGGCGCAGCAGGTGTCGCTGTCGGACGGGACCGGTGCCGAGGCGGCGCCCGTCGGGGAGCTCGCTCCTCGGCTGGCGGCCCGGGTGCCGAGGCTGTCGACGCCGACTTTCGGGCGGGACGCGCTCGTCGCCGAGGTCGGTCAGCAGCTGGCCGAGGCTCGCCTGGTGAGCCTGACCGGGATGGGCGGCAGCGGGAAGTCGCGGGTGGCGACCGTCGTCGCCCAGGAGCTGAGCGACCAGGGTCGGCCGGTCGCGTTCCTCACCATCACCGAGGCCACCTCGGCCGACCGGCTCCACGTCGACATCGCCGAGGCGCTCGAGGCGGCGACCGGCCGGGACCCCCTGGAGGCGTTGGCGGACCGCGACGAGCTGGTCGTCCTCGACAACCTGGAGTCGATGGCGGTCGGGGACGAGGCGGTCGCCGCGCTGCTCGAGCGCACCGGGCTGACGCTGCTCGTCACGACCCGCGTGCCGCTCGGCCTGCTGGCCGAGCGCGAGCTGCCGGTCGAGCCGCTGGGGCTGCCGCCGGTCGACGCGGGCCCGGTCGCGATCGCAGCGTCCCCGGCGGTCGCGATGTTCGTCGACCGCGCGAGCGCCGCGGCCCGGGCCGCGGGGCGCTCC
>NZ_JACEHF010000097.1 GCF_014180685.1 Nocardioides pelophilus | reverse complement strand
TCGAAGCGGCGGCAGCGCGTGCCGGCGTCGAGATCGCCGTCGAGACCCAGGGCTCGGCCGGCTCGAAGCCGCTTCCCCAGGCCACGATCGACGCCGCCGACGCGGTGATCTTCGCGGCCGACGTGGGCGTGCGCGACCGCGGCCGGTTCGCCGGCAAGCCGGTGGTGTCCTCCGGCGTCAAGCGGCCGATCGACGAGGGCGACGTGATGATCGCCGAGGCCCTCCGCTTCGCCGACGACCCCAACCCGCCGCGCGTCGAGGGCGGCGGCACCTCCGACGCCGGCAGTACGGCGACCGCGGGCGAGTCGTGGGGCGGCCGGGTCCGGCGCATCCTGATGACCGGCGTCTCCTACATGATCCCGTTCGTCGCGGCCGGCGGCCTGCTCATCGCGCTCAGCTTCCTGCTCGGCGGCTACGACATCACCAACGTCTTCGCCGACGTCGTCGCGAACAACTCGCTGACGAACCTGCCGGACGTCCAGGCGCTCGGGCTCGAGCACGTGCCGTTCGACTCCGGCCTGCTCGCCTACCTCGCTGCGATCCTGTTCATCATCGGCAAGACCGCGTTCGCGTTCTTCGTGCCCGCCCTCGCCGGCTACATCGCCTACGCGATCGCGGACCGCCCCGGCATCGCGCCCGGCTTCATCATGGGCGGTCTCGCGACCGACATCATGCAGTTCGGCACCCCGCAGACCGGGTTCCTCGGCGCCATCGTCGGCGGTGTGCTCGCCGGCCTGGTCGCCCACTGGATCACCGGCTGGCCGGTCGCCAAGTGGGCGCGCGGCCTGATGCCGGTGCTGGTGATCCCGCTGCTCACCGCGTTGGTCGTCGGCACCCTGATGCTCACCGTCCTCGGCAAGCCGATCAGCGAGCTCACGACCGCGCTGGAGAACGGGCTCAGCGACATGAGCGGCTCCAACGCCGTGATCCTCGGCGCGATCCTCGGCCTGATGATGGCCTTCGACATGGGCGGGCCGCTCAACAAGGTCGCCTACTCGTTCGCGGCTGCCGGTGTCGGATCGGCGGCGACCCTCGCCGGCGACGCCCCCGAGCTGAAGATCATGGCCGCCGTGATGCTGGCGGGCATGGTGCCGCCCCTCGCGCTGGCGCTGGCGACGGTGGTCCGCCCGGGCCTCTTCGACCCTGCCGAGCGCGAGAACGGCAAGGCCGCGTGGCTGCTCGGAGCGTCGTTCATCACCGAGGGCGCGATCCCGTTCGCCGCGGCCGACCCACTGCGGGTGATCCCCTCGATCATGCTCGGCAGCGCGGTCACGGGCGGCCTGGCGCAGGCGCTGGACGTGGGTCTCCGCGCTCCGCACGGCGGCGTCTTCGTCCTCTTCGCCGTCGACGGCGTCGCGGGGTTCGTGATCGCTCTCGTCGCCGGCGTGCTGATCGCCGCGGCCAGCGTGATCCTGCTCAAGTCGATCGGTCGCCCGGCGACCGAGGAGCAGCCCGCCTCCGCCGTACCCGTGACCGTCTGACCTGCCCAGCCGAAACCTCGAGAGAAACGAGACACCATGCCCACCAAGTCCGTGGTCGTCGGCTCCGCCGTCGGCCTCCACGCCCGGCCCGCCGCGATCATCTCCGAGGCCGCGATCGAGCTCGAGTCTGAAGTGCTGATCGGCGTGCCCGGGGACGAGCCGGTTGACGCCACCTCGGCGCTGCTGATCATGACCCTGGGTGCCGCCAACGGCGACACCGTCGAGGTGTCGGGGGACGACGAGGCCGACGTCGCCGCGATCGCGGCCCTCGTCGCCCAGGACCTCGACGCCGAGGACGTGCCCGACCCGGCCTAGCAGCCGCTCAGGAGAAGTCGAGCCGGAAGGAGGCCATCCGGAACGACGCCAGCTGGCGGGCCTCCCGGAGGAACGCCAGCGGGCCGTCGGCCGCGAAGCTCCAACGGCCACGACAGGGCAGCGCCCTCGCCGAGCCGGTCATCATCACGGTGACCGGCTCGGTGTGGTCGTCGATCGGTGGCTGCACGACCAGGCCCTTCGACGGAACCCGGGGCGCGGCCCGCGACACGTCCGTGAACGACGCGTCGACGATCGCGCGCCGGTCGATCGTGGCGGTCCAGTCCGTGCTCGTCACCGGTCCGCGGAACGAGCTCTCCAGGTCGAAGTCGCACAGCTGCTTCGGGATCGCCCAGAGGGCGCGGCCGCCTGCCAGCGAGGCCGGCGAGTCGACCCAGATGTCGGTGATCGTGACCGCCCGACGACCGTCTTCGGTGCGGGTGGTGCGGGCGACGAGCAGCTCGCCGTAGGTCAACGGGCTGGGCTCGACGTAGTCGACGAGCGCGACACCGTAGGTGCCGGCCGGATGCCGCGCGTCGGCGTCGTGGGCTAGCCGGAACGCGGACAGCCAGAGGGAGCCGTGCATGTGCCAGGGCGCCGGCGGGTAGTCCGCCGGGCCGGGAAGCGCCTCGCTCACGCGGTGGGTTCCTGCTGCGCGGCCTCGCTGGGCACGAAGAGGTCGGCGTTCTCGCGGATGTCCGCCTCGAGGGCGGGGGAGAGGTCCTCGGTGAGCTCCTCGGCGATCGGGCTCTTCGGCCCGATCCCGCGCGACGCCCGCTCGATGGCGCCGGCGACGTCGATGGTCGTGGCGTGCTGGACGTAGTCCTTGGCCAGCTCCCGCTTCACGTACTTGGCGATGAAGCGCTTGAGCTCGCCCTCGACACCGGCGGCCAGCTGGACCAGCTGCGCGCGCAGCCCCTGCGCCTGGAGCTGGACCTGCACCTGCGCCGCCGACGGCGGCGTGACGTCGAGGACGATCGCGAGGTCCTCCCGCGCTCGTGCCGCGATCACCAACGGCACCCCGATCTCGGCGTTGAACCGGTGCTTGTCGACGCCGAGGTCGATCATGAACTCGATCGGCACCGGCAGCGTGATGTGGAACGACACCGGGTCGTCGCTGACCCGCCGACCGGTCGCCGTACCGATCTGGCCCTTGGCCGTGACCTTGACCAGCTTGCCCGGACCGACGCCCATCGGACCCACGTCGATCGGCCGGCCGGAGAGGACGTTGACCCCGCGGAGCACCCGCTCCTCGGTCACGGCCTGGTGGAAGAACTCGACGCCCCAGGTGCGGTAGTCGATCAGCTCGTCGCTCACGGCGACAACCTAGTCCTCCAGCACGTTCCTCGGGCTAGTCGTCCGGGTCGTCGAGGCGCGCCAGCCACGTGGCGAACCGCTCGACGGCGACCTCGAACTCGGGGTGCACGTCGGTGAACTCCTGGAGGCGCTCCGCGAGCCACGCCAAGGTGACCTCCTCGTCACCCCGGCGCGCCACGAGCTCCTCGATGCCGCGATCGGTGAAGTACATGTCGACAGGCTCGCCGCGGCTACTTGAAGGCCTTGCCCATCAGCACCTTCGCCTCTTCGATGTGGCGCTTGGCGGTGCCGACCGAGGGCGAGGACGACGCCGGCCGTGAGACCCGCTCTACCTGCTTGCCGAGCTCCGGGAACACACCGAGGCCGTAGAACGGCCACGGACCCATGTTCGCCGGCTCGTCCTGGACCCAGCGCACGTTCCGGAGGTTGGGGTACTTGGCGACCTCGGCCTGCAGCTCGGCGAGCGGCTGCGGGTAGAGCTGCTCGATGCGCGCGATGGCGAACCGACCGGAGTCCTCCTGCTTGGTCCGCTCGACCATCAGGTCCCAGGTGATCCGGCCCGAGCACAGCAGCAGGGTGTCGACGGCGTCCGGGTCGGCCGTGGTGTCGCCGATGACCGGCTGGAACGTGCCGGAGGTGAAGTCGCTGGGCTGCGAGGCCGCCTCCTTGCGCTTCAGCATCGACTTGGGCGTGAACACGATGAGCGGCTTGTGCTCACCGCCCAGCGAGTGCCGGCGCAGCAGGTGGAAGTGGGAGGCCGGTGTCGACGGCTGGGCGACGACGAACGCCTCGTCGGCGCACAGCGTCATGAACCGCTCGATGCGGGCGGAGGAGTGGTCGGGACCCTGGCCCTCGTAGCCGTGCGGGAGCAGGAGCACGACGCCCGAGTCCTGGCCCCACTTGGTCTTCCCGGAGGTGATGTACTCGTCGATCACGGTCTGCGCGCCGTTGACGAAGTCACCGAACTGCGCCTCCCACAGCACCAGCGCCTCGGGTCGCGCGACCGAGTAGCCGTACTCGAAGCCGAGTGCGGCGTACTCGGAGAGCAGCGAGTCGTAGACGTGGAACTTGGC
Source organism: Nocardioides pelophilus (assembly GCF_014180685.1). Classification (GTDB taxonomy): domain Bacteria; phylum Actinomycetota; class Actinomycetes; order Propionibacteriales; family Nocardioidaceae; genus Nocardioides; species Nocardioides pelophilus. The sequence goes on along the minus strand of NZ_JACEHF010000097.1, from coordinate 11,837 downwards.
CTGGTCCTCGGTGAGGTTCGACAGCGGAGTCCACTCGTCGGCGTTGATCCGGTCGATGATCGTGGCGAACCGCTGGACGAACGTGCCCCGGCGCGAGTCCTGTCCGGCCAGCCGCACCGGCCGCCCGTCCATGAGCAGGGCGCCGAAGGCGAGGATCTCGCCGGTGCCCCAGTCGATGGGGCCGTCGGTGATCGCCGCCGCGCGACGCTGGAGCTGAGGCATCACCTTCGGGTGGACGGTGAAGCCCTCGGGAGGGGTGACGTAGGCGTCCGCGATCGTCTTGAGCGTCTCGAACGGCACCGCGGTCTGGGTCTCGCCCTCCGGCTTGTCCGGGTAGTCCGGCACCGTCGTCCACGAGTCAGGCTTCTCGTCGGCCTCGCGCACCTCGGTGAAGACCCGCTCCAGCTGCGCCTGGTAGTCGCGGATGACCTGCTCGGCCTCCTCGATCGTGATGTCGCCACGGCCGATGAGGGACTCGGTGTAGAGCTTGCGCACCGACCGCTTCTGCTCGATCAGGTCGTACATCAGCGGCTGCGTGTACGACGGGTCGTCGCCCTCGTTGTGACCGCGGCGGCGGTAGCAGACCAGGTCGATGACGACGTCGCTGTGGAAGGCCTGGCGGTACTCGAACGCCAGCCGGGCGACCCGGATGCAGGCCTCGGGGTCGTCGCCGTTGACGTGGAAGATCGGCGCCTGGACCATCCGGGCGACGTCGGTGCAGTAGAGCGAGGACCGCGACGAACCGGGCGACGTCGTGAACCCCACCTGGTTGTTGATGACCAGGTGCACGGTGCCGCCGGTGCGGTAGCCGCGCAGCTGCGAGAGGTTGAGCGTCTCCGCGACCACGCCCTGGCCGGCGAAGGCGGCGTCGCCGTGCAGCAGCAGGGGCAGCACGGGGAACGCCTCGCCCTGGTCGAGGACGTCCTGCTTGGCGCGAGCGATGCCCTCGAGCACCGGGTCGACCGTCTCGAGGTGGCTCGGGTTCGCCGCCACGGACACCTTGATCTTCTCGCCCGTGCCGGCGCTGAACTCGCCCTCGGCGCCGAGGTGGTACTTCACGTCGCCGGAGCCCTGCACCGTGCGCGGGTCGATGTTGCCCTCGAACTCGCGGAAGATCTGGTTGTAGGACTTGCCGACGATGTTGGCCAGCATGTTGAGCCGGCCGCGGTGGGCCATGCCGATGGTGACCTCGTCGAGCCCGGCCTGGGCGGCCGCCTCGCAGATCTCGTCGACGACCGGGACCGTGGTCTCGCCACCCTCGAGCGAGAACCGCTTCTGGCCGACGAACTTGGTCTGGAGGAAGGTCTCGAAGGCCTCGGCCGCGTTGAGCTTCTGCAGGATCCGCAGCTGCTCCTCACGCGGCTCCTTCGTGTGCGGACGCTCGACCCGCTCCTGGATCCAGCGGCGCTGCTCGGGGTCCATGATGTGCATGTACTCGATGCCGGTGGTGCGGCAGTACGAGTCGCGCAGGATGCCGAGGATGTGGCGCAGCTTCATGAACCGGCGACCCGAGCCACCGAACTCGCCGGTCGGGAACTCGCGGTCGAGGTCCCAGAGCGTGAGCCCGTGCGACTCGATCCGCAGGTCGGGGTGGCTGCGCTGCTTGTACTCGAGCGGGTCGGTGTCGGCCATCAGGTGGCCGCGCACGCGGTAGGCGTGGATCAGCTCGAGGATCCGGGCCTGCTTGTCGATCTCGTCGTCGTGCGAGGTCGCGATGTCGGAGTTCCAGCGGATCGGCTCGTAGGGGATGCGGAGGGCGCGGAAGATCTCGTCGTAGAAACCCTCCTCCCCGAGCAGCAGCTGGTGGACCCGCTTGAGGAACTCGCCCGACTGCGCGCCCTGGATCACGCGGTGGTCGTAGGTCGAGGTCATCGTCATGACCTTGCTGATGGCGTTGCGGGCGAGCACCACCTCGGAGGCGCCCTGCCATGCCGCGGGGTACTCCATCGCACCGACGCCGATGATCGCGGCCTGCCCGGACATCAGCCGCGGCACGGAGTGCACGGTGCCGAGGCCGCCGACGTTGGTGAGGCTGACCGTCGTGCCGGAGAAGTCGTCCATCGTGAGCTTGTTGTCACGCGCCTTGCGGATCATCTCTTCGTACGCCGTCCAGAACGCCGCGAAGTCCATGGTCTCGCAGGCCTTGATCGACGGCGCGACGAGCTGCCGGCTGCCGTCGGCCTTCTGCTGGTCGATCGCGAGCCCGAGGTTGATGTGCGCCGGGGTCACCATCGTCGGCTTGCCGTCGGTCTCGGTGTAGGAGTTGTTCATCTCCGGCAGGGCCTTCAACGCCTGGACGAGCGCGTAGCCGATGATGTGGGTGAAGGAGACCTTGCCGCCGCGCGCGCGGGCGAGGTGGCTGTTGATGACGATCCGGTTGTCCCACAGCAGCTTCACCGGGATCGAGCGGACCGAGGTCGCGGTCGGGACGGTGAGCGAGACGTCCATGTTCTTCGCCGTCGCTGCGGGGATGCCGCGGAGCACGGTGTAGGTCGGCTCGTCCTTGGCGGCGGCCGGGGCCGGGCGCGGCGCGTCCTTCGGGGTGGGCTTGGTGTCGGTCGAGGGCGTCGGGGTGGTCTGCGACGCCGGGCTGACCTGGGGTGCCGGCTTGGCCTTCGGCGCCGGGCGAGCAGCGGCCGGGGCGGCGCTGTCCGCCGGGGCCGCCGGGGCCGCCGGAGCGGCTGCGGGCTTCGCGGCCGGCGCAGCGGTGGTCGCCGCGGGCTTCGCGGGCGCAGCGGTGGTGGCTGCGGGCTTCGCGGAGGGAGCGGCAGTGGCCGTGCGGCCGTTGCCGCCCGACTTCGCCGACGCCCCACCGAAGTACGTCGCCCATGCCGGGTCGACGCTCGTCGGATCGGCGTCGAACCGTTCCTTCATCTCCTCGACGAGCCACTCGTTGGCTCCGAAGTCCTCCGCGCTGGACCCGCTGCTTGTCGATGGACCTGTCGACTGCGACACGACGTGCTTCGCCTCTTCCGGTGAGCTGCTGGCGTAGGGTCTGTCCGACCTGGACGAAGACCGGGGACAAGGCTAGTCCCACCACGAAGGTTTGTGTGACGCCTGTCCGGAGCAGAGGAGCCGCAAGTCGTGCGCAGTTGGCCAGGACGCCCGACCCGAGCCGCCGTTCTGGCGGTCCCGACGGTGCTGGGACTGGTGCTCAGCCTCGGCGGATGCAGTGGCGACGACGACGGCGAGCCGTCCGCCGAGCGCTCGCGGGACGGCTCCTCGACGACATCCACGCCGGGGATCGAGACCAAGGTGGAGGTCGGCGAAGTGGTCGGCGCGCTCCCCAAGGGACCGGCGGGCGACGTCGCGCGCGACGTCGCCGCGGTGGTCGACGGGTGGCTCGACGCGGCGTACGTCGCCGGGGACTTCCCCCGCACCGACTTCGGCGACGCCTTCCCGGGATTCACCGAGGGCGCCGCGAAGCTGGCTGCGCGTCAGCGGTCGCTGATGAGCAACGCGGCCGTGGGCGATCGCGTCGACGGCGTCACCGCGACCCGGCGGCTGGTCAGGGTCGACGTCCTCGCGCCCCGGGGCGAGCCGGCCGGTGCCACTGCCCACGTCAACCTGGTGATCGAGCTCACAGGTGATGTCGACCGCACCGACCAGGTCCGAGGCCGGTTGCTGCTGACTCCGGCCAAGAGCGGCTGGCGGGTGTTCGGGTTCGACATCGAGCGTGGCGAGGTGAGGGGCTGATGGCAACCAGGAAGCGGATGCGTCCGGTGGGACGTCCCTGGAGCCGGGCCCTGCGCACGGGCGTGCTCGCCCTGGTGCTCGCGGTCGTCGCGCTCGTGGTGCCGAACAGCAGCGTCGCGCCGACGTACTTCACCCTGGTGAAGTACGAGCACGCCGAGGGGATCGACACCGACCCCGACGTGATCTGGATCCTGGCTGTGGGTTCCGACGCCCGGCGCGGACAGGACCCGCTGCGCAGCCGCGGCGACACCCTGCAGCTGATCGGCATGGACACCCGTACCGGCGCCGCGACGACGATCGGCATCCCGCGCGACAGCTGGGTCGCGATCCCCGGCTACGGCTCCAACCGGATCAACGCCGCCCTTTTCTTCGGCGGCCCGCAGCTGATGGGGGAGGCGGTCGCCGGTCTGATCGGGATCGAGCCCGACTACGTGTTCGTGACGAGCTTCTGGGGTCTCGAGCAGATCGCCAAGGACGTCGGTCCGATCACGGTGGACAACCCGGCCGCGTTCTCGGACGAGTACCTCAAGCCCAAGGGCTTCCCGGCCGGCAAGGTCGTGCTGAAGGGCTACAACGTGGTCTCGTTCGGCCGGATCCGGAAGACGCTCCCCGGCGGCGACTTCGACCGGTCCGCCAACCAGCAGCGGGTGCTCAAGGGGTTCCAGGCGAAGGTCGCCGAGAACGCCGACAAGGCGGGCTGGATCGAGCGGGGCGTGCTCTCCGTGATGGACAACGTCGACACCAACCTCGCGCCGGCGGAGCTCTACCGGATCGCCCAGGCGATCGCACAGGTCGACCCGAAGAAAATCACGAACTGCGTCGTGCAGGGCGGCATCGGCAACATCGGCGGCGCGAGCGTCGTGCTGCCGAACACCGACGCGGCGAAGCGGTACGGCGACGACGCGCGCAACGACGCCAACATCAAGAGCTGCTGACTTGATGGCGCGAGCGTGTCGCGTACGGTGCTTGCCGTCCGGGCCCTCGCTTCGCTCGGCCCAGAGGCTGCGCACCGTGCGGCTTCGCCGCGGCGCGCCACGCTGCCGCGCTCGCAGTCGAGGCGTTCAGTGGACTTCGCCGCCGGCGGCTGGCGGCTGTTGGCTGGCGGCGTGGGCGGCNCGTCCTCGGCCGCCACGGCCGGGGCCGCCCGTGCCGCGCCGAGGCCCGTCACGACACGGGGAGACGTCGATCTCGATGTTGATGACGGGCACGGGGACACCAGCAGTACGCCGGTACGCCGGCTAGGGGTGAAGGCCGAGAGCACATCTCGACCCGGGCATCAGCAGCCCGAACCCGACAGGTTCGACCGGCCGGGACGGCCGGTCACCTCCGCAGGCGTCGCTGACGAAGGACCCCTTCGATGCACACCTTGTCCGTGCGCGCTCGCGCGCGTCGCGCTGCCCTGGCCGCGATGGTCGCGGCCCTCACCACGACCTCGATCGTCGCCTCCGCACCGGCGCCCGCCGTACCGGCACCGGCCGAGCGGACCGCCGAATCAGGGGTCGCCCCAGGACTCCCGCGCGCCCACCCGCACCGGGTCGAGCGCCAGGCCGAGCTTCGCGCGGAGCGAGAGGCCGAGCTCCGGGCCGAGCGCCGGGCGGAGCTCCGGGCCGAGCGAGAGGCAGCAGAGGCGGCTCAGGGCCGTGGCGAGCAGATCGTCGCCCTGGCCAGCAACGAGGCGGGCGACCCCTACGCGTGGGGCGCGGCCGGTCCGGACGCCTTCGACTGCTCCGGGTTCACCCAGTACGTCTTCGCCCAGGTCGGCATCGCGCTGCCGCACTCCTCCTCGGCGCAGGCCGCCATGGCCCAGCCGGTCAGCGACCCGCAGCCCGGGGACCTGGTGTTCTTCACCGGCTCGGGAGGCGTCTACCACGTCGCGATCTACGCCGGCGACGGCTACGTCTGGCACTCGCCGCGCTCCGGCGACGTCGTCAACAAGGCCCAGATCTGGACCAGCAGCGTCTTCTACGGCCGGGTCGGTTAGCCCCGGCCGGCAGCGCGGCGGCAGATGCGCGCCGGCAGCTTGCTGACTCCACGACGCGTCGGAGACGCGCTCGACCAATCCAAGAAATGGGCGCCTCCGGCAGGATTCGAACCTGCGGCACCTGGTACCGGAAACCAGTGCTCTATCCCCTGAGCTACGGAGGCCCTGCGCCCTCGAACTGCTGAGAGGGCGCGGTCAGGAACCTTACCGGGCGATATCCGTGCGAGAGAAACCGGAGGCCGCCGATAGGCTTGCCGGGTGAATCCCGCCCAGCTCTCCGCCACCATCGTCGACGGTCTGTCGGCGCTCGTCGACCAGGGTGCGCTCACCCTGCCTGACGGCGTCCCGACTGAGGTGACGGTGGAGCGGCCGCGCCAGAAGGGGCACGGCGACTACGCGACCAACGTCGCGCTGCAGCTGGCGAAGAAGGCCGGGATGAACCCGCGGGCGTTCGGCGAGCTGCTCGCCGAGCAGCTGCGCCAGGCCGAGGGCATCGCCGCGGTCGAGGTCGCCGGTCCGGGCTTCCTCAACATCACCGTCGAGGCCGGCGCCCAGGGCCAGGTCGCTGCCGACATCGTGGCGGCAGGGTCGTCGTACGGGCACACGGAGACGCTCGCGGGCCAGAAGATCAACGTCGAGTTCATCTCGGCCAACCCCACGGGGCCGCTCCACCTCGGCCACACCCGCTGGGCGGTGCTGGGCGACGCGATCGGCCGGGTGCTCAGCGCCGCGGGCGCCGAGGTGACCCGGGAGTACTACATCAACGACCGCGGCGTCCAGATGAACCACTTCGCCGACTCGATCATCGCCGCCGCCACCGGCCAGCCGACCCCCGAGGACGGCTACCAGGGCGGCTACATCGACGACCTTGCCAAGGCGGTCGAGGCGGCCCGGCCCGGGATCTTCGAGCTGTCCGGCGAGGAGCGGCGGACGGCGGTGCGGGCGGTCGGCTACGAGCTGCAGCTGCGCGAGCAGCAGGAGGCGCTCGCGATGTTCAACACCCACTTCGACGTGTGGTTCTCCGAGCTCTCGCTGCACGAGTCGGGCTCGGTCCCGGAGACGCTCGCACACCTCAAGGACCTCGGCCACGTCTTCGAGGAGGGCGGCGCTCTGTGGATGCGCACGACCGACTTCGGCGACGACAAGGACCGGGTGCTGATCAAGTCCGACGGTGAGCTGACCTACTTCGCCTCCGACACGGCGTACTACCTCAACAAGCGGTCGCGCGGCTTCGACCACTGCATCTACCTGCTCGGAGCCGACCACCACGGGTACGTCGGCCGGCTGCGCGCCATGGCGGCGTGTGTGGGGGACGACCCCGACCGGACGCTCGACGTCATGATCGGGCAGCTGGTGAAGATCCTCCGCGACGGCGCCGAGGTCAGGCTCTCGAAGCGTGCCGGCACGATCGTGACCCTCACCGAGCTGGCGGAGGAGATCGGCGTCGACCCGCTGCGCTACTCACTCGCCCGCTACCCGGCCGACTCTCCGCTGACCCTCGACATCGCCGAGATCACGCGGCAGTCCAACGACAACCCGGTCTACACGGTGCAGTACGCCCACGCGCGGGTGTCGAGCCTGCTGCGCAACGCCACCGACCTCGGCGTCACGTCGGCATCGCACCCCGAGCTGCTCACCCACGAGAAGGAGGGTGAGCTGCTGCGCGCCCTGGCTGAGTTCCCGCGGGTGGTGGCGAGCGCGGCCGAGCTGCGGGAGCCGCATCGCGTCGCCCGCTACCTCGAGGAGCTGGCGGGGACCTACCACCGGTTCTACGACAACTGCCGGGTGCTGCCGATGGGCGACGAGGAGATCACCGATCTCCACCGCGCCCGGCTGCTGCTCGTCGAAGCCACCCGGACGGTCCTGGCCAACGGCCTCGACCTGCTCGGCGTCAGCGCACCGGAGCGGATGTGACCCACGAAGCCGGCTGGGCGCACGCGCCCGGCGCCCTGCGGGGTCCGTCCTGGCTGCAGGCACCGCGCGACGTCAACGACATCGTCCCGCTGCTCTGGTCGAGCACCGCCCACAAGACCGACGCCGGCGACCTGGTCGTCGGGGGAGTGGCCGTCGCCGACCTGGTGGCCGAGCACAACACCCCGGCCTACGTCCTCGACGAGGCCGACTTCCGGGCCCGGGCCCGGGCGTTCCGCGACGCGTTCGCCGGGTGGGACGTCTACTACGCCGGCAAGGCCTTCCTCTGCACCGAGGTCGCGCGCTGGATCGCGGAGGAGGGTCTCTGCCTCGACGTCTGCTCCGCCGGCGAGCTGACCGTCGCGCTGCGCGCCGGCTTCGAGCCGGCGCGGATCGGCTACCACGGCAACAACAAGTCGGTCGCCGAGCTGCGGCGCGCGGTCGGCGAGGGGGTCGGGCGGATCATCGTCGACTCGTTCGAGGAGATCGAGCGGCTCGCGATGGTCACCCGCGACACCGGGATGCCCGCACGGGTGATGGTGCGGGTCACGGCCGGCGTCGAGGCGCACACCCACGAGTACATCGCGACCGCCCACGAGGACCAGAAGTTCGGCTTCTCGATCACCAACGGCGACGCCTTCGAGGCCGTACGCCGCCTCGAGGCCTCTCCGGGCATCGAGCTGCTCGGCCTGCACTCCCACATCGGGAGCCAGATCTTCGACTCGTCCGGCTTCGAGGTGGCGGCCCGCCGGGTGCTCGCGCTGCACCACCGGGTGTCCGACGAGCTCGGCGTGACGATGCCCGAGATGGACCTCGGCGGCGGCTTCGGCATCGCCTACACGACCCAGGACGACCCGTCCGACCCGGCGCAGCTCGCGACCGAGATGGGCAAGATCGTCGAGCACGAGTGCCGCGCACTCGGCATCGAGGAGCCGCGCCTCTCGATCGAGCCCGGCCGCGCGATCGTCGGACCGGCGATGTGCACCGTCTACACGGTCGGCACGGTCAAGCCGGTCACCCTGGACGCCGGAGCGGTCCGCACCTACGTCAGCGTCGACGGCGGGATGAGCGACAACATCCGCACCGCCCTCTACGACGCCGACTACTCCTGCACCCTGGCCGACCGCAGGTCGGACGCGACGCCCGTCCTGGCGCGGGTGGTCGGCAAGCACTGCGAGGCCGGCGACATCGTCGTGCGCGACGAGTTCCTGCCGGGCGACGTCGCGGCCGGCGACCTGGTGGCGGTCCCCGGCACGGGTGCCTACTGCCGTTCGATGGCCTCCAACTACAACCATGCGTTGCGCCCGCCGGTGATCGCGGTTCGGGACGGAGTCGCGCGCGTCGTCGTGCGGCGGGAGACTGAGGACGACCTGTTGGCGACGGATGTCGGGTGAGTGCTGTGACTGTGGAGGGTGACAAGCCCCTCAAGGTGGCCGTCCTGGGCTGCGGCGTCGTCGGATCGCAGGTCGTGCGGCTGCTCGGCGAGCAGTCGGGCGACCTCGCGGCCCGGGTCGGTGCGCCGGTCGAGCTCGCCGGTGTCGCCGTACGCCGCCTCGACGCTCCTCGCGACGTCGAGGTCCCGGCGGGTCTGCTGACCACCGACGCCGTCGGCCTGGTGACCCGCGGCGACATCGACGTCGTGGTGGAGGTGATCGGCGGCATCGAGCCGGCGCGGTCCCTCATCCTCGCCGCGCTCGAGAACGGCGCATCCGTCGTCACCGCCAACAAGGCGCTGCTGGCCGAGGACGGACCGACCGTCTACGAGGCGGCCGAGAAGGCCGGCCGCGACCTCTACTACGAGGCGGCCGTCGCCGGCGCGATCCCGATCCTCCGGCCGCTGCGCGAGTCGCTCGCCGGCGACAAGGTGACCCGGGTGCTCGGCATCGTCAACGGCACCACCAACTTCATCCTCGACAAGATGGACACCCAGGGCTCCGGCTTCGAGGAGGCCCTCGAGGAGGCGCAGGCGCTCGGCTACGCCGAGGCCGACCCGACCGCCGACGTCGAGGGCTTCGACGCCGCGGCGAAGGCCGCGATCCTCGCGAGCCTCGCCTTCCACTCCCGGGTCACCGCCGCCGACGTGCACCGCGAGGGCATCAGCGACGTCACCTCGGGCGACGTCCGGTCCGCCGCCGACATGGGTTGCGTGGTGAAGCTCCTGGCCATCGCCGAGCTGGCGTCGACCGCCGACGGCTCCGGTGAGCCGGGCGTCAGCGTGCGCGTGCACCCGGCGATGATCCCGAGGTCGCACCCGCTGGCGAGCGTCCGCGAGGCCTACAACGCGGTGTTCGTCGAGTCCGAGGCGGCCGGCCAGCTGATGTTCTACGGGCCGGGCGCGGGCGGTGCGCCCACGGCGAGCGCCGTGCTCGGCGACCTGGTCACGGTGGCGCGCAACCACCGCCAGGGCACCCGCGGCGTCGGCGAGTCGGCGTACGCCGACCGGGCCGTGCTGCCGATGGGGGAGACCCGCACCCGCTACCACGTCGCGATCGACGTCGACGACCGAGCCGGTGTGCTCGCCGCGGTCGCGACCGCGTTCGCGACCCACGGCGTGTCGATCCAGACGGTCCGGCAGGAGGGCCGCGGCGACGACGCCCAGCTGGTCGTCGTGTCGCACGAGGCGACCGACGCGCAGCTGTCGGCGACCGTGACCGAGCTGCGCGCGATGGACATCGTGCGTGAGGTGACCTCAGTGATGAGGGTGGAAGGGACCGACGAGTGACCAGCGCGAGCGGCGTGAGCAGCCCCGCCGTACGGACGCACCAGTGGCGGGGCGTCATCGAGGAGTACCGCGAGCTCCTGGACATCCCGGCCGACACCCCGGCCGTCACGCTCCGCGAGGGCGGCACCCCGCTGGTGCACTCGGAGTGGCTCTCCGAGCTCACCGGTGGGCAGGTGCACCTGAAGGTCGAGGGCGACAACCCGACCGGCTCGTTCAAGGACCGCGGCATGACCGCCGCGATCTCGGTCGCCAAGCACCAGGGTGCGCAGGCGGTCGTCTGCGCGTCGACCGGCAACACCTCGGCATCGATGGCCGCCTACGCCGCCAAGGCCCGGCTGAACCCGATCGTGCTCGTGCCCGAGGGCAAGATCGCTGCCGGCAAGATGGCGCAGGCGATCCTGCACGGCGCCCAGGTGATCATGGTGAAGGGCAACTTCGACGACTGCCTCCGGCTCGCGAAGGAGCTGGCCGCCGCCTACCCGGTCGCCCTGGTCAACTCGGTCAACCCGGTGCGGCTCCAGGGCCAGAAGACCGCGGCGTTCGAGATCGTCGACTTCCTCGGCGACGCCACCGACTACCACCTGCTCCCGGTGGGCAACGCCGGCAACATCTCGGCGTACTGGCTCGGCTACCAGCAGTACGCCGACCTCGGCCGGATCACGCGCAAGCCGGTGATGCGCGGCTTCCAGGCCGCCGGCGCCAGCCCGTTGGTCACCGGCGAGCCGTTCCCGGACCCGGAGACGCGGGCGACCGCGATCCGGATCGGCAACCCCGCCTCCTGGACGCTCGCAGAGAAGGCCGCGGCCGAGTCCGGCGGTCGGTTCGCGTCGGTGACCGACGAGCGGATCCTCGCCGCGCAGCTCGAGCTCGCCCGCCACGACGGCGTGTTCGTGGAGCCGGCCAGCGCGGCCGGTGTCGCGGGCCTGCTTCAGGAGCTGGAGCAGGGCGAGTCCTACACCGGCTCGAGCATCGTGATCACGGTGACCGGCCACGGTCTGAAGGACACCGCGACCGCGCTCGAGGGCTTCGCCGAGGCGGGCGGCACGGTCGTCGACGACGTCGTCGTCCCGGAGGTTGCCGCGGTCGCCGAGGCTGCCGGGCTGTGACGACGTTCGCCGACGGTCCGGTGCGGGTGTCCGTACCGGCCACGTCAGCCAACCTCGGACCCGGGTTCGACGCCCTCGGCCTCGCCCTCGACCTGCGCGACCGGCTGACGGCGGAGGTCATCGAGAGCGGGCTCGTGGTCGAGGTCGACGGGGTCGGGAGCGACGAGGTGCCGCTCGACGAGCGCCACCTGGTGGTGAAGGCGATGCGGGCCGCGTTCGACGAGCTCGGCGTGCATCCCCCCGGCATCCGGCTCAGCTGCGACAACGTGATCCCGCACGCCCGCGGACTCGGCTCATCGTCGGCCGCGATCGTCGCCGGGGTGTGGCTCGCCCGCGAGCTGGTCGCGGGCGGCCGGCTGCTGCTGGGCGACGAGGGGCTGCTCGACCTCGCCGCGCGGATCGAGGGCCACCCCGACAACGT
>NZ_JACEHF010000096.1 GCF_014180685.1 Nocardioides pelophilus | reverse complement strand
GAGGCCTACGCCCTCGGCGAGGTCGTCGCGCGGACGACGACCGACGCCGACGGCTCCTTCCAGGTGGCCGTCCCGCCGGGCGCCTACGTGGTCACGGCCGACGCCGGGATGTCGTGCGAGCTGATGGACGCCACGGTCACCGACGGCGCCTACACGACCGTCGACGTCCCGTGCGACACGGGCATCCGCTGATCGCTCAGCCGGGCGGTCGGCGAGCGGTCACGAGCCCGCGCCGCGCATCTTGACGAGCCTGGCCCGCAGCGACGGCACCCGGTGGGAGTTGGCCCGCAGCTCGACGTAGGTGTCGCCGAAGACCCAGAGCAGCGCGTCGTCGAGCCGCCGGACCGCGCCCGGTGGGTAGCGGTAGTCCATCCGCTCCTTGAGGGTCTCCGCGTCGACCGACCGCAGCACGTCGCCGAGCTCGGCCAGGGAGGTGATCCCGAGCTCGAGGACCAGCCCGGAGATCCACGCGTAGTGGTCGGTGCGGGACCAGCCGGAGTCGGAGTACTGCCCGGCGAGGAACGCCGCGAGCTCACGAGGGCTGATCCGCGGGTCGTCGTCCTCGGCCTCGACGGTGGGGCCGGTCATCCCCTCCTGCAGCCGGTCCCGGATCGTCGAGAACTCCCTGTCGGCGAGCTCGAGCAGTCCCGCCGCGAGCGTGAACCGCCGGTCGAGGTCCGGCACGTGCTCGTCGGGGATGGTGCCCTTGTAGCGGATGTCGTGCTCGAACTCCGCCCACGCGTGCTGGAGGACGGTGCGGATCTGGATCTGAGCCAGCCGGCCGCGCAGCAGCTCGTAGCCGGGTTGACCCTCCCGAGCGGGGTCGAGCCCCACCAGCAGGTGCCTGCTGGCGTAGCCGAACCGGCCCTCGCTCGCCGTCTCACGCCCGAGGTCGCGGTCGTCGTGGACCACGACCTGGTCCTCGAAGAGGTCGGCCACGGCCTGGACGTCGCTGTGCACGTAGGTGATCACCCGGAGCCCGATCTGGTCGGTGATCTCGCGGAGCGGGTCGCCGAACACCGGGCGGCCGTCGACGGTCCGGGCCGCCTTGGCCGCGAACGACGCCACCGACTTCGCCCGGCCGGTCACGCTGAGGTAGTTGATGCCTGCGTCGTCGAGGATCGAGGTGGCCAGGGCCACGAACTGGTCCGCCGCCCGTCGCAGGTCGGGCTGGAGCTCGGCGTACTGGCGCACTGCGGAGTCGGCGCCGCCGGCCTCCGCCTCGACCGGCGTGCCACGAGGTGCGGCCGCCAGGTCGTCCGGCAACGTCGGCGTGACGATGTAGCCGGTCGCGAAGTCGCCGTACGTCGTCGTCTGCCGCGGCCTCCGGGTGGCGAAGAGGGCGACGTAGGCGCAGATGACCGCGTCGACCTGGTCCTCGACGACGCGGAGGTCGCTCTTGCGCCCGGCCGTCTCGACGGCGCTGCGGAGCGCCCGCCAGGCGGAGGCACCGCTCCTGTCGCCCCGCTCGCCGTCGACCAGCAGCGGCGGATCGGCCGTGGCCAGACCCTCGACCAGGCCCAGCAGCGCCGTCAGCTCGCGGCGCAGCTTCTCGAAGTCGCGACCTGACTTGTCCTTGTACTTCAGCGTCCGGCCCAGCCGGAACAGCGCCACGGTCGCCGGGTGGGGGTAGACCTCGATCGCGCGGCGCGACCGCCGCGAGCGGGGGTTCAGGTCGAGCCCGAGCCGGGCTGCGACCCGGGCACCACGAGGCTGGGTGCGGAACTCCCGCTTGCCGGTGTTGGAGGGGTGCGCGCCCGCGTCGAAGCGGGCGAAGTCCTTGTTCAGCGCGGCCTCGGCGGGGCGGTTGCCGCTCGGGTTGGTGACGATCAACGGCGCGTCGATGGCGACCAGGCAGGCGCCCTCGACGTACGGCTCCAACGCCGCGACGATCTGGTCGTCGCTCTTCGCCGCGGACACGTGCAGCAGCCGGCCCTCGTCGTCCAGGACGGCCAGGCCGGTCGGCTTGCGGTCGCCCCAGGCGAGGTCGACTCCGACGAAGTGCATGGGGCAACACTGCCCTACCCGGGGCGGCGGTGCTGAGGGCCGCGCTGCGGGCAGCGGTGCCCGCGCGACTCGACGTACGGAACACTCGTGCCATGCGTTCCATCCAGGTCACTGCACTCGACGGCCCCGCGGGCGTCTCCGTCCAGGAAGTCCCCGACATCACTGCGCACGACGGTCACGTGCTCGTCGAGGTGAAGGCGCTCGGCGTCTCCTGGCCCGACCTGCTCCAGACCAAGGGGCAGTACCAGCTCAAGCCGGAGCTGCCGTTCCAGCTCGGCGTCGACTTCGCCGGCGTCGTGCGCGAGGCACCCGACGGCAGCGGCTTCGCCGCGGGTCAGCGGGTCGCCGGTTGCCTGCCGTACGGCGGCGGCGCCGACCTGGTCTCCCTCGACCCCGAGTCGGTCTTCGCGCTCCCCGACAACCTGTCGTTCGAGCAGGGCGCCGCGATCCCGATGAACTACCTGACCGCCGAGTTCGCGCTCGCCACGCGGGGCGCGCTGGAGGCAGGCCAGACCCTGCTCGTCACCGGCGCCGCCGGCGGTGTCGGGACGGCGACCATCCAGGTCGGCAAGGGCCTCGGTGCCCGCGTCATCGCGCTGGTGTCGACCGAGGAGAAGGCCGCCTTCGCGAAGCAGGCGGGCGCGGACGAGGCGGTCCTCAGCGAGAGCTTCCTGCCGGTGGTCCGGGAGCTCACCGGTGGCGCCGGCGTGGATGTCGCGCTCGACGTGGTCGGCGAGCCGCTGGTGACCGACCTGCTGCGCTCCCTCGGTCCGCTCGGTCGGCTGCTGGTGGTCGGCTTCACCGGCGGCACGATCCCGCAGGTCGCGACCAACCGGCTGCTGCTCAACAACGTCGACGTCCGCGGCGTCGGATGGGGCGCCTTCGCCATGTTCCGCCCCGGCTACATGCGCGGGCAGTGGCAGCGGCTCCTGCCGATGATGGAGTCCGGCGTGATCGACCCGCCGATCGGCAAGGTCTACGAGCTCGACCAGGTCCGCGACGCGCTGGTCGAGATGGACGAGCGCCGCACGCTCGGCAAGTCGATCGTGCGCTTCTAGGTGTGATGCCCAGGCACGTTGGTCGAGATCGTGTGACGACACGGTCTGACCTGTAGATGGGCGAAGGCCTCCCCGGTGTGGAGTGGAGCTGTCTAAGAACCGCTCCGCCACCCAGGAGGCCTTCGTGGCGCGATCACCGCGGCGCCTCCATGGCCGCAACCTACTCGCAGCGGCGCGTGGTCTCGGCGAGCTCGCACGATCGGGCCGCGCCGGTGCTCTATCGGAAACCCACGCAGGCGCGTAGCGTCGAGGAACGGCGAAGAACCACACTCTCGGCCTCACGCACGTGAAGGGCGACCGATGAGCACATGGGGAAGTCTGTTCGCCGCGGCCTACGACGGATTCATGGCGGGGCCGGAGAAGGCGGTGCTGCGCGGCCACCGCGCGGCGCTGGTCGGGCGCGTGGCCGGCCGGGTGCTGGAGGTGGGCGGCGGCACCGGCGCGAACGTGCCCTACTACGGAGCGGGCGTCGTCGAACTGGTGGTGACGGAGCCCGAGGAGGCGATGGCACGCAGGCTGGAGCGAACCCTGGCCGAGCACACACTGCCGGCTCGCGTGGTGCGGGCACCGGCCGAGGACCTGCCGTTCGATGATGCGAGCTTCGACTTCGTCGTGTCGACGCTCGTGCTGTGCACGGTCGGCGACATGTCGCGCGCGCTCGCTGAGGTCCGCCGGGTGCTCGCCCCGGCCGGCCGGCTGGTGTTCCTCGAGCACGTCCGTTCCGACGACCTCCGGCTCGCTCGCTGGCAGGACCGGCTGCACGGAGTCTGGGTCCGGGTCGGGTACGGGTGTCACTGCAACCTGCCGACCCTGGCGAGCATCGAAGAAGCCGGCTTCTCGGTCACCGAGCTCGAGCACGATCGGATGCGAAGGGCGGCGCCGATCATCCGTCCGCTGATCGCCGGCATGGCGGAGGCGGAGGCATGACCTCGCCGGCCGCGGTCCGTCGGATCGACCACGTCAACGTGCTGAGCGACGACCCGGCCCGCACCGCCGCGGTGCTCGCAAAGGCGCTGGCGTTGCCGGTCAGTTCACCGTTGGTCCGGTGCCCCAGCTTCGAGCTCGAGATCCTGGCCGTCGGCAACGTCACCCTGGAGTCCATTCGATACCGAGGTGGTCCGCGTCCTGCCGCCGGCATTGCCCTGACGGGCATCGTCTTCGAACCCGAGGGCACGGCAGCGGAGTCCGCCGCCGAGCTCCTCGCCCGAGGGGTGCCGCACCTCGCCCCTCTGGCGTTCGCCGGCCGGCACACGCGATTCGCGTCCTACGAGCCCTTCCGTCGATCGCGTGCCGAGCCGAACTGGCGCGTGTTCCCGGTCGATGGGGTGCTGGGCGAGCAGCGCACGATCGTCTCGCGACTGTCTGCCAAGGCGATGGTCGACGGCGCTCCGCCTGCGGCCGCGATGGCGTCAGCGATGCGACGGGTCGCGTCGAACCGGATGGCCGGTCGGGCGTCCGCCGGTCTGCTGGCGCTGCCTCCCGAGTTCATCGCTGTGTGTGAGTGGGGCCACGACCTCGAAGCGCGACGAGCGGCCGACGCGCAGTGCTTCGCGAGGGCACAGTCCGACGGGCCCGGCCTCACCGGCCTTCGCGAGGTGGTCGTCAGCGCCCAGCACCTCGGACCCGCTCGGCGGCGGTGGCAACGGCTCCTCGATCCAGCGCCCCGCATCGGGGATCGCTGGGTCCTCGGCGAGGGGCCGGCGCTCGCCCTCGAGGAGGCCGGCCGTGACGGGATTGCACGCCTCGTCTTCGGCGCCGCTTCGCTCTCGGCCACCCGGACCTGGTTGACGGAACGCTCGCTCCTCGATGCCGCCTCCACCGAAACCGAGCTGCGCCTGTCACCGGAGCGCGTCGGCGGTCTCGATCTGCGGGTATCGGCCTGAGGCCGACGTCACCGGGTCTTCGCCTTCACGTCGTCGTAGAAGGCGCGGATCTCGGGGCTCAGCCAGGCCAGCTCGACGTACGGCGCACCGGCCGCGGCCGCCTCGACGTACGCGAACTCCATCAGGCCGCCGGCCATGGAGCCGCGCTGCACGACCTCGAGGCCCGCCGCCTCGGCGCCGGCCACGGCGCGGTCGAGGTCGTCGGTCTCGAAGCACACGTGGTGCAGTCCGGGACCGGCGGCGTCGAGGAACTCGGTGTAGATGCTCTCCCCCGCCACCGGCCTGATGATCTCGAGCTGCAGGTCGCCCGCGTAGGACAGCGAGATGTCGGCCGTGAAGTCGGCCGGGGCGCCGCGGTAGGTGCAGGCGTCGGGTCCGAACCGGATGCCGTCCATGCGCACCCACGACCGCACCCCGAACTGGTCGGTCAGCAACGCCTCCAGGGCGTCGAGGTCGCGGACCACCCAGGCCACCTGGATGATCGGGCCGGAGGCGACCGGCGGCACTAGCTCGGCCAGCCGTACTCGGTGAGGTACCAGCCCGCGGACGTCAGCACGGCGACGATCAGCAGCGAGAACAGCAGCCCACCGGCCACCGGCAGGAACCACCCCGGCGCCCGCTTCGAGCGGACGGCGACCACCTTGATCACCGCGGCTCCGAAGACCATGCATCCCGCGACCTCGTGGACGACCCCGCGCAGCGGCACCTCGTAGCCGTGTTCCGTGGTGCCGGTCTGGAAGCCGAACGCCCAGATGCAGTGGTAGCCGACGAACACCGCCAGCAGCAGCGCGACGGTGCCGGAGAGGCGATGCGCCATGCCCAGCCAGGACGGCGCCTTGATCCCGAGCTTGCCGTAGATCCAGAGCGCGCCGATCACCTGGCCGACGGCCAGCACTCCGATCACCGTCGAGAGCGCGACCTTCATGTCGCGGACGTCGTCGAACCCGAGGGTCGTCGTGCCGTCGAGGGTCGGGTCGTTCACCTTGGCGAAGACCCCCAGGAGCAGCGCGACGACCGCGCCGGCGGCGAACGCGCCCAGCGGGACGGCGATGCTCTTCTGCGCGGCGGGGCCGGACGTGGTGCCGGAGGTGGTGTCAGCCATCGGCCCAGGATCCTCTGAACGGGATCGGTTGGGAAGCACCGCGCCGGGCGCGTCGAGCAGGGCCGATGACCGGGCCGGACGGGACCTACTGCCCTGTCGCGCCCGCGCCGTCCTCGGAAGGATCGGGGGCAGGTAGCTCGCCCGTTGCGGCGAGGGAAGGAGCCGACGATGGCCCGCGAGCCGATGAGTCATGGAGACGCGGCGTGGCTGCGCATGGACTCCCCCACCAACTTGATGGTGATCAACAGCGTCCTGTGGTTCGACGACCCGCTCGACGCCGACGCCGTGCGCACCGTCCTCGAGGAGAAGCTGATCGGACGCTTCCGGCGCTTCCGCCAACGGGTCGTGGAGGAGCACGGCACCTGGTGGGAGGACGTGCCGGACTTCGACGTGTCCGACCACATCCACCGGGTCGTCCTGCCCGCGCCGGGAGGGCGGAGCGAGCTCGAGGCACTGGTGGCGGCGTACCTCACCGTCCCGTTGGACCGGGCCCGGCCGCTGTGGGACCTGTACGTCGTCGACGACTACCTCGGCGGTACGGCGCTCTACTTCCGGATGCACCACTGCATCGCCGACGGCATCGCGCTGACCCGCGTGCTGCTCTCGCTCACCGACGAGGGCGAGGCGTACGCCGGCGTGGCCGACGACAGCGCCGCGGAGCACCACGGCATGTTCGGCGAGCTGGTCTCCACCGTGCTGCACAGCGCGGTCGCGACGGTGACCCATCCGACGCACGTGCTCGACCTCGCCAGCGCCGGCCTCAGCGAGGCCCGGGCGCTCACCAAGCTGCTGGTCCTGCCTCCGGACAGCCGGTACTGGGGCCGCAAGACCGGGCTCGAGAAGCAGGTGGTGTGGTCCGACCCGATCTCGCTGGACCTGGTCAAGCAGACCGCGCACGCGACCGGGACGACGGTCAACGACGTCCTCCTGGCCGCGGTCAGCGGCGCGCTGCGCGCCGACCGCGAGCGAGCCGGCAAGACGGTGCACGACGTGCGGGTGCTCGTGCCGTTCAACCTGCGCCCCCTCGACAAGCCGCTTCCGTCCGGCCTCGGCAACCAGTTCGGGCTGGTCTACCTCGACCTTCCGCTCACCCGGGCAACGCCCCAGGAGCGGTTGACGGAGATGGCCCGCCGGATGCAGGCGATCAAACACTCGGCCGAGGGCGTGGTCTCCTTCGGCATCCTCGACCTCGTCGGCCAGGCGCCGTCGATCGTGGAGAAGGCCGCCATCGAGGTCTTCGCCGCCAAGGGCAGTGCCGTGATGACCAACGTGCCCGGCCCGCGACAGCCGGTCACCCTGGCCGGCAGCCGGCTGGCCGGCACCATCGGCTGGGCCCCGACCTCGGGGTCGATCGGACTGGGGCTCTCGATCTTCAGCTACGCCGGCGAGATCGTGGTCGGGCTCGCCTCCGACCGGACGCAGCTCGACGACGGACGGGTGCTGATCGACGACATGCTGGCCGAGCTGCAGACCCTGTTGGCGCCGGCCTAGCGGCGGCGCCCGGGCGGCTCCCTAGATGGCGGCGGAGCCGGTCTCGCCCGTACGCACCCGCTGGACCGACTCGACCGGGCTCACCCAGATCTTGCCGTCCCCGATCTTGCCGGTCGCGGCGGACGCCAGGATCGCGTCGATGATCGGCTGGACGTCGGGCTCCTCGGCGACGACCTCGATCCGGACCTTGGGCACCAGGAGCACGTCGTACTCCGCCCCGCGGTAGACCTCCGTGTGGCCCTTCTGGCGGCCGTAGCCGCTGACCTCGGTGAGCGTCATGCCGGAGACGCCGAGCGCCTCGAGCGCCTCTCGGACGTTCTCCCAGCGGTGTGGGCGGATGACGGCGGTGATCAGCTTCATCTCTCGGTCCCCTCGGTCATGCCTCGTCGCTCAGCTCGGTCCGTGGCCGCCGAGGTGCGGGCGGCCACCGGCGGTGAGATTCATGTCGTACGCCGTCTCGGCGTGCAGCGCCAGGTCGACGCCGGACGCCTCGTGGTCCTCGTGGACCCGGAAGCCGATCGTCTTCTCCAGGACCCACACGATCACAGCCGTCATGGTGAAGGAGAACACGAGCGTGGCCCCGGCGGCCACCAGCTGCTTGCCGAGCTGGTCGGCTCCCCCGCCGTAGAGCAGGCCGTCGACCGCCGTCACGTCGGAGGACGCGAGGAGCCCGATCAGGATGGTGCCGACCAGTCCGCCGACCAGGTGGACGCCGACGACGTCGAGCGAGTCGTCGTAGCCGAGCTTGTACTTCAGGCCGATCGCGAGCGCGCAGATCGCGCCCGCCGCGACGCCGACCGCCATCGCACCCATCGGCGTCACGCTGCCGCACGACGGCGTGATCGCGACCAGGCCGCTGACCACGCCGGACGCGGCGCCGAACGACGTCGGGTGACCGTCGCGGACCCGCTCGATAGCGAGCCAGGCCAGCATGCCGGTGCAGCCGGCGAGGAGGGTGTTGACGAAGGCGACGGCGGCGAGGTGGTTGGCGCCGAGCGCCGAGCCGGCGTTGAAGCCGAACCAGCCGAACCACAGCAGCCCGGCGCCGAGCATGACCAGGGTCAGGTTGTGCGGCTTCATCGGCTCGCGGCCGAAGCCGATCCGCCGGCCGAGCACGAGCGCCGCGGCCAGGCCGGCCGCGCCGGAGTTGATCTCGACCGCCGTACCGCCGGCGAAGTCGAGGGCGCCGAGCTCGTTGGCCATCCAGCCGCCGACGTGGTCGCCGGCGCTGAAGTCGAAGATCCAGTGCGCGACCGGCGCGTAGACCAGGACCGTCCACACCGCGCAGAAGACCAGCCAGGTGCCGAACTTCGTGCGGTCGGCGATCGCGCCGGCGATGAGGCCGACGGTGATCACCGCGAACAGGCCCTGGAAGAGCGCGAAGAGGATGGTCGGGATCCGCGCCTCGGGGTCGGCCACGACCAGGCCCTCGAGGCCGAGGTACTGGGTCGGGTCGCCGAACAGGCCGAGCACGACGTCGTCGCCGAACGCGATCGAGTAGCCGATCAGCACCCACACCACGGTCACCACGGCGAGCGCGCCGAGCACCATCATCATCATGTTGAGCACGCTCTTCGAGCGCACCATGCCGCCGTAGAAGATCGCCAGGCCGGGCGCCATCAGCAGCACCAGCGCGGCGGAGGCGAGCAGCCAGGCGGTGTCACCGGCGGCTGTCGCGGTCGGGTCGACGGCAGCGACGTACGTCGTCATCGAGTCTTCACCTCACGGTTCGGGCTCGACGATCCCCAGCGGTCGAGCAACCGGTCCAGGTTGGAGGTGACGTGTTTCGTCGGCGTAACAGGTTCGTCGCACATGTTACGTGTCGGTAAACAGCGTCGAGGATGCCTCCGCCCCCACCGGGTAACGTCGAGCCGTGGACTCCCGCCGTACGCCGACCGCGCCCGAGCCTGCGTCCGGCCCAGTGCCCGGCCGGGGGCCCGGCCTGGCCAACAACGCCGCCGCGCTGGCCGGCGGCATCCTCGCCGGAGCCACCCGACAGCTGGCTCGCGCGCGCTCGGCGCCGAAGCCGCTGCACCCGATCGGGGCGGTGGTGACCGGGACGCTCACCCGCACCGGCAGCACGGGGAGCGGGGTGCCGTGGCTCGACCTCCCCGGGACCGACGCGGTCGCGATCCGACTCTCCCGTGCGGTCGGGCTGCCCGACGCCGTCCCCGACATCCACGGCCTCGCGCTACGGGTGCCGACCCGCGACGCCAATGCCGACCTGCTGCTGGCGAACACCGGGCTCGGCCTGATCACCCGCTTCGTGCTGATGCCGTGCCGCGACATCCGCTCGCGTCCGCTGACCTCGCTGCTCCCCTACCTCGGCCCGTTCGGCCCGCTCCTCCTCGGCGCGCGACCCACGAGCGAGGATCCGATGCGGTTCGAGCTCCTCTGGTCACACTGGCTGTCCCCCTGGGTGCGGTTCGCCGACCTGTGGATCGACAGCGCGACCGGACCCGACCAGGACATCTCCTTCGACCCGATCGCGAACCCGGTGCCGGGGCTCGAGCACTACGAGTGGGTACGACGGCTGCGGTCGCCGGCGTACCGCAGCGCGCGCGAGGAGAGCGGCCGCGCCTGACGGCCGCCTCAGCTGCTCGGGGACTCGACCAGGTCGCGGCCGCGCCTCGCTGGTCTGCCGGCGCCACGGGCCGCGCCCGCGTAGCACCAGCCGAAGAAGGCGAGCAGGGCCAGCCAGCTGAGGATCACCGCGCTGTACATCACCGACCACAGCCACACCGGCACGCCGTCCTTGCGCTCCCGCTGCAGGAGGTAGGGCTCGTGCACGAACGGCACGGCGTCGCCGTCCTCGGCACGGACCAGTCCGGCGGCATCGCCGTCGATCGCGGTGTCCTCGGGCATGTGGATCGGCATCGCGACCATGGTGGTCGGGGCCAGGTGCAGGCGCACGAGGACCTTCCACCGGCCGTAGAGCGGCAGCGGCTCCTCGGTGCGGAACTCACCCGGCTGCCCGGTCGACTCCATCGCGGTCGTGACGATGCCGTTCCCCGGCACCGACTCGTCGTCCTCCTGGTTGCCCTGGTAGGCGATCGCGGAGAACCACACCGCGTCGTCGGTCGCGTCCACCGGGTCGGTCGTGACCGTGACGACCGACTGGCACCGGTCCTGGCCGATGCAGTCGTCGGCGTAGGAGACCCGTCCGAACAGGACCTCGTCGTCCTGCGCCTCGTAGGTCGTGCGGCAACCCCGCTCGCCGCACTCCTTCTGCGCCTCGGTGACGCCCTGCGCCGACGGCACCCCGAAGAGACCCATCAGGACGACCCAGATCGCGACGCCCGTCGTACCGAACCAGCGGCCGCGGTCGTCGGCCGTCACTCGCTCGGGACGCGACGCCGCGGGCAGCCCGGCGCTGCGCTCCAGGTGATGGGCGAACGACCAGCCGAGCAGGCCGCCGGCGAGGCCGGCCACCGCGGCGAGCCCCAGGAGCAGCGGCATCTGGCTCGTCTCGGGCGGCAGCGGGTAGGGCATGAACACGCCCATCCACCACCAGTCGACCGCCATCCCGACGACACCGGCGAGCACGCCGGCGGTGCCGGCGAAGACCGGGCCACGGCTGCGGACCACCAGCGCCAGGCCCTCGATCGCGAGCGCCGCGCCGATGAACAGCAGCCAGCGCGCCCGCGTGATGTCGGGGACCGGCAGCGTGATGACCAGGATCAGCAGCCTGATCACGAGGTAGGTCAGCCAGGTCACGAGCGCGCCGCCGGGACCGAAGAACAGCCGGCCGGCCACGAAGATCCAGGCAGTCAGGAAGCCGGAGATGATGAAGAGGGTGGCGGCCGGGAACTGCGGCACCCCGAGGTCGAACTCCATCAGGAACGCCATCGGGATGATGCAGAGGCCGATCGTGATCGTCAGCAGGACCCTGGTCGCCCAGGCGACCTGGTCCTGGACCTTGGGCGCGGGTGCCTCGCGCCGCACCGGCGGCAGGATCCGGCCGGCGAGGCCGAGCCCGACCTGGGCCAGTCGGCCGAGGAGGAGCGGCGGGCCGGACGGACGCCAGCCGACCTGGTGCGACTCGGCGAGCAGCAGCAGCACGCCCAGCGAGCAGGTGACGGCGCCGCCGATCATCATCACGTGGGTCGGTCCCCACTCCGTGACGTCCTGACCGAACAGCCGGTGCCACAGGTCGTCGGCCGGGAACCCGACGGCGGCGATCAGGCCGGCTCCGAGGAGGACCATCGCGCCCATCGGCACCTGCCAGGTGCGCGAGAAGGAGACGGTACGGCGCGGGAGCGGGTCCTTCGCCAGGCCGGCCGAGATCACGCCCGCCGCGAGGAAGCCGAGGATGCCGAAGAGGATCGGGTAGTGCGAGGGGTTGGCCAGCGGACCCTCGTCACGCCCGTTCTGCATGTGGATCGGGACGTCCCAGTAGACGCCGAAGGCGGCCGTGATCAGGGAGAGGACGGCGAGCGGCATGGACAGCGCCGACCAGCGCGGCAGCCCGGTCTTGCGGCCGGTGGCATCCGCGAGCCTGCCGAGCACGGTGGCATGACCCCCGCGCTCCCGCAGCAGGAACCAGCCCAACGGGAGGTAGACCACGGTGACCAGCACCATCGCGATCAGGATCTCGTCGAAAGCCGCGCCACCCGAGGGCGGTGCCGACTCAGCAAGCAGGTCCATCGTGACCCTCCGATTGATTTACAGGGAGCAGCAAACCGTAAACATCAAGGTAGGGCTTCGCTGCGATCCTGAACACCATGTCGGCGAGAGAGGCGTCACACGGCGCCGCGTCCTACGCTGCGCCCATGGCCTCCTTCTCCCAGACCCGCGACACCGTGATCGATGCCCCGCCCGCCACCGTCCACGCACTCCTCGACGACTTCCACGCCTGGCAGGACTGGTCGCCGTGGGAGGAGATGGACCCCGATCTCGAGCGCACCTACTCGGGCGCGGAGAAGGGCGTCGGAGCCCAGTACGCCTGGTCCGGCAACAAGAAGGTTGGCACGGGCCGGATGGAGATCACGTCCTCGACGGCCGAGCGGATCGACATCGACCTCGAGTTCATCGAGCCGTTCAAGGCCAGGAACCAGGCGATCTTCGAGCTGACGCCGCACGGCAAGGGCACCCGGGTCGAGTGGACCATGGCGGGTGAGCGCAACCTGCTGATGAGCGCGATGGGCAAGCTGTACTTCGACAAGGCGATCGCCAAGGACTTCGACAGGGGTCTCGCGAAGCTGCGCGCCCTGGCCGAGGCCTGAGCTACGACTGCCGCGACCCGGCCCCGGCGAGCTGGTCCGCTGCGTCGGCCAGGATCTCGACGACGTGCACCCCGAACACCACGTCGACGGCGTGGCCGGCGCCGGACTCAGCGGCCGCGACCAGCTCGTGCGCGGCCGTCCGGAACGGCTCGAGTACGGCGCCCTCGGGCCGCGGCGGCATGGGCAGCAGACCGTGCTCGCCCCACACCGCGGCCTCGAACCCGCACGCGGGAAGCGGCGCGAACGCGCTGAGGGTCGCCGTGCTCGTCGCGCCCGACTCGTGGGTGAAGGTCAGCACGACCAGGTCCGCCTCTCCCCCGACCGCGCGCACCGCCCGGATCGGTCCGAGGGCCGCGGTCAGCGTCGAGATCGCGTGCGGGCCGATGTCCCACAGGGCTCCCTGCTCGTGGCGCCACGGGGACGCCCCGAAGGGGTTGGCCTCGTCCTGCAGCGCGCTGAACCACCGGAGCCAGCCGCCGCGCCAGCCGCCCAGCTCCTGGACCTCGCCGAACCAGGCGCGCGCCGATCCGACGAACCGGTCGGTGAAGAACACGACCGACGCCACGCCGGCCGCGGCCACCGCGTCGCCCACCACCCGTGCCCGCGCCGGGTCCAACGCGACCGGCTTCTCGAGCAGCAGGTGCTTGCCCGCGGCGGCCACTCGGGGCGCGAGGTCGGCCTGGACGTCCGGCGGCACCGCGAAGGCGACCGCGTCCACGTCCGCGACCAGCCCGTCGACGTCGTCGTACGGATCGACGCCGAGGGTGGTGGCGAGCGCTCCTGCGCGCTCCGCGGAGCGCCCCCAGACGCCCACCAGCTCGATGCCCTCCGCAGAGGCGAGAGCGGGTCCGTGGACCCGCTCTGCCCAGGGCCCGGTCCCGATCAGTCCGAATCGCATGGGCCCACTCTTGCGTATGGCGTCAGCCGGTGCGCACCTCGAGCGACTCGGGATCGACCGGGACGAAGTCGACCTTCTCCCGGACGCCGCAGTCGGGGCAGCACCAGTCGTCGGGGACGTCGTTCCACGCCGTACCGGCGGCGAAGCCCTCGTGCTCGTCGCCCGCCGCGACCTCGTAGACGTAGGAGCAGCCGGGGCACTTCGCCGCCAGCACCTCAGCCTGGAAGTCACGCACCGTGATGTCCTCGCCGAGCGCGACCTCGTGCTGGACGGCGCCGTACTTCGCGTAGTACTTCGCCTTCTTGCGCGGCGCGATGTTGGCCAGCGTCACGTCACCGCCGAGGTGCGCGACGACCTTGTCGTCCATGACCGCACGCCACAGCGGCGGGATGACGGCCATCACGATGCAGCCGGCGTAGCCCATCGGCAGGGTCGGCGACTCGTCGAACGCGCGCAGCGTCTGGTAGCGCCGGGTGGGGTTGGCGTGGTGGTCGCTGTGGCGCTGCAGGTGGTAGAGGAACACGTTGGTCACGATGTTGTTGCTGTTCCACGAGTGCGACGGGTTGACCCGCTCGTAGCGCTGCCGGCCCTCCGCGCCGACCTTCTGGCGGAGCATGCCGTAGTGCTCCAGGAAGTTGACGACCTCGAGCAGGGAGAAGCCCACGACCGCCTGCAGCAGCAGGTAGGGCGCGATCTCCCAGCCGAAGATCGCCAGCAGCGCGCCGAACAGGACGACCGACATCAGCCAGGCGTTGAGCACGTCGTTGCCGAGGTGGAACGGGTGGGTGTTCTTGCGCCGGTAGCGCTTGGCCTCGAGCTCCCACGCGCTCTTCAGCGACCCGATGACGGTGCGCGGCCAGAACTGGTAGAAGTTCTCGCCCAGTCGGGAGGAGGCCGGGTCCTCCGGCGTCGCGACCCGCACGTGGTGGCCGCGGTTGTGCTCGATGTAGAAGTGACCGTAGAAGCTCTGCGCGAGCGCGATCTTCGACAGCCAGCGCTCGTTGGCCTCACGCTTGTGACCCAGCTCGTGGGCAGTGTTGATGCCGATGCCGGCGATGCAGCCGATCGAGAGTGCCAGACCGATCTTGTCGACGATCGCCAGGTCGAGGTCGGCCACCAGCTTCGGGCTCAGCGTGTCGGCGATCCAGCCGGTCGCACCGACCAGGTCGGCGGTCCACGTGAGCGGGTTGATGCCCGCGATCATCGCCATCGCGGCGAACAGCCCGAGGTACTGGATCGGCAGGTAGACGAAGGTGATCCAGCGGTAGTACTTGTCGTTCTCGAGCGCGTCGATCAGGTCGTCGGGCGGGTTCTCGGAGTCGAGGCCGATCGTCACGTCGAGGATCGGGATGATGACGAAGACCAGGATCGGTCCCAGCCAGAGGGCCGCGCTCCAGCCGAGGAGCGTGTAGCCGGCGAACGCGAGAAACGCGATGCTCGGCACCACCAGCCCCAGCAGCCAGAGGTAGCGCTTCTTGTCCTTCCAACCGCCGGAACCGGTCTGGTCGGTGCTCACCTGGTCAGTGCTCGAAGTCGCCATCGACCTGTCGCCTCCTTCGCGCGCCGCTTTCCGCGGCGCTGCATCGAACTTGACACAAGGCTACCTTTTGTAAACCGTTCTTGACAAGAGGTTGTGATTTGTAAATCTGGCAGTGGTCAGCCGAGCAGGTGCGTCAGCAGGATCCGCAGCCCGATCAGGACCAGGATCACTCCGCCGGCCAGGGTCGCCCAGCGGCCGAGCCGCTCCCCCACCCGCGCACCGACGAAGACCGCGGCGAGGGAGAGGGCGAAGGTGACCACCCCGATCACGGTCACGGCGGGCGCCACCGAGACCTCGAGCACGCCGAAGGTCACGCCGACGGCGGCGGCGTCGATCGACGTCGCGATCGCCAGCGGCGTCACGGACCGGAGGGTGACCACGGACGTCGCGCCGTGGTGGTCGTCGTCGTCCTCGAACGACTCCCGGACCATGTGCGCGCCGATGACGAGCAGCATCCCGAAGGCGATCCACGGAGTCGCCTCGCTCACCAGGTCGGCGAACCGGAACGCCAGCAGCCACCCGAGCACGGGCATCAGCGCCTGGAACAGGCCGAACATCCCGGCGATGAACAGGGCGTCGCGCCAGCTCGGACGCCGCAGCTGCAGCCCCTCCGCGAGCGACACCGCCACCGCATCCATCGCCAGCGCGAACGCCAGCAACACCAACTCGTAAGAGCTCACGTCATCCTTTCACCGCGGCACGTGACGCGACGTGCGCATGTTGTGGCGCTGGCACCGCAAGACGCCGAGCGACCTGGACCTAAAGCGACCCCGACCGCGCGGCCGGCAGCGTGGCGCGGCCGGCAGCGTGGCGCGGCCGGCAGCGTGTCGCCGCCGACGCC
>NZ_JACEHF010000095.1 GCF_014180685.1 Nocardioides pelophilus | reverse complement strand
GTCGCGAGGGCGTCCAGCTCGGCGAAGACCGAGCTCGCACCGTCACCGAAGACGTCGCGGCCGTCGACGTCGACCTGCACGTTGACGCCGTCCGCGACGCGGCGGTTGACGGTGCCGGGGACGCCGACGTAGTTCCCGCCCTGGTCGTACGCATCCGGGCCGCCGGTCACGCCGCCGAAGACCGGACGACCGAGGTAGGTCGCGTTCGCGGTGGCCACCAGGCCGGCCCGGATCTCGTCGACCTCGGTGGCGAGGGCCTCCCGTGCGGCCGGTCCCATCGCCCCGGTGTTGGCGCCCTGGAGCGCCAGGTCCCGCGCGCGCCGTACGGCGTCGGTGACCACGCCGAGCGAGGAGTCGATCTGGGACAGCCAGCCGATCCCGTCGTCGGCGTTGCGGGAGTACTGGTCCTGTTGCGCGATGGATCCCCGCAGCCGCATGGCGGCGGTGACGTCGGTCGGGTTGTCGGACGGTCGGTTGAGGACTCGGCCGGTCGAGAGCTGCTCCTGCACCTTGGCGAGTCGCCCCAGCCCGAGCTGCAGGTAGTCGACGGAGGTCTGGGTGAGCATCCGCTGCGTGACGCGTCCGTTCATCGGCCGATCACCTTCCCACGAGTCCGGTGCGGTTGATCAGGGTGTCGAGCATCTCGTCGACCGCGGTCATCAGCCGCGCCGCGGCCTCGTACGCCCGCTGCGCGGTGACCAGGTTGACGGTCTCCTCGTCGAGGTTGACCCCCGCCTGCTGCTCCCACGCGCCGTGCACCGACGCGGCCAGCGCTGCCTGGTTGGCCCGCTGCCGCTCCACGGCGGCCACCTCCGACCCGAAGGCGTTGACCAACCGCTGGTAGTCGCCGCCGGCCGTGCCGGTCGCACTGAGCAGGTCGGCGTTGCCGCCGTCCAAGGTGCCGCCGGGCACCGCCGCAGCGGCGACCTGAGCGGTGTCGGTGAGCAGCACGCTGAGCGTGGCGGCCGGGTTGGTCGGGTCGTAGTCGAAGAAGGCACCACCCGGGTTGCCGGCGAGATCGAAGCCGAGCGCGTGCTGCGCGTTGATCGCATCGGCGAAGTCGCGCGCGATCTGGTCGAGGCCGGCGCGGTACGCCGGCAGCGTGTCGGTCAGCAGGTCGGTGACCGCGCCGAGCTCACCGGACGTCGGTGTCGGGAGTGCCGTCACGGTGCCGCCGAGATCGATCTCGAAGGTGATCGGTGACCCGTCGGCGTCACCGCTGGGCGTCACCCCGCTGGCGATCAGGAGCGTCCCGGCGGCCCGCCCGTCGACCAGGCTCTGACCGTTCACCGTCACGTCGAACATTCCGTCCGGTCGCGTGGTGGTGACCGCCCCGGTCATCTCGGACAGCTGCAGCGCGAGGGCGTCCCGCTGGTCGCGCAGGGTGGAGGTGTCGCTCCCGTTGACGTCGGCCGCGAGGATCTGCCGGTTGAGCGTCGCCAGGTCGGTCGCGGCGGCGTTGATCTCACCGACCAGGTTGACCATCCGCAGTCGCTGGTCTGCCTCTTCCCCCGTCACGTTGGTGACCTGGGACCGGAGCGACTGGGCAAGGGTCTCGGCCCGGCTGATCACCTGCTGGCGGGCCGCGTCGCCACCGGGGTTCAGCGCCAGGTCCTGCCAGGCGCTCTGGAGCGAGAGCAACGCGGCCGAGACGCCGTTCGAGCCTGGCTCGCCGATGCCGTTGTCGAGCCGCTGGAGAACCGTGGACGCGGTCAGCAGGTAGCTGAGGCCGGCGTGCTCGCGCCGGACGCGGGAGTCGAGGAGCGGGTCGACCATCCGGCGTACGTCGCCGATCGCCACGCCGTCGCCGTACCCGTCATAGCGGGACCAGAGCGCAGCCTGGGTCGCCTCGACCGAGACGCCGACGAGGCTGCGCCGTACGTAGCCGTCGGTGGCCGCGTTGGCGATGTTGTTGCCCGCGATGTCGAGCGCCACCTGCTGGTAGCGCAGCGCGGACAGCGCGGTGTTGACGCTGCCGAACGACCCGACCATCAGAGGGCCCTGTCGACCAGCCCGGAGCGGGCCGCGCCGACGACGGCGGCGCCGTCCTGCGTGTAGCCCTCCGGGCCGTTGCCGACGATGCCGAGCAGGGTTGCCCGGGCGGAGCGGTAGCCGGCCGTGAGCAGGCCTTGGTTGTCCTCCGAGAGCTGGGCGATCTCGCGGGCGGCGACGACGAACGCGTCGCGGTGCTCGAGCAGCAGGGTCCCCCACGGGTCCGGCGCGGCGGCGGCGAGCGCTGCCAGCGACGGGTCGGGGGTGAGACCGAGCTCGGCGGCGGCCTCGTCGGCGGCGAGCGCGCGGAGCACCTCGGTCTCCCGGATGGTGGCGAGCACGTCCTCGATCTCGCGGGTGGCGTTGACGAGCCACCGGGTGCGCCCGCTCGCGAGCACGAGGCGTTCGACCTCGAGCTTGTAGGACAGGAGCTCCAACAGCTCGCGCTCCCGCCACAGGATCAGCGACAGCTTCTCCACGACAGTCCTTCCCGACACATCCCGAAATGGGTTACGTGGGAACTCATCGCCCGCTCGCCGGGCCATCTGAGCCGAATTGTCGTCGGATCGCAGAAAGGATCCTCCGATCGGCCATCGGGGAGTGACTAGGTGACCCGGGACCGGGTCCCAGGCGGTCCTGTATTGGCCGGGCACGAGGGCCCGTTCGGGGCCGTTCTGGTCACCTGCAACCCTCCGCGCTCGGACCCTTGAGGGGTGATCGAATCTCCTGCAGACCCCCAGGGCAACGACACCGAACAGCGCATCATCGGGCACATGCCTCTGGTCGGACACATCGTTCGCGAGACCATGAGCCGCGTCCCGTCGCACGTCAGCCGCGACGACCTCGTGTCCGCCGGCCTCACCGCGCTCGTCCAGGCCGCGCAGGCGTACGACGAGTCACGCGGTGTGCCGTTCGAGAGGTACGCCGCGACCCGCATCCGGGGCGCCGTCCTCGACGGGTTGCGCGCGATCGACTGGGCGTCCCGCTCGGTCCGCCGCCGCGCCAGGGACCTCGACGACACCAGGAGCCGGCTGGCCGGCATGCTGGGAAGGAACCCGACCGCAGCCGAGGTCGCCTCCGCGGCCGGCATGTCGGAGCAGGAGCTGAAGGCCAACGAGGACGACATCGCCCGGGCCCAGGTGCTGTCGCTCCAGGCCAGCACGACCACGTCGCTCGACGAGCTGCTGCCCGCGCGAGCCCCGTCGCCCGAGGCGATGGTCGAGCACAAGGAGCAGCTCACCTACCTGGTCGAGGCGATCAAGGAGCTGCCCGAGCGGCTCCGCATCGTGGTCGAGGACTACTTCTTCGCCGAGCGCCCGATGGCCGACATCGCGGCCGACCTCGGGGTCACGGACTCGCGGGTCTCCCAGATGCGCGCCGAGGCGCTGCGCCTGCTGCGCGACGCTCTCAACCACGCTCTCGAGCCGTCGATGGTGTCCGACGCGGGCAAGCCGGGGGGCTGTGCCAACCGTCGTCGCGAGGCCTACTTCGCGGCCGTCGCGGCCCGCCACGCGGAGGGTCTGCGTCGTCCGCGTCAGGCCGCGCCGAACCGGATCGACGCGGTCGGCTGACCGACGCGGCCCCCCGCGCCATCGCCCCACCGCGGTCCGAAAATTCTTGCGGCTTTCTCT
The DNA here is from genome assembly GCF_014180685.1 of Nocardioides pelophilus. Classification (GTDB taxonomy): domain Bacteria; phylum Actinomycetota; class Actinomycetes; order Propionibacteriales; family Nocardioidaceae; genus Nocardioides; species Nocardioides pelophilus. The sequence continues at coordinate 12,618 of NZ_JACEHF010000095.1, read as the reverse complement.
CAGGTGGAGGCCCACTGCCACCGATGGACACCGCGGGAGGCCCACGGAAGGGCGACCCACATCTAGTAGCAGACCTTTAGTTCCAGGAGGGAAATCATCATGGGTCTTCGCATCAACCAGAACATCGACGCTCTCAACGCGTACCGCAACCTGTCCGTGACACAGGACCGGATGAGCAAGTCGATGGAGAAGCTCTCGAGTGGCTACCGGATCAACCGGGCCGCAGACGACGCCGCCGGCCTCGCGATCTCCGAGGGCCTGCGCTCGCAGGTCGGTGGTCTCAAGGTCGCGGTCCGCAACGCGCAGGACGGCATCTCGGTCGTCCAGACCACGGAGGGCGCGCTCACCGAGGTCCACGCGATCCTCCAGCGGATGCGTGACCTGGCCGTCCAGGGCGCCAACGACAGCAACAACGCCGCTGCTCGTGCGAACATCCAGACCGAGGCCGACCAGCTGGCCTCGGAGCTGACGCGGATCGGCAACGCGACCAACTTCAACGGCACCGCGCTGCTCGACGGCTCGGCGACGCTGAACTTCCAGGTCGGTGCCGACGGTGACGCCAACTCGGTCATCACCGTCGACCTCACCACGGTCGACGTACTGGCTGTCGGTACTGCCGCTGCGGCGTTCGACGTGAGCACCCACGCCGCGTCGCAGACGACCATCACGGCGCTGGACGCCGAGATCGCCACGGTCTCCACCGCTCGCGCGACGCTCGGTGCCTACCAGAACCGGCTGGAGCACACGATCGCCAACGTGAACGTGGCGATCGAGAACCTCTCGGCGTCGGAGTCGCGGATCCGCGACACCGACATGGCCTCGGAGATGATGGCGTTCACCCGCTCTCAGATCCTGTCGCAGGCCGGCACCGCGATGCTGGCCCAGGCGAACTCGGCCCCGCAGAGCGTGCTTCAGCTCCTGCGCGGCTGAACCGCCTGATCAGCCCAGCTGATCAACCGCGTCACCACCCTGATGCGGCACCGCGAGGAGCCGGTGGAGCCTCACGTTCCACCGGCTTCTCGCGCATCAGTCCGAGAAGGAGACACCGTGGCCACAGCAAGCATCGGCGGCCTCGCCAGCGGTCTCGACACCGCCAGCATCATCAGCCAGCTCCTCCAGCTCGAGGCGCTGCCCCAGACCCAGCTCAAGTCCCGGGTCACCACCGAGCAGTCCAAGCTCACCGCGCTGCAGAGCCTCAACAGCCGACTTGCCGCACTGGCGGCCAGCGCCGACGCCCTCGCCCACCCGACCGGCACCACGTCGTCGGCATGGGACAGCCTGAAGGCGACCTCCTCGAACTCCGCGGTCACCGTGACCGCGTCGAGCTCGGCGTCGCCGGCGACGTACACGGTCACCGTCGGGCACACCGCGCTCACCCACCGGATCTCCTACGCCGACGCGCACGCGGCGACCGACGTCGTCACCGGCGGCGCGACCACCATCGAGCTGGACCGCCTCGACGGCAGCCCGGCCGTCTCGCTGTCGGTCGGCGGCGGCACCCTGCAGGAGGTCGCAGCGGCGATCAACGACCCGGACAACGCGACCGGGCTCCGCGCGACGCTCGTCCAGGTCGGGACCGGCTCGTTCCGGTTGATGGTCGAGTCGACCGCGACCGGAGTCGCGCAGGACTTCTCCCTGACCCTCCCCGGCGGCGGAGCGCTCCTCGGCGGCGAGGCGTCGGTGCAGACCGGGCGTGACGCCGAGATCGAGATCGGCGGCATCACCGTCGGCTCCACCTCCAACACGTTCACCGACGTCACCCCTGGCGTGACGATCACCCTCGGCGCGGGCGCCACCGGCACCGCCGAGGTCACCGTCAGCCGCGACGCCACCGCGCGCTCGGCCGCCGTCAAGAAGCTGGTCGACGAGCTGAACGGGATCCTCGGCACGATCGCCACCCAGACCGCCCACAACCCCGACCCCAAGCTGGCCGGCCTCCTCTCGGGCAACAGCCTGCTCCGCCGGGTCGCCTCCGAGCTGGTCGGGACCATCTACCCGGCGGACGGCACCTCGCTCGCCTCGGTCGGCATCGAGGTCGACCGCGCCGGCCGCCTGGTGTTCGACGAGGCGGCGTTCGCCGCCGCCTACGAGGCCGACCCGGACGCGGTGACGGCCGCCTTCACCGCTGCCGACGGGTTCGCCGAGCGGATCCAGGACGTGGCCGAGCTCGTCAGCGACAAGTTCACCGGCACCCTCACCCGGGTCATCACGAGCAGCACCGACGGCATCGAACGCCTCAACGACAGCATCGCCGACTGGGACCTGCGTCTCGAACAGCGCCGCACCACCCTCGAGCGCCAGTACTCGGCCCTCGAGGTCGCCCTGGGTCAGCTGCAGAGCCAGTCCACCTGGCTCGCCAGCCAGCTCTCGTCCCTGACCACGAACAACGACTGACGGAGGATCCTCATGTCGTTCAGCAACGCCCGCACCGCCTACCTCGGCAACTCGGTCACGACCGCGAGCCCGGCTCGCCTGCTCGTGATGCTGGTCGAGCGGCTGGTCCTCGACGTCGAGCGCGCGCTCCAGGCCCAGACCGACGAGAGCTGGACGGACGCGCACACCCACCTGCTGCACGCGCAGGAGATCGTCGTGGAGCTCGTCAGCAGTCTCAAGCCCGAGCAGATGACCGCCGGGAAGGAGCTGGTGATGCTCTACGAGTTCCTCCGCTCCCGGCTCGTTGCGGCCAACGTGAACCGCGACCCCGAGATGACCCGACAGGCGCTGACGATCGCGACCGGTCTGTGCGAGACCTGGCGCTCCGCCGCCCTGGCGGCGCCGGTCTGACATGTCCGACTCGACGCCGGCCACCACGACCGACCGCGCGACCGCATGGGCGCTGGCCCTCGACGAGCTCGAGGGCGAGACCGCCCGGCTGGAGGCGATCGACGCCGGCAGCCCGGTCCCGGAACCCGTGCCGTGGGTGCCCCCCGCCGATCTCGGTCCGCTCCCCCAGGAGCTCGCCCCTCGTGCCCGCGACCTCCTCGTACGGCAGCAGGTCGTGCTCGCGGTCCTCGCCGGGATGCTGTCCGGCAACCGCCAGCAGGCCCGCATGGCCGGCCTGGTCCACGCCGCGACCGGCACGCCGGAGCGCCCGGCCTACCTCGACGTCCGGGCCTGACGCCGACCACTCGCTGCGGGCTTCGCCGAGACGTCATACGCCCCGGGCTCCATGGGTCCACGGACGTACGACGTTGCGCGGGACGTCATACGCCCGGGTGGCGATGGGTCCACCGACGTATGACGTGCGCGGGACGTCATACGCCCGAGCGGCGATGGGTCCACCGACGTATGACGTGCGCGGGACGTCATACGCCCCAAGACCGATGGGTCCACCGACGTATGACGTTCCCGAGAAGTCATACGCCCCGGGCTCCATGGGTCGACCGACGTATGACGTCGCGCGGGACGTCATACGCCCCAAGACCGATGGGTCGACCGACGTACGACGTTGCGCGGGACGTCATACGCCCCAAGACCGATGGGTCCACGGACGTACGACGTTGCGCGGGACGTTATACGCCCCAGCACCGATAGCCCCACCGACGTATGACGTGCGCGGGACGTCATACGCCCCAGCACCGACAGCCCCACCGACGTATGACATCGCCCAAGACGTCAGACGCCCCAACACCGATAACCCCACCGACGTACGACGTTGCGGGGGCGGTCCGGTCAGGGCCGGACGGGCACCGCGGCCGGCCGGAGCGCGGCCGTGATCCGGCCGGGGAGGTCGTCCAGGGGCAGGGTGTCGTCGGCGATGCCGGCGTTGGCGACCGCACCGGGCATCCCCCACACGACCGAGCTCGCCTCGTCCTGGACGAGGACCCGGGCGCCCGCGGCAGCCAGCGCGCGGCAGCCCTCCAGCCCGTCCTGGCCCATCCCGGTCAGCACGGTGGCGAGCGCGCGGCCGCCGTACACGCCGAGCGCACTGCGGAACAGCACGTCGACGGCCGGGCGGCAGAAGTTCTCCTGCGGACCCTGGTCGAGCCGGGCGTGCACGCCGTCAGCGGTCTTCACCACCTGGAGGTGGAAGTCGCCGGGGGCGATCAGCACCTCGCCGGCCAGGACCGGGTCGCCGTCGGCCGCCTCGCGGACGCGCAGCGCGCACTCACGATCCAGACGCTGGGCGAGCATCGCCGTGAACACCGGCGGCATGTGCTGGACGATCAGCACGGGCACCCGCAGGTCTCCCGGCAGCGCGGGCAGCAGCCGCGCCAGTGCGTCGGGGCCGCCGGTCGACGACCCGATCAGCAGCACCTCGGGCGGAGCGGGCGGCACCCGCCGCGGAGGTCGTACGACGGGCGGGGTGACGGGGGTGCGAGCGGCCGTCGACGAGGCGGCCGCTGCGCCACCGGCCGCGAGGCGTCGGCGTCCGGCGAGGGCGCGGATCCTCGGCACCAGCTGCTCGCGCACGGCCTCGATCCCGGCCGTCACGCCGCCGACCGTGTTCGACGGCTTGGTGACGTAGTCCGACGCGCCGCGGGACAGCGCCTCGAGCGTCGCCGCCGCGCCTCGCTCGGTCAGGGTCGAGAACATGATGATCGGAAGCCGCGGGTGGTCCTCGCGGATCGCGACCACCGCTCCGAGACCGTCCAACCGGGGCATCTCGATGTCGAGGACGACGACGTCGGGCTCCAGGGCGGCGACCTGCTCGATCGCCTCGACCCCGTCCCGCGCCACTCCGGCGACCTCGATGTCGCCCGCCTCGCGGAGCGCGGTCGTCACCAATCGGCGCACGACCGCACTGTCGTCGACCACCAGGACCCGGATCACACCACGTCGGATCGGCAGCCGGCCGGTCGTCCTGAGCCAACAGTCGTCCCGAGCCGAGGTTTGCTCAGGATCCGCCGGAGCGGCCCGATGGAGGGGGCATGTCCACCGCATCCGAGACGTTCGCGGCGGTCTCCGCCCTCGTCCGGCGGGAGACCGGCATGATCTACGACCCTGGCAAGGAGTACCTCGTCGAGGCGCGCCTGAAGCCGCTCGCGGACAAGGCCGGCTGCTCCTTCGAGGACTACGTGCAGCGGATCATGACCGATCCGATCGAGCGACGCCGGGCCATGGACGCGTTGACGATCAACGAGACCAGCTGGTTCCGCGACCACGCGCCGTACCAGGCGTTCACCGACACGATGCTTCCGGCGCTGCTCAAGGCCCGCAGCGCCACCCGCCACCTGCGGATCTGGAGCGCCGCCGCGTCCAGCGGCCAGGAGGCATACTCGATCGCGATGCTGCTCGACCAGCACCTGCCCCCCGGGTGGACCTCCGAGATCGTCGCCACCGACATCTCCTCCACGATGCTGGACCGGGTTCGTGCCGGCCGCTACAGCCAGGTCGAGATGAACCGCGGGCTGCCGGCGACGCTGCTGGTCCGGTACTTCACGCGGGTCCACAACGAGTGGGAGATCGCGCAGCACCTGCGCGACATGGTGACGGTGCGCGCCCAGAACCTGGCCGCGCCGTTCCTCGGCCTCGGCACGTTCGACGTCGTGCTGCTCCGCAACGTCCTCATCTACTTCGACAAGGAGACCCGGCACGACATCCTGCGCCGGATGCTGCCCATGGTCGCGCCGGAGGGCTACCTCCTGATCGGCTCGTCGGAGACCACCCTCGACCTCCCACCCGTGCTCGCCGCCGCCTGGCAGCGCGAGCAGATCGGCCGGGTCCAGGTGCACCGGGTCGCCAGTGCCCTGGCGGAGCGGCCGGTCGTGCCTGCGATCTCACTGACAGGAGCCTGAAGCATGCGCGCGCTGATCATCGACGACTCCCGGGTGATGCGGAGCATCCTGCGCCGCATCGTCACCGGCCTCGGTTTCGAGGCCGCCGAAGCAGGAGACGGCCAACAGGCCCTCGACGTGCTCAACTCCGGGTTCGAGCCCGACCTCTGCCTCATCGACTGGAACATGCCGGTGATGGACGGGTACACGTTCCTCACGCGGGTCCGGGACAACCCGGAGTGGCGCTCGATCACGCTGATGATGGTCACCACCGAGAGCGAGCAGCAGCAGATCGTGCGCGCCCTCGCCGCCGGTGCCCACGAGTACGTCATCAAGCCGTTCACCCCTGACGCCATCGCCGACAAGCTGGAGATGCTCGGCCTGCTCACGAAGGAGCCGACCGCATGACCGCCCTCGCCCCCGAGGTCACCGACCTCCATGCCGTCGTCGAGGAGGTGTGGACCACCTTCGTCGGCGCCGAGGAGCCGCTGTGCCCGCGCCACGTCCCGGCCGGCACGCCGCTCGACCAGGCCGTGTGGTCGGGCGCCGTGTCCGTGACCGGCGCCTGGCACGGCGCCGTGACCGTCGAGCTAGCCGACCAGGTCGCCCAGACCATCAGCCGGGTCATGCTCGACCTCGACAGCACCGCCGACCTCGCCGACGACGACGTGGCCGACGCGGTCGGCGAGCTCGTCAACATGATCGGCGGCAACGTCAAGAGCCTCATGCCCGGTCCGAGCACGCTGTCCCTCCCCGCGGTCGCCGCAGGGAGAGCCGTCTTCGCCTCCGACGCGCACGAGGTCGCACGTCTCGACCTGCTCTGGACCGGCGAGCCGGTCCGCGTCACCGTCCACTGCCCAGGGAGCCCGTCATGAAGATCCTCATCGCCGACGACAGCCGGGTCATGCGGCAGATCGTCATCCGCACACTGCGCCAGGCCGGTCACGGCGGGCACGAGCTGGTGGAGGCCGAGAACGGCAAGGTCGCCTTCGACCTGGTCCAGAGCGAGGCACCGGACCTGGTGCTCTCGGACTGGAACATGCCGGAGATGTCGGGGATCGACTGCCTGTCCGCGCTCCGCGCGGCGGGGTCCCAGGTCCCCTTCGGGTTCGTGACCTCCGAGGGCTCCGAGGACATGCGCAAGCGTGCGGAGGCCGCCGGCGCTGCCTTCCTCATCGCCAAGCCGTTCACCCCGGAGGCCTTCGACGAGGCCCTCCGCACCGTGCTGTGAGGCGTACGCCGTGACCGTCCACCTGCCCCAGCCCAAGCAGCTGCGCGACCTCCTGGTCGACCTGCTCGGACGCGACGCCACCCTCTCCCCCGCCCCGCCGTTCGCACCCGGTCCCGACACACCGGCCTCGGTCGCCGTGTACGTCGACGACAGCCTGCGGATCCGCGCGCTGATCGCCTGCGACCTGGCGTTCTCGGCCCACGCGGGCGCCGCGATCGCGCTCGTCCCGCCCACCGCGGCCGAGGAGGCCATCGCCGACGGCAAGCTGAGCGACGTGCTCGCGGAGAACCTCTACGAGGTTCTCAACATCGCGGCGTCGACGTTCAACGTCGAGGGAGCCGAGCACCTGAAGCTGCACCAGCTCCACCCGGCGGGTCCCCCGCTCGACCCCATGGTCCGGATCCAGACCCTGACCCTCGGCCGTCGGGAGGACCTCCGCGTGGAGGTCGCTGGATACGGCGCGGGGTCCCTGAGCGTCGTACTGGTCTGACGCCCCGTCCCTGCTCCCCCAGGGACCATCGTCCCAATTTCAAGTATCCCGCCGGCGGATCACTCAGGTCCCGGCCGCCGGCGCCGATCGACCCGGCGAGCAAGGATCGCTCACCACAGCCGACGGATTGGCTTCGTCTTCCGCGTCCCCCAGGCGCGGCAGTTGCACGGAGGTCAGTCGTGATCCTGTCCGGCTCTGATCCGGTCGGCTTCGCTCTGCACGCCGCTATGAACGGGCTCTCGGTTCGTCAGCGCGTCACCGCAGACAACATCGCCAACGTCGACACCCCGCACTTCCGGGCCTCGAGCGTCGACTTCGAGACCTCCCTGCGTGCCGCGATCGACCAGGGCGAGGTGTCGGCGTCGTCCCCGCTCTCGGTCGACGTCCAGCCCACCGAGACGCCGGTCGGCGCGAACGACAACAACGTCGACCTGCGCAAGGAGTCGATCGCCGCGATCCAGTCGCAGTACCAGTACCAGGTCGTCGCCCGCGCCATCAGCGAGCGGCACAGCCTGGTGAGCACCGCGGCAGGTGTGCGATGAGCGGCGCGTTCGAGATGCTGCGGATCGCCAACACCGCGCTCGGCGCCCACCAGACCTGGCTCGACGCGCTCGGCGGCAACATCGCGAACTCCAACACCATCACGTCGACCGACGAGGACGCGTTCCAGGCGACGTACGTCGTCTTCGAGGCGCGGGCCGACGGTGGCGTCGACGTCTCCGGCTTCGCCGGCTCCGACCCCGAGGGCCGCCTGGTGCTGGCCCCGGACCACCCGCTCGCCGACGAGGACGGATACGTGCGCGCCCCAGAGATGGACATGTCCAGCCAGATGAGCCAGCTGATCATGGCCCAGCGCGGCTTCCAGGCCGCGGTCCAGGTCACCAAGACCGCGCAGGACAGCTACGGCGCCGCGCTCCAGATCGGGGCGAAGTGATGAGCACGATGCCGATCCAGGGTCTCGGGTCGTCCTTCCAGATGGCCACCTTCCCGGTGGCCGGCCCCACCGGCCCCGAGGGCGTCGACCGCGCGACGCTCACCCCGTCGGTCGCGCCGACCGCCGGCAGCGACGAGTTCGGCTCGCTCGTGCTCGACGGGCTGGACCGGCTCGAGGGTCTCACCGACCGCGCCGACGGCCTCGCCGTCCAGGCCGCGACCGGCAACCTGGAGAACATCCACGACTACACGATCGCCGCCAGCGAGGCCGCGGTCGCGACGCAGCTGACCGTCGCCGTGCGCAACAAGGCCGTCGAGGCGTTCACCGAGATCATGCACATGCAGGTCTGAGCGGGCTGATCGACGATGCGAACGAACATGAACCGGGTAGTCGCCCGCGCCCGCCAGGTCTTCCTGGCCCTCACCGTCGGCCAGCGGATGGCCGTGCTCGTCGGGACCGCCGCCCTGCTGGTGGGTGCCTTCCTCGTGGTCCGGTGGGTCTCGACCCCCAGCTACGCACCCCTCTACACCGACCTCTCCGGCGCGGACGCGAGCGCCGTCGTCGACGAGCTCGAGGCGCAGGGCATCCCCTACGAGATCTCGGACGGCGGGTCGACCGTGATGGTGCCGCGGTCCGACGTCTACTCCACGCGGATCGCCCTCTCCGGCCAGGGTCTCCCGGCGAGCAGCGACACCGGCTACAACCTCCTCGACGACTCCGACCTCTCGACCTCGGAGTTCAAGGAGCAGACCGACTTCAAGCGGGCGATGGAAGGCGAGCTGGCCAACACCATCGAGGCGATCGACGGTGTCGAGAACTCCGTCGTCCACCTGTCGATCCCCGAGAAGGAGGTGTTCAGCGACGACAAGACCGACCCGACTGCGTCGGTCCTCGTCGACACCGCCCAGGGCAGCACGCTGGCCCCCGAGCAGGTGCAGGCAATCGTGCACCTGGTCGCGTCCAGCATCGAGGGGCTCGACCCGAAGAAGGTCACCGTCGCGGACGCGACCGGCGCCGTGCTGACCAACCCGGACTCCGAGAGCGGCGTGGGTGCCGCGAACACCCAGGCGACCCTGGTCCGCGAGTACCAGGACGGCCTGCGCTCCGAGATCCAGGCCGTGCTCGACCGGGTGGTCGGGCCCGGCAACTCGACCGCGAACGTCACGGCCGACCTCAACTTCGACACCGCGATCACCGACAGCCGGACCTACCAGGCGCCCGAGCGCAACACCCCGCCGATCTCCGAGTCCACCAGCACCGAGACCTACAACGGCGCCCCCGGAGGGGCGAACGGAGCCAACGGCGGCATCGTCGGGCCCGACGGCCAGATGGACCCGGCCGCCCCCGGCGACGCGGGCGACGCGGCGTACGAGAACTCCCAGGTGACCCGCGACAACCCGGTCGGCGAGGTCGTCGAGCACCGCGAGGCGGCGCCCGGCGAGGTCGAGAGCGTCCACATCGGCGTCGTCCTCGACACCGCCGCCTCGGCGGCCATCGAGGAGGACCTCGTCCAGGAGCTGATCTCCGCTGCCGTCGGCATCCGGCCGAACCGGGGCGACACGATCGAGGTCACCAAGATGGCGTTCGACCGGTCCGCCGAGGAGGCGGCCGCGGCGGAGCTCGCCGCGGCGGAGGCCGCGGACGCCCGCAAGGCACGCAACGACATCCTGCTCGCGGTGGGCCTGAGCCTCGGCATCGCGCTGCTCCTGCTGCTCGCCTGGTTCCAGGCACACCGCCGCAACAAGAAGCGCGAGAAGGCCACGACGTACGTCGTCGAGCAGCTGCGCGCCGACGCCGCGGCCCGCACCACCGCCGTGGAGCGGGCACCCGCGGTCGCCGTTCTCGAGGCGGCTGACGAGGACAGCGCCAGCGCGCTCCAGGACGAGCTGCAGGCCTTGGTCGAGAAGCAGCCCGAGGACGTCGCCGCGCTGCTCCGCGGCTGGCTGGTGGAGCCCCGATGAGCCGGACCAGCATGACGGTCTCGAACGTCGGCGTCCGCAAGGCAGCGATCCTGCTGCTGCAGCTCGGCAAGGACCGGGCAGCCGACGTGTTCGGGCACCTCTCGGAGGCCGACGTCGAGGCGATCTCGGCCGAGATCGCCCGCCTCGACACGGTGACCTCGGCAGAGACCGAGGCCGTCCTCGCCGAGTTCCGCGACCTCGCCACCGCGCACGCCCACGTCACCCAGGGCGGGTTCGGGTTCGCCAAGCAGCTGCTCGAGCAGTCGCTCGGCTCCGAGCGGGCCGCCGAGATCATGGAGCGGCTCCACGCGGCCGCGGTCCAGCTGCCGTTCCAGTTCCTGCACCGCGCCGATCCTGCGCAGCTGCGCAGCTTCATCGCCGACGAGCACCCGCAGGTGATCGCGCTCGTCCTCGCGCACATGACCGCCGACAAGGCGTCGCTGCTCCTCAGCGGCCTGCCGGCCCACCAGCAGGCCATCGTGGCGCACCGGATCGCGGTCATGGACCGCACCAGCCCCGACATCATCCGTCTGGTCGAGGGCATCCTCGAGCGCAAGCTCTCCTCGATGCTGCAGCCGTCCGAGGTCTCACGGGTCGGCGGCGTCGACCCGTTGGTGAACATCATCAACCGGTCCGACCGTCCCACCGAGCGTCAGATCGTCGAGGGCCTCGAGGGGTTGGACGCGGCGCTCGCCGACGAGGTCAAGAGCCGGATGTTCATGTTCGAGGACATCATCAACCTCGACGACCGGTCGGTGCAGCAGGTGCTGCGCCAGGTCGACACCGCCGAGCTCGCCCTGGCCATCAAGGGCGTCAGCGAGCAGGTCCGGGTCAAGATCACCCAGAACCTCTCCGAGCGCGCGGCAGAGAACCTCCTCGAGGAGGTCGACCTGCTCGGACCGGTGCGGCTCGCCCAGGTCGAGGAAGCACAGCAGTCGGTCATCCGCACGATCCGCCAGCTCGAGGAGCAGGGCGTGATCATGGTCAACAGGGGCAACGATGACGAGTTCGTCGTCTGACCGCCGGCGCGAGCGCGCCGTGGTCATGACCGCCGACGAGGCCGGCCCGGTCGCCGGGCTGTCGACCCCCGAGCTGCGCAGCGGTCAGTGGACCCGGCTCGGCGACGTGTCGGTCCTCGGCGACCAGGTGACCGAGAGCGTGCTCGGCGACGTCGCGGACCGGGTGCGGGCCGCGGCCACGGCGGAGGGCTACTCCGTCGGCTGGGCGCAGGGCACCCGCGCCGCCGCCGCGGCTGCGGCCGAGGCGGCGCGGCTGCGGGCGGTCGAGCACACCGCGGCGGAGGCACGGCGCGACGCCGAGCACCGCGCCGCCGTCGCGGCGCTGGGACAGGCGGCCGACGAGGTGCGGTCGCACCTGAGCGAGCTCGCCCGGACGATCGAGGAGCAGGCGACCGCCCTCGCGTGGGCGATCACCGAGGAGATCCTGGGCCGCGAGGTCGCTGCGGCCGACAGCTCCGACGTCGTACGGCGCGTGGTGGACGTGTTGCCCGTCAGCGCGCTCGCGCGCGTGCGGCTGCACCCGGACGTCGCCCGGTCCCCCGAGGTGCGGGACCTGGTCGAGCGCGGCCTGGACGTCGTGGCGGACGCCGCCCTCGACCCGGCCGACGCCCTCGTCGAGTGGGACGGGGCCGTGGTCGACCTGCGCATCGACGAGGCCCGGGCCCGGGTGCGCGAGGCCCTGTTCGCGCCGGAGGACGAGCGCCCGTGACCATCACCGCCACCACCGTCGACCGCGCCCTCGCCGCTGCCCGTCCGGTCACCCTCGGCACCGTCACCGAGCTGGTCGGGCTCCACCTGCTGGTGCGCGGGCTCCCCGCCGCCGTCGGCGACCTGGTCGCCGTGACGACGGCCGGCGGTCCGCTGCTGGCCGAGGTGGCCGCCCTGCGGACCGACGGCATGGTCTGCCTCCCGCTCGGCGTGACCACCGGTGCGCGGGTCGGCGACCTGGTGCGTCCGACCGGCGGCGCCCTCAAGGTGCGGGTCGGCGACGCGCTGCTCGGCCGGGTCCTGGACGGTCTCGGCCGCCCCATCGACGGCGGCGCAGCGATCGACCACCTGCACGCCGTACCGGTGGACATCGGCGCACCACCGGCCCTGTCTCGACCGCGGATCACCGAACAGCTCGGTCTCGGCGTCCGCGCCCTCGACGCGCTGGTGTCCTGCGGTCACGGTCAGCGGGTCGGCATCATGGCCGGCTCCGGCGTCGGGAAGTCGACCCTGCTCTCGATGATCGCCCACGGGACCGATGCCGACGTCAACGTCATC
>NZ_JACEHF010000094.1 GCF_014180685.1 Nocardioides pelophilus | reverse complement strand
CGCCCACCCGCCCGATCGGCGTCGCCGCCAGCACCAGCACGCCCGGAGAGGTCACCCGGCGATCATCGCAGGTGGCCGCGACGCCGCGGCGCCTTGGTTTCGAGGCTCGCTGCGCTCGCACCTCAACCAGCGGCGCGGCCGACCGACGTACCTCAACCAGCGGCGAGGCCGACCGACGTACCTCAACCAGCGGGTGCTCCCTTCTCGTGGCGCCAGGTGGTTGAGGTGCGAGGAGCGCAGCGACGAGCCTCGAAACCACCGGACGGCGTGTTGTCCACAGGCAGCTCTCGGTCGGGTTTCGCAACGGACCCTGCCGACGAACCTCCTCGGCATGCCTTGGACCTACATCCTTCGCTGCTCGGACGACTCGTACTACGTGGGCAGCACCATCGACCTCGACCGTCGCCTGTCCGAGCACAACAGCGACGACCTCGGGCCGATCTACACCCGCCGGAGGCGACCGGTCGTGCTCGCCTGGAGCGGATGGTACGACCGGATCGACGATGCCTTCTGGTTCGAGAAGCAGGTTCAGGGCTGGAGCCGTCAGAAGCGCGAGGCGCTGATCCGTGACGAGTGGGAGGCGTTGCCGTTCCTGGCCAAGCGTCCGTCGGCACAGCGCCGGATCCTCGAGGAGCCGCAGGGCGACTGAGGGGCGCCTTGGTTTCGAGGCTCGCTGCGCTCGCACCTCAACCAGCGGCCGACCGACGTACCTCAGCCAGCGGCGTGGCCGACCGACGCACCTCAACCAGCGGCGAGGCCGGTCGACTTACCTCAACCAGCAGGAGCTCCCTTCTCGTGGCGCCAGGTGGTTGAGGTGCGAGGAGCGCAGCGACGAGCCTCGAAACCACCGGACCCACAGGCGAACGTGCGGACCGTAGAGTTCTGGCTCGTGACCGCGACCGAGGAGCAGCAGACCGGGCGCTGGACCGGGCTGTCGCGGACCGCGGGGGGATGGCCGGTGCCGGCGGCGGTCGAGCGGGCGCGCGACACGCTGGCCGGGATCCGGCGCAGTGAGCGGCTGGTCGGGTGGTTAGCGCCGATCGGCATCACCCTGCTGGCCTTCGCGCTGCGGCTGTACCACCTCGGGACGCCCAAACGCTTCGCCTTCGACGAGACGTACTACGCCAAGGACGCGTGGTCGCTGATCAACAACGGCTACGCGCAGACCTACCTGGCCGACGTCGACGGCAACACCAAGAACAAGATCGACGACGACATCCTGGCTGGACACGTCGACGGCGTATGGACCGGCGACCCGTCGATGGCGGTGCACCCCGAGGTCGGCAAGTGGCTGATCGCACTCGGCGAGCAGGCGTTCGGGATGGACCCGTTCGGCTGGCGGATCGCCTCGGCCGTGATCGGCGCGCTGATGGTGCTGGTCATGTGCCGGCTGCTGCGGCGAATGACCGGGTCGACCGTGCTCGGCTGCATCGGCGGGATGCTGCTGATGTTCGACGGCCTGCACTTCGTGCTCTCGCGGCTGGCTCTCCTCGACATCTTCCTGGCCTTCTTCCTGCTCTGCGCCATCCACTGCCTGATCGCTGATCGTGATCACTTCCGCCGACGTCTGGCGCGCGGCGCGGACGACGGCGTCGGCGCCGCGACCGGTGCGTCCGGCCTGACCGGGTGGGGCCCCGTCCGGGCGCTGCTGTTCCGTCCCTGGCTGGTCGCCGGCGGCGTCTGCTTCGGTCTCGCGATCGGCACCAAGTGGGTCGCCATCTACCCGCTGGCGGCGTTCGGCCTCATGGTGTGGTTCTGGTCCGCGGGCGGTCGCCGGAGCTTCGGCGTACGACGCCCGGTGCTGAAGTCCGCGCTCGCCGACGGCGTACCCGCCTTCCTGCAGCTGGTCGTCGTCGCCGCCCTCGCCTACGTCGCGACGTGGGGCGGCTGGCTGGTGAACGCCGACGAGTACGAGGAGCACCTGAGCTCGACCCAGTACCGCCAGTACACCGGGCACGGCCACTGCGCCGAGGACGACGACTCCTACGTGGCGACCGACCTCGACAGGGAACGGCGCTGGCCGACGGCCGACGAGTCGGACGCGAGCGGCGTCGGCGAGGCATGGCAGTCGCTGCGGTCGCTCTGGTACTACCACCAGGACGTCTACACGTTCCACACCCACTTCCTGAACTGCTCCGAGCACACCTACGCCTCCAAGCCGTCGAGCTGGCTGTTGATCAACCGGCCGGTCGGCGTCGCGGTCACCAACGACATCCAGCCCGCCGACCGCGACCTGCCGAAGGACCAGAAGGACCTCCCGCGCGACGACGACTGCGACGCCCCGGAGGGCAGCGACTGCATCCGGCAGGTGCTGCTGATCGGGACGCCGATGATCTGGTGGGGCGGCTGCATCGCCCTGCTGTTCGCCGTGGTGATGTGGATCGGCGCCCGCGACTGGAGGTTCGGCGTCGCCGTGGTCGGCACGCTGTCGACCTGGCTGCCGTGGCTGCAGTACGACGACCGGCCGATCTTCTACTTCTACGCGATCGCGATCCTGCCGTTCATCGTGATCGCCTTGACCCTGTCGATCGGGACCCTGATCGGGCCGTCCCGGCTACCGTCGACCCGGCGCACGATCGGGGTCGTCGTGAGCGGGGCGTTCTTCGTGCTCGTGCTCGTGAACTACGCCTGGTTCTGGCCGATCTGGACCAACGGCCTGCTCACCAGCAGTGAGTGGCTCGACCGAATCTGGTTCGCCCGGTGGGTGTGACCGAACAAGGAGGGACCCGTGCCTGAGAAGCGCACGCTGCTGGTGGTGATCGGCGTCGTCGTGGCGGTCGCCGTCGTCGCGTTCGTCCTCGTCCGCGGGGCCGATGACGACGAGGACGGCGGAGCCGACGCGGGAGCCGGCGCCGCCGCGAGCACCAGCAGCCCGACCCTCGTCCCCGACGAGGAGTGGTGCGTCGGGTGGCAGCAGCTCGTGGTGGTCCAGGGGCAGTACGTCGCCACCCAGAGCGCGGCCGACGCCGAAGCCGTCCTGGCTGCCGTCGACGACCTGCAGGGCCGCGGCGTACCCGAGAGCCTTGACCCGTCCGGCTACCAGGAGCTGAACGCGGTCCTCGACGACGTGCGGGCCAGCGTCGACCCGACGTTCACTCCTTCAGTCGTGCCGTCGGAGCCCGCCGATGTGGCGGTCGACAGCGACGACCACGGGGACGACGAGCATGGTGACGACGAGCATGGTGACGACGAGCATGGTGACGACGAGCATGGCGAGGACGAGCCGCACGGCGCGGATCCCGCGGCGGCCCCGTTCGGCGCCTGGCTGGCGGAGTACTGCGCCGTCTGACGCGTCGGCAGCTGGTTCCTGCGGCTTCGCGTGAGGTGCCGTCAGGATGGGCCCATGCTGCATCTGCGGATCACCGGCCCACCCACCGCGACGGCCGAGGCTGTTCGCCTCCTCGAAGCCGACCCAGCCGTGACGAACCTGGTCCACCTGCCCGGCGTCGCGCTGCGGCCGGCGGGTGACCTGGTGCTGGCCGACGTGGTCCGAGAGGCCGCCAACGACGTGATCGAGCAACTGCAGGCGCTCGACCTCCACCGCGTCGGGAGCATCCACGTCGACCCCGTCCACACCTGGATGTCGCAGTCGGGCTTCGACGCCGAACGCCGTACGCCGGGCAGCAGCGCCGACTCGGTCGTCTGGGCCGACGTCACCCAACGGTCCTACGACGAGTCGGAGCTGAACTGGACGTTCCTCTCCTTCATGACGCTCGCGACCATGCTCGCGACCATCGCGATCGTGCTCGACTCGCAGATCCTGGTGATCGGCGCGATGGTCCTCGGACCCGAGTTCGTTGCGATCGCCGCCCTCGGGCTCGCACTCGTCCGCCGCCGTTTCGCCCTGCTGGGGGTCGCTCTCCGCTCGCTCGTGGTCGGATTCACGGTCTCGATCGGCCTCGCCGCGCTGGCCGCGTTCGCCGCCCGCGGCCTGGGCTGGATCACTCTCGAGGACCTGACCGGCCCCCGACCCGACACCGCCTTCATCTACACGCCCGACAAGTGGTCGTTCATCGTCGCGATCATCGCCGCGGCCGCGGGCGTCCTCTCCCTGACCTCGTCCAAGGTCGGCGGTCTCTCGGGCGTGTTCATCTCGGTCACGACCATCCCTGCGGCGGGCAACGTCGCGCTCGGTCTGGCGCTCGGGGCGCCCGAGGAGATCTGGGGCAGCTTGTTGCAGCTGGTGCTCAACATCTCCGGGATGGCCCTGGCCGGTTGGCTGACCCTCGCCCTCCAGCAGGCGATCTGGGCGCGGATGTCCGCTCGCCGGGCGCGGCTCCTAGCACGCTTCCGCCGCCCGGCGTGAGAACGTCGGGCGGCACAGCCGCTGGCTTGCTCAGTGCTTGCTCAGTGCTTGGTCAGTGGTTGCGCAACGCGTTGATCAGCTCGCCCTTGCGCATGCTGGACCGGCCGTCGATGCCGATCTCCGCCGCGCGCTTGCGCAGCTTGTCGACGGACCAGTCCTCGTAGGACCCCGCCTTGCCACCGCGACGCCCAACAGCCTTCCCCCCGTCCGCCGCCTTCGCATTGGCGATCCGGGCCGCCTTCTCCTTGCTCGCGCCGTCGCGCCGTAGCGCTTCGTAGGTCCTCTCGTCCTTGACGCTCGACCCCGGCTTCCGTCCCCCTGGCATGGGTGCCTCCTTCTCTCGACGACACCAGATCGGTACCCACCTCCGGAATGCTCACGCGGGTCACCGTGCTGCACCTCGCACAGTCCTCGGGCCGCCGCTCGGTCGCCGTCCCGATGGTCGAGGAGGTCGCGCAGCTCGGCGCCGTCGGTGGTCGAGGAGGTCGCGCAGCGACCGTCACGAGACCCCTGTCCCGGTGGTCGAGGAGGTCGCGCAGCGACCGTCACGAGACCCCCTGCCCGCACGTCCTGCGCCGCCGGCGGTCGCGGTGGCTAGAACGGACAACACGGCTGCGCGCCGTCGTGGGTTGCGGTGCTTGGGCGCGCTGGGCGGCCGGGTTGCAGGAGGCCTGAGGTACTCGCTGTGGTTGCGGCGGAGAAGGTGACGCCGGCGAGTACGTCGCGGTGGTCGACGCCTTGGTTTCGAGGCTCGCTGCGCTCGCACCTCAACCAGCGGCGGGCGCGCGCCGTCTGGTGGTCGAGGAGATCCCGCAGTTCGGCGGCGTCGGTGGTCGAGGAGGTCGCGCAGCGACCGTCACGAGACCCCTGGTCCGGTGGTCGAGGAGGTCGCGCAGCGACCGTCACGAGACCCCCGGGCGTGCCTGTGGCCCCGCCGGTGGCGGGGTCCAGGGGGTGGTGGTCAGGGAGCGGGTTCGGTCCAGCCGGGGTCGGCCCAGTCGGGTGGGTCGGGGTCGGGGTCGACTGGTCGGGGTGGGTCGAGGACTCGGGTTCCGGTGTGGTCGACCAGCCAGTGCTGTCCGTGGGGACTGGACCACAGGTAGGTCCCGGGTTGGATGATGACGTAGCGCCAGTAGCCGAAGGTCTTGGCCCGGTGATGTCGCCGACACAGGGGAACGAGGTTGCAGGGGCAGGTAGAGCCGCCTGCGGCGTGCGGGTGGGCGTGGTCGAGGTCGCAGCGTTCGGCGCGGCGGTTGCAGTGCGGGGCACGACAGGTGTGGTCGCGCAGCTCGACGCGGCGCCGGAGCCGGTCGGGGATCTCGTAGGAGTCGACCGGGACGTGGTCGTCGAGGTCGATCACCGGCCGCACGATCACGCTGGTGCCGGGTTGGGCGCACCACTGGCGGATCTGCTCCACGCTCACCGGGGTCTGGGTGTTCCCCAACCGACCCACAGTGCTGCAGCCGGTCCTGACACCAGTGCTGATCCCGGTGAGGGCGGTGTCGGTGAGGTGGACGAACAGCTCGACCTTCCGCCCCGGCACGGTGCGCAGCTCACCGGTCTCGGGGTCCACGGTCTCCAGGTCCAGGGCGAGGTCCTGGCGAGCCAGGTCGCCCAGGGCGATCGCGCGGCGCACGTCCAGGGGCAGGTCGCTGACCTTTCCCAGAGCGGTGGCACGCCTGTTGAGGGCGGTGTCGAGGTCGGTGCCGTCGGCGGCGTCGAGGGTGCCGGTGAGGTCCACCACGGTGCTGCCGGGTTCACCGGTGTGGAGGTGGACGTGGCGGTGGTCCTGCTCGTCCTGGCGTCGTTCCTCCGCAGCAGCGGGGTCGAACCTGTCGATCGCCTCAGCCACGAGGCGTTCGACCTGGACCCAGGTGCAGGTCGGGAGCGCGAAGGCCAGGTTGCGGTCCACGAACGCTGCTGCCTCCAGGGAGAGGGTGCGGGTGAGGTCGGCGACCCGCAGCGCTTTCCACACCGGGACCTTCCCGGCGTACACGGCGTCGCGGACCCGCGGGAGCCGCCAGCCGCACTCGATGACCTTCCCGACATGGTCGCGGCCACCGTCCAGGGACCGGCCCAGGGTCGCGACCAGCTCGCTCAACCCGAACTCGCTGACCAGGGGTGCGCCGGGGCCCGCGATCGGGATCCCCGTATCGATGTAGCTGTCGCGGATCGTCGCGGCGCCCTCGAGGTCCTCGACCACGTTGGCATCAGCCCACGCGATCACGTTGCGGAACTCCTCGACCTCGACCCGCTGCCGGGCCTGGACGCCGGCGGCGAGGTCGCGCAGCAGCTCAGCGGTGGACCGGCCATCCGACCCCACCGCCCATCCACTCCGCGTCTGTTTCATAGAGAACATTCAACACGAGGGCACCGACACAACCCGCACGCCGGGAGCCTGGCTGTGGAGAACCACCGCAGGGGTCTCGTGACGGTCGCTGCGCGACCTCCTCGACCAACGATGTGGCGGCGACGCGGAGTGGCTGGTCCTAGCGGCGGGTGTGCTTCATGACGACGACTGCCGGGCCACCATGGGGATGACGAGCCACAGGCCGACGAACAGGACGAGCACCGAGCCCGAGGCGATGAGGGCGGCGGTGGTGCCGACGACAACGTCGAAGACCAGCAGCACGACCGCAGAGGAGACGATGGCGAGTCCCGCCAGGCCGACCCGCGCGCTCACGTTCGCGGCCTTGACGAGCCACGACCGCTGCTGCTGACGGAACAGCACGCGGTGGAACGACGCCGGGGCGACGATCAGGCTGGTCGTGACGACCGAGCCGACGAGCACGCAGAGATAGATCGTGCGCTGGCGGTCGTCGAGGCTGCTGAACTTGTCGGTGAACGGGATCGTCAGCAGGAACCCGGTGAGGATCTGCACGCCGGTCTGCATGACCCGCAGCTCCTGGAGCAGCTCGTGCCAGTTCCGGGTCAGCTGGTCCGACGAGCTCTCCTCGGAGGACTGCTCGCCGCGTCCTCCGCTCATGGCTGGCCGGCCGCGCTGGGCATTCCCGTGACCGCCGCGTTCCGGCGTACGTACGCAACAGTCATAGGGTCCAGCGCGGCCATGTGAACGAGGTACCCACAACCCACGAACACATCCTCAGAAGACCGGTTTGCCGCCGGTGACTCCCAGGACCGTTCCGGAGACGTACGACGCCTCGGCCGGCGAGGCGAGGAAGACGAATGCAGGAGCGACCTCCGCCGGTTGTCCGGCCCGGCCGAGGGGGGTGTCGGCACCGAACTGCTCGACCTTCTCCGGCGGCTGGGTCGCGGGCTGGAGCGGCGTCCAGATCGGACCAGGGGCGACGGCGTTGACGCGGATCCCGTCGCTACCGAGCTGAGCGGCGAGGTTCACCGTGAAGTTGTTGATGGCCGCTTTCGTCGCGGCGTAGTCGAGCAGGCTCGAAGAGGGCTCGAACGCCTGGATCGACGTGTTGTTGATGATGCAGCCGGGGCCGTTGCGCAGGTGCGGCACAGCGGCCCGGCACAGCCACAGCAGGGCGTAGAGGTTGGTCTTGAAGGTGCGGTCGATCCGCTCGTCGTCGTACTCCTCGAGGGTGTCGTCGCGCGCCATCTGGAAGCCCGCGTTGTTGACGAGGATGTCGAGGCCGCCGAGCTCCGCGACGGTGCGCTCGACGGCCTCGTCGCACGCAGCGCGTTCGCGAAGGTCGAGCGCCAGCGCGAGCGGCGTCCGTCCCGCCTCCCGGATCAGGGCCGCCGTCGCCTCCGCGTCCGGCTGCTCCTCCGGAAGGTAGGTGAATGCCACGTCCGCACCCTCCCGGGCGAAGGCGATCGCGACGGCGCGGCCGATGCCGGAGTCGCCGCCCGTCACCAAGGCGGCCCGGTCGAGCAGCCGGCCGTGGCCGACGTAGCTCGTCTCGCCGTGGTCCGGCTCCGGTCGCATCTCACCCGTCAGTCCGGGCGGCTCCTGCTGCTGGGCGGGGAACTGTTGGTCGCTCATGACCGGCGCGGTACCCACCGACCCGACGGGTCACTCGTCCAGAAGCCCCCGGTTGCCCCTGCAGCAGAGGGGTACTCCCCCGTCATGACAACGTCTCGGACGAGCGCCCTGTGGCTGGTGGGGGCTGTGCTCTGCTGATCCCTCCCTCCTGGGGCGCGGCTCCCACCTCCCTCCAGTGAGGGATCAGGCAGCCGGCCGACCGTTCCGGCCGACCGGGACCTTCTCGGGTCTCAGTCGTCGTTGGTGCTGGAGCGGTCGGCCGGTCTTCCCGTGGTCACGTCGTGGATCAGCGAGTCGAGCAGCCCGCGCAGCCCGGGATGGCTGACGTGTCCCATGCGCGCCACCTCGATCAACCTCTCGGCGAGCTCACGCACCTTGACGTTGCGGTTGCGGGACCACCAGCGCAGCATCGCGAAGGCGGCGTCCGGATCGAGGCCGTAGCCGAGCATCAGGATGCCCTNCGATGGTGCCCCGGGCGGCTGCCGAGGCGGCGACCGCGGCGTCGGCCGCGGCGGCGGTCTCCGCCGCGAACTCCGGCGTCAGGTCGAGGTAGTAGCCGACCAGTTGCTCGACCTGGCCGTCGGCGTCCCGAAGTCCCTCGCCGACGACGACGACCCGCCGTTCGGAGCCCTTGGCGCGGATCCGGTAGTAGAGGTTGAAGGGCTCGCCCGTGGCCATCGCGTGCTTGAAGGTCTGCTCCACGCGGTCGCGGTCACCGTCGTGCTTGTGACGGAGGAAGATCTCGGTCGTGGGTTCGACCTCACCGGGTTCGTAGCCGTGGATCGCGTAGACGTCCGCGTCCCACTCCCAGCGATCGTTGCGCACGTCGTAGCTGAACCGTCCGGTCTGCCGGACGTCGTCGTCGGCGAACGGATGGACGATGTTCTCCGGAGTGGCCTCCAGGACATCGTCGCGCCGCTCCTCAGGCGTCGTTGCGCTCTCCACCGACCCCACCTCCCTCTCACCGACCGTAGCCCGTTTGGGGCCCCACCACGCGGGTATCGGCGGAGAAGATAGCCGCGGCTCCCGAGCAACCACAACCCGCTGGGACGCAACTATCCCGAACGACCGAACCGGCAGCAAGGAGCACCCCCCTCACCTACGCACCAGGAGGCCCGATGAAGGCAGTTACCTGGCAGGCCCGACATAGCGTGTCGGTGGAGGAGGTTCCGGATCCCACGCTGCGACGGAGGGACGACGCGATCATCGCCGTCACCTCCACCGGCCTCTGCGGATCCGATCTCCACCTCTACGATCCGCTCTCCCCGTTCATGCGACCCGGCGACATCGTCGGCCACGAGGCGATGGGAGTGGTGGTCGAGGTCGGCCCCGACGTGCGCACGCTGCGGCCGGGCGACCGCGTGGTTGTCCCGTTCAACATCAGCTGCGGCACCTGCTGGATGTGCGGCCAGGGCCTGCACAGCCAGTGCGAGACCACCCAGAACGTCGAGCACGGCACGGGAGCGAGCCTCTTCGGCTCCAGCACGCTGTACGGCGGCGTGCCGGGCGGGCAGGCGGAGTACCTCCGGGTGCCGTTCGCCGACACGCTCCCGATCAAAGTGCCGCACGGCCCCCCTGACGACCGGTTCCTCTTCCTCTCCGACGTGCTGCCGACCGCCTGGCAGGCAGTGGAGTACGCCGACGTCGGCCCCGACGACACGCTGCTGGTGCTCGGCGCCGGCCCGATCGGCGACATGGCGGCACGGATCGCGATCCAGAAGGGCTGCCGGGTGCTGGTGGCCGACCCGGTGCCCGAGCGACTGGCCCGGGTCGCGTCGTACGGCGCGGAGCCCGTGCCCATGCTCAGCCCGGACGACCGGGTGCTCGACGTCGTCCGCGGGGCCACCAAGGGTCGTGGGGCGGACGCCGTGATCGACGCCGTCGGCATGGAGGCCCACGGCTCGCCCGTGATCGACGGGGTGGCGCTCGCGGCCGGCGCCCTCCCCCACAGCGTCAGGGAACCGATGCTCCGCAAGGCGGGCGTCGACCGGCTGGCCGCGCTGCACCTGGCCCTCGACGCAGTACGCCGCGGCGGCACCGTCTCGGTGATCGGGGTCTACGGCGGCGCGATGGACCCGATGCCGCTCATGGAGATGTTCGACAAGCAGGTGCAGCTGCGGATGGGCCAGGCGAACGTCCGCGCGTGGTCGGACCAGATCCTCGCCCGACTGCTCGAGGACGGCGACCCGCTCGGGGTCGAGCAGTTCGCCACCCACCACCTGCCCCTGGAGCAAGCTCCAGGGGCCTACCGCGACTTCCGAAACAAGAAGGACGGCATGGTGAAGGTGGTGTTCCAGCCGTGACGCCGCTCAGGCGGCGCTGGTCTGGCGTGCTGCGCCCGTGATGGAGCGACGCAGGTCGGCGAGGATCCGGTGCAGGAGCCGGGAGACCTGGACCTGGGTGACCCCGAGCTCCTCGGCGATCTGCTGCTGGGTCTTCTGCTCGTAGAACCGCATGTGCAGGATCTGCCGGTCGCGGCCCTTGAGCCGACGACAGGCCGGCCCGAGCACAGCGACCGCCTCGGCGCGCTGGAAGCCGAGGTCCTCGGTGGGCAGCCGGTCGATCCAGGCGAACCCGGGCTCGCCCGGGGGCGTGTCCTGGAGCGAGTCCGGAGACGCGCAGGTGCCGCACTCGATCGCCTCGAGGACGTCGTCGGTCGTGCAGCCCACGGCCTCGGCGATCTCACTGGGACGCGGCGGACGGCCGAGCCGTTGGGTCAGCTCCGCCTCCGCCTCGTTCAGCTGCGGTCGCAGCTCCTGGATCCGGCGCGGCGGCCGAACGGTCCAGGTCGAGTCGCGGAAGTACCGCTTCAGCTCGCCCAGGATGCTCGGCACGGCGAAGACCAGCAGGTCGTCGCCCCGCGCCGGGTCGTAGGCCCGGACCGCCTTCGTGAGCGCGAGGCAGGCGACCTGCTCGAGCTCCTCCGGCGGTTGGCCCCGGTTGCGGTAGCGGGACGCCAGAGCGTGCGCAACGGGGATGTTGAGCAAGATGACCTGGTCGAGGAGCACCTGTCGCTCCTCGCCCTCGCAAGCTGCGGCCTCCGCGATCAGCTCCGCCGTACGACGCTTGCGCTCGTCGGAGGGGACCGTCGCGGATTCCGTGGTGGGGTTCTTGAGCCGATCAGCAGGCTCCGTCGATGTTGCGAATGAAACAGACACGTCTCTGACTCCGAAGGTCGAGAACGGTCGTGGCGGTTGGCTTGGCCACTCAACAACGTCTTCCAGCGGCTGTTACCCCGGTCACTCCGGGGCTAAACATCGCTTTTCTTCGAACTTAGCCGGATGCGGCGACCAGGTCCATTCGTGACGCAGGACACACGACGGCCCGCCCGGGCCGGAGCCAGGGCGGGCCGTCGTCCGTCAGATGCCGCTCAGCCGTCGAAGCGACCGGCCTCCATCACCTTCGCCCAGGCCGCCGCGAAGTCGGCCACGAACTTCTCGTTGGCGTCGTCGCTGGCGTAGACCTCGGCGAGCGCGCGGAGCTGCGAGTTGGAGCCGAAGACGAGGTCGACGGCGGTCGCCGTACGGACGACCTCGCCGGAGGCCCGGTCGCGGCCCTCGTAGACGTTCTCGGCCGACTCCGACGCCTTCCACTCCACGCCCATGTCGAGCAGGTTGCTGAAGAAGTCGGCGGTCAGGACGCCCGGCCGGTCGGTGAAGACGCCGTGCTGGGTCTGCCCGTGGTTGGTGCCGAGGGCACGCATGCCGCCGACCAGCACGGTCATCTCCGGGGCCGACAGGCCGAGCAGGTAGGCCTTGTCGACGAGCAGGGT
The DNA here is from genome assembly GCF_014180685.1 of Nocardioides pelophilus. Taxonomy (GTDB): domain Bacteria; phylum Actinomycetota; class Actinomycetes; order Propionibacteriales; family Nocardioidaceae; genus Nocardioides; species Nocardioides pelophilus. Next base: position 4,238 of record NZ_JACEHF010000094.1, on the reverse strand, counting down.
CTCGGGCGCGAGCTTCTCCCCGGGGCGCACGTAGTTGCGGAACCCGTCGGCGCGCGGCTCGAGCACCTCGAACGACTCGACGTCGGTCTGCTCCAGGGAAGCGTCGGTGCGGCCGGGCCGGAACGGCACGGTGACGTCGACGCCGCCGTCCTTGGCAGCCTTCTCGACCGCGGCCGCACCGGCGAGCACGATCAGGTCGGCCAGCGAGATCCGCTTGCCGCCCGCCTGCGCGTCGTTGAACTCCTGCTGGACCCGCTCCAGCGTCTGGAGCACCGTCGCCAGCTCGGCCGGGTTGTTGACCTCCCAGTCCTTCTGCGGAGCAAGGCGGATGCGGGCACCGTTGGCGCCGCCGCGCTTGTCGGTCGTACGGAAGGTCGACGCGGACGCCCAGGCGGTGGAGACCAGCTGCGACACGGTCAGGCCGCTGTCGAGCACCTTCGCCTTGAGCGCGGCCACGTCGGCGTCGTCGACGAGGTCGTGGTCGACCGCGGGGACCGGGTCCTGCCAGATCTGCGGCTCCGGGACCCACGGACCGAGGTAGCGCTCGACCGGGCCCATGTCGCGGTGGAGCAGCTTGTACCAGGCCTTCGCGAACGCGAGCCGGAACTCCTCGGGGTTCTCGTGGAAGCGGCGCGAAATGGGCTCGTACGTCGGGTCGAACCGGAGCGCGAGGTCGGACGTCAGCATCGTGGGGAGCCGCTTCGGGGAGTCCGCGGCCGGGCCGGGGATGATCGCCTCCGCGTCCTTGGCGACCCACTGGTTCGCGCCGGCGGGGCTCTTGGTGAGCTCCCACTCGTAGCCGAAGAGCATGTCGAAGAAGCCGTTGTCCCACTTCGTCGGCTCCGGGGTCCAGGTGACCTCGAGACCGCTGGTGATCGCGTCGGCGCCGACGCCGGAGCCGTGGGCGCTCTTCCAGCCGAAGCCCTGCTGCTCGATCGGAGCTCCCTCCGGCTCGGGACCTACGAGCTCGGCGTCGCCGGCACCGTGGGTCTTGCCGAAGGTGTGGCCACCGGCGATGAGGGCGACGGTCTCCTCGTCGTTCATGGCCATCCGGCGGAACGTCTCGCGGATGTCGCGCGCCGAGGCCAGGATGTCGGGGTTGCCGCCCGGACCCTCGGGGTTGACGTAGATGAGGCCCATCTGGACCGCGCCCAGCGGCTCGGCCAGCTCGCGCTCGCCGCGGTAGCGCTCGTCGCCCAGCCAGGTGTCCTCCGGACCCCAGAAGATCTCCTCGGGCTCCCAGACGTCCTCACGCCCGAAGCCGAAGCCGAAGGTCTCGAAACCCATGTCCTCGAGCGCGACGTTGCCGGCGAGGACGAGCAGGTCGGCCCACGAGATCTTCTGGCCGTACTTCTTCTTCACCGGCCACAGCAGCCGGCGCGCCTTGTCGAGGTTGCCGTTGTCGGGCCAGCTGTTGAGTGGCGCGAACCGCTGGTCGCCCGACCCGGCGCCCCCGCGGCCGTCGTAGATGCGGTAGGTGCCGGCCGCGTGCCAGCTCAGCCGGATCATCAGACCGCCGTAGTGGCCGAAGTCGGCGGGCCACCAGTCCTGCGAACTGGTGAGCACCTCGGCGATGTCGCGCTTGAGCGCCTCGACGTCGAGCGTCGCGAACTCCGCGGCGTAGTCGAACTCCTCGCCGAGCGGGTTGGACGCCGGCGCGTGCTGGTGCAGCACCCGCAGGTCGACCTGGTTGGGCCACCAGTCCTGGTTGCTGTGCGGGCGGCTCGCCTTGGGCTCGGGGGCGTCGAGCGCAGGGTTCTCGCTCTCGCTACCGGAATCGGTCACGCCGTGTTCGACGGGGCAGTTCATGGGAAGACCTTTCGGACGAGCTGGACGGGCTGGATGGAGATGCGGTGAATCAGGGTCGTGCGGTGGAGCAGTCGGGGCAGCGGCCCCAGTAGATGACCTCGGCCTCGTCGATGACGAAGCCGTGGTCGTCGGCCGCGGTCAGGCACGGCACCTCGCCGACGGCGCAGTCGACGTCGGCGATGGCACCGCAGGAGCGGCACACGATGTGGTGGTGGTTGTCGCCGACGCGTGCTTCGTAGCGCGCCACCGACCCGGACGGCTGGATCCGCCGGACCAGACCGGCGGCCGTCAGGGCGCGCAGGACGTCGTACACCGCCTGGTGGGAGACGTCCGCGTCGTCGACCCGCACCGCGCCGATGATGGCGTCAGTGTCGGCGTGGGGAAGCGCGTGCACGGCCCCGAGTACGGCGACCCGCGGTCGGGTCACCCGCAGGTCGGCACCCCGGAGCATCTGCTCGTAGTCGGGGGCCGTGGTCACCCCTCAGTCCTACCGCCTTTTCTTGAATGATTCAAGACTGACGCGCCGGTCATTCGGTCTGCCCGGGGCAGTCCGTCCGGTGCTCCCACCCGCCCTGGCGCTCCTCGACGTCGTCGCCGGCCAGCACGCGGCCGAGGTTCCACTCCAGCCAGTCGTCCCGGGCGTCACCCCGCTCGGCGAGGTCGATCGCGCACTCCTCGAGGTCGTCGGGCAGGTCGGTCAGCACGGGGAGGGCGTCGTCGGAGAGGCCGGCGAGGTAGGTCCAGTCGACCTCGCCGGTCTCGTCGTACCGGTCGAGGTTCTGGCGGGCGATCCAGGCGTCGGGGTTGATCGCGGCCAGGCCGAGCAGGAGCGCAGCGCCGCTGACCAGCCCGAACCGCGGCAGCCACGCCGCGCGCAGCGCGACCCCGCCGGCCATCGTGGCCAGGACCAGCAGTCCGAGCCACCCCTCGAAGACGTCGACCAGCAGCCGCAGCCGGGTGAAGCCGTAGGCGTCCTGGTAGACGCTCATCCGGTAGAGCGCAGAAGCGACCACGACCATCGTCGCGACACACAGCACGCCGAGCGAGCCGCGGATCCAGGCCCGGTCGGCCGGGGTCGCCCACGGAGCCTTCCGGGTCGCCGCCCACACCACGAGCAGGGTGAGCGCCGTGGCCACGGTGAGCTGGCCGAAGCCCTGGTGGACGTACTCCGCGTAGGTCAGCCCGGTGGTGCGTTCGAGGTAGTCGTGGCCGCCGAAAACGACCGCGGCCTGGGCGACCAGGAAGAGCACGAACACGGCGTCGACGACCAGCACGGGCGCGAGCCACTCGAACCGGTGCGCCACCGGGCGCACCGCCCGCTCGCCACCGGCAACGGCCGGCGGGTTGAGGGCGAGGTAGCCGCCGGCCAGCACCACGCCGCCCACGAACACGGCGACGAAGGTGCGCAGCGCGAAGTCCTCCGAGCCCAGGTCGGGGACGATCGCGTCGACCCACTCGGCAAACAGCGCGTCGGCCGAGGCGAACAGCAGGGCGAACACGACGAGCCCGATCGCCGACAGGACGGCGGTGCGCAGCAGCGCCGCCCGGTCACCGCGCCCGGTGACGACCCGGAGGGTGCGGCCCAGCCACGGCAGCCCGCGGAGCCCGGCGAGCGGCCAGGCGACCAGCGAGACGACGAACGCCGGGACCGTGCGGCCCCGCACCAGCCCCACGGCGCAGAGTCCGGCGCCGGCCAGCAGGCAGAGGACGGCGATCCACTCCGCGTCCCTCACCACGACCACCGCCGCCAGCGCCAGGCAGAGCGCGGCGCAGGTCAGGGTGAACGGGTCGCGTCGGTGGCGACTCGCCGCAAGCAGCAGGCCGCCGGCGGCGAGCAGGACCACGAAGACGCCCAGCCCGAGGTCGCGGTAGGGCAGCACGATCCCGGCCAGCACGCCGACCCCGACCGCGCCGAGGAGGACCCGGACGTCGCCCGGCAGCGATCGCTCCGGCCAGAAGTCGCCGAAGGTGGCGTCGGTGAGGGACGGCGGCCCAGACGGCGCAGACGGCGCCTCCGGCTCCGGGAGTACGACGACCGGCGCCGGTGCCGGCTCGGGCACGGGCTCGGGCACGGGGCTCTCGTCCCGGTGGTGCGTTCGAGGGGGCGGGGCGACCGGGAGGTCGGCCCGGACCCGGGCGCCGGCGGCACCCGGTTCGGGATCGACGAAGCGGATGGTCCCGCCGTGCAGGTCGGTGACCCAGCGGGCGATCGCGAGGCCGAGGCCGGTGCCGCCTCCTGCGTTGTGGACGCTGTCCTCGGCGAGGGTCCCGAACCGCTCGAACGCCCGCTCCCGGTCGGCCGGGGCGACACCCGGGCCCTCGTCGGCGACCTCGAGCAGCCAGCGGTCGCCGGTCGCGCGGGCGCTGACGACCACCCGGCCGGCCGGCGGACTGTGCCGGGACGCGTTGTCGAGCAGGTTCGCGACGAG
>NZ_JACEHF010000093.1 GCF_014180685.1 Nocardioides pelophilus | reverse complement strand
CCTCGCCGCCGGCGGCGGCGACGGTGAAGTAGAGCGAGCAGCCCGTCGCGTAGACGTGCGAGATGTGGCAGAGCACCATCGTGCCCTCGCCGAGCGCAGCCTCGAGCGCCGACTTCACCGCGGCGTAGAGCCGCTCCCGGTTCGACCAGAAGGTCACCGTCTCGAGGGTCTCGACCAGCACGCCGACGTCGAGCAGCGAGTCGCGGAGGTACGGCGCCTCGAACCGGCCCGCCGCCCACGCGTCACCGGGCTCGTTGCCGAGCGGCGTGCCACCGAGGTCGGTGAGCGCGGCGGTGACTGCGGCCTTCTTCGCCGCGACCGACGTGGGGGTGCCCTCGTAACCGACGATCATCAGGCAGCCGCCTGCGGCATCGGCGGTCTCGTCGTCGCCGATGGCGTCCGGGCGGGCGAGGTTGATGGCGGTCTCGTTCTCGTCGGAGAGCCGCAGCACGGTCGGCAGCAGGTCGCCCTGCGCGAGCGCCCGCATCGCATCGGCGCCGGCGGCGAACGACGGCCAGTGCCAGCCCTCGTACTCCTTGACCTCGGGCAGCGGGCGCACCCGCACGGTGACCTCGGTGATCACGCCGAACGCGCCCTCGGAGCCGAGGAACAGCTCGCGCAGGTCGGGTCCGCAGGCGTTGGACGGGGAGGTGCCGCCGAGCCGGACCTCACCTCGCGGGGTGGCGGCGCGGAGGCCGACGACCATCGCGTCGAACCGGCCGTAGCCCGCACTCGACTGGCCGCTGGACCGGGTCGCCGCGAAGCCGCCGATGGTCGCGAACTCGAAGCTCTGCGGGTAGTGGCCGATCATCAGCCCGTGCTCGGCGAGGAGCGCCTCCGCCTCGGGACCGCGCAGGCCGGGGCCGAGGGTCGCGGTCGAGGAGACGGGGTCGAGCGCGAGCAGGCTGCGCATCCGTCCGAGGTCGAGCGAGACCACCCCGGCGAATCCGTCGCGGTCGGGCGCGAGGCCGCCGGTCACCGACGTACCGCCCCCGAAGGGGACCACCGCGATCCGGTGCTGCTGGGCGTAGTCGAGCAGCGCCTGGACGCCGTCGTGGTCGGCGGGCCGGACGACCACGTCGGGCGCGTCGTCGAGGTCGCCGGCGCGCTGACGGAGCAGGTCGGGCGTCGACTTGCCGCGGGTGCGCTGGCGGCGTACGGCGTCGTCGAGCACGACGTGCTCGTCGCCGACCACCGCGCGCAACCCGTCGACCAGCTCGGCGGGGAGCCGGGGCGCCGGCACCGCGACGTCGGTCACGGCCGGGGTGTCGGAGAGCTCGAAGACCAGTCCGACCAGGTCGCGCACACTGTCGGGAAGCGGGCCGGCGTGGGCAGGATCGCCCCACCGCGTGGTCGGCATCTCGGGCTGCAGCTGACTGTGCTTGATCTCTGTGGGCGTGATCTGGTCCATGTGTTACAGTGTGACACATGTCGTCACATCGTCACAACCCTGCGCGGGAACCCGGTCCGCGGGACGCCTACCTGGACGCGGCCCGCGCCTGCATCCTCGACGTCGGCTGGCGGCGCACGACGCTGACCGAGGTGGCTCGCCGCGCGGGCGTCTCCCGGATGACGATCTATCGCACCTGGTCGGACATGCCGGAGCTGCTCGGCGACCTGATGACACGCGAGTGGGGCGAGCTGGTGGGGTCGACCGAGATCCTCGGGTACGACGACGCCGGGCAGCGGGGCGGAGCCACACCCGGCCAGATCGCCGACGGCGTCGTACGCGCGGTGACCGTGCTGCGCGACAACGAGCTGTTCGTGCGGATCGTCGAGCTCGACCCCGAGCTGATCCTCCCCTACCTCCTGGCGCGACGCGGTCGCTCGCAGGAGCTGATCCTCGGCCTGCTGTCCGCGGTGATCGCGTCCGGCCAGACCGCCGGCACGGTCCGGGCGGGCAACCCCGCGGCGATCGCGCGCGGCGTCGTGCTCGCTGCGCACGGCTTCGTGCTGTCCGCGCACACCATGGCCGACGACGAGGTCTCCCCCGACGAGCTCGACGACGAGCTGCGGACGCTCGTCATCCGCACCCTGAACCCCGAGGAGGACGACCGATGAACGCTCCCCGCAGGATCACCCCCGGCCTCGCCGGTGTGCCCGAGTCGGTCGACGTGGTGGTCGTCGGTCTCGGCGTGACCGGCGCCGGCGTCGCCCTCGACGCAGCCAGCCGCGGCCTCAGCGTGCTCGCGGTCGACGCGTTCGACCTCGCCTGGGGCACCTCGCGCTTCTCGTCCAAGCTCGTGCACGGCGGACTGCGCTACCTCGCCAGCGGACAGGTCGGCATCGCGCACGAGAGCGCCGTCGAGCGCGGCATCCTGATGGAGACCACCGCCCCGCACCTGACCCGTCCCCTCCCCACGATCGTCCCGCTGGCGGCCGGCGTGAGCCGGCCGATGGGCGCCCTCACCCGAGCGGGCCTGCTCGGCGGCGACCTGCTTCGCCGGGTCGCCGGCACCAGTGCCGACACCCTTCCCAAGCCGCGCCGGCTCACCGCCGCCGAGACCCGCCGACTCGCACCGACGCTCCGCGCCGACGGACTGCGCGGCGCCGTGCTCGGCTGGGACGGCCAGCTCGAGGACGACGCCCGGCTGGTCACCACCCTCGCCCGCACCGCCGCCGACCAGGGCGCTGCCGTGCACACCCACACCCGCGTGCTCTCGGTGGTCGAGGTGCGAGGCACCCCGACACCGAGCCTCGAAACCACCCTGCGCGACGAGCTGACCGGCGAGACCCGCAGCGTCCGGTCGCGCACCGTCATCAACGCCGCGGGCGTCTGGGCCGGTGACGTCGTCGACGACGTCCGGCTCCGGCCCTCGCGCGGCACCCACCTGGTGCTGCGCGGCGACACCCTGCCGGGCCTGAACGTCGCGGTGTTCGCGCCGATCCCCGGGGAGCGCAACCGGTTCGTGCTGGTGCTGCCCCAGCCCGACGGCCAGATCTACGTCGGGCTCACCGACGAGCCTGCCGACGGCCCGGTGCCGGACGTCGCCGAACCGACCGAGGTCGAGATCGGGTTCCTGCTCGACGTGGTCGGCGCCTCGTTCTCCCGCCCGCTCCGGCGCAGCGACGTGGTCGGCGCGTTCGCCGGCCTGCGGCCGCTCCTCGACACGGGCGACGACAGTGGCGACGGCACGGCCGACCTGTCCCGCAAGCACGCCGTGCTGACCAGCCCCGCGGGGGTCGTCACCATCGTGGGCGGCAAGCTGACGACGTACCGCCGGATGGCCGAGGACGCCGTCGACGCCGCGGTCGCGCGCGCCGGTCTCAGCGCCGGTCCGTGCGTCACCGCCCGGCTCCCGCTCGCCGGCGCCGCCCCGCGGGTCCAGCTCGCCGAGCTCCTCGAGCGCGCCGAGACGCCCGGCCACGCCCGGCTGGTCCGCCGCTTCGGCACCGACGCCGCCCTCGTCCTCGACGCCGCCCGCGCCGCGACCGGCCTCCCCGACGCCGAGCTGCTCGCGTCGATCGACGCGTCGATCCCGGTGACCCTGGCCGAGCTGGTCTTCGGCGTCACCCACGAGGGCGCCGCCGACGTCGCCGACCTCCTCGACCGCCGGACCCGGGTCGGTCTGGTCCCCGCCGACCGGGCGCGCGCCGTACCTCTCGCCCAGCGGGCGCTCGCGCTGGCGCAGGAATCCCCGGTCGACCGGGGAAACTGACGCTTGTCGGGTGTTGCAGTGCCCGACAAGCGCAGGAGTCCCCGGTCAACCGGGGATTCCTGCACACCCACCGATGAGTTTCTCGATTGAGCCCGGTCGACCCATCAGGCAGACTCACAACTTCCGGGGGTAGGGCGATGGGAACGATGGTGACCGAGCAGCTGACGAGCCAGACGACGGGACCCGACGAGCTCGCGGACTTCGACACGCTGACCGGGCGTTACCAGCGGGAGCTGATGGCGCACTGCTACCGGATGAGCGGGTCGGTCCACGAGGCGGAGGACCTCGTGCAGGAGACCTTCCTCCGGGCTTGGAAGGCGTCGGCGAGCTTCCAGGGCCGCAGCTCGGTCCGCACCTGGCTCTACAAGATCGCGACCAACGTCTGCTTGACCAACCTCGAGGGGCGCCCGCGGCGCCCGCTGCCCACCGGCCTCGGCACCGCCGACTCCGTCGCCGGCGACGCGCTCGAGCGGGACGCCGAGATCCCGTGGCTGGAGCCGATCCCCGACACCGCGGTCGAGGTCGCGGAGCGCGACACGATCCGGCTCGCGTTCGTCGCCGCCCTCCAGCACCTGCCCGCCCGGCAGCGCGCGGTCCTCATCCTGCGCGACGTGCTGCGCTGGTCGGCGGCCGAGACCGCGACCGCCCTCGACACCACCACCGCCGCGGTCAACTCCGCGCTCCAACGCGCGCACGCGCAGTTCGACGAGCGCGAGCTGACCCCCGACACGGTCGAGCCGGACCTCGACGAGGGTCAGCAGCGGCTGCTCGACGCCTACCTCGAGGCGTTCTGGGCCAAGGACATCGACCGGATCGTCCAGCTGCTCCAGTACGACGCGACGTGGGACATGCCGCCGTTCCTGAACCACTACCGCGGCGCCGCCAACATCGGCGAGCTCATCGACACCCAGTGCCCGGGCGGCATCCACGACATGCCGATGCTGCGCACCGTCGCCAACGGCCAGCCGGCGTTCGGTCTCTACATGCGCCAGCCCGCGGGGCACTTCGAGCCGTTCCACATGCAGGTCCTCGACCTCGCCGGCCAGAAGGTCCGCCACGTCACCGCCTTCTTCGGCGCCGAGCACTTCACCCGGTTCGGGCTGCCCGAGCGCCTGCCGGCCGACTGGCAGCCCGGCGCTGCCGACGGCCCGGCCACCACCGGCTGACCCGATGACTGCTTTCCCCGGTCCCCGCACCAGCTCGCCGGATCCGGGGGTCGAGCTGCTGGAGCGCGCGCTCGGCTACGCCCGGAGCGCGCTGGCCACGGTCGCCCCGGTCGACCTCTGCCTGCCCACCCCGTGCCGCGGGTGGCGGCTCGGCGACCTGCTGGCGCACATGGAGGACTCCCTCGACGCCTTCGCCGAGGGAGCCGGCGGCGCGATCGGGCTCCGCAGCACCGCCCCCGCGCCGCTCGACGAGCGCATCAGCACGCTCCAGACCAAGGCCTGCGGCCTGCTCGGGGCCTGGACGAGCGCCACCTCCGACACGGTCGAGGTCGGGGGACGCCCGGTGCCGGTCGGCACCATCGCCCGCCTCGCCGCCGTCGAGATCGCCGTGCACGGCTGGGACGTCGGACGTACGACGGGCGCCGGCCTCCCCCTCCCCGAGCCGTTCGCCGAGGCACTCCTCCCCACCGCGCTCGCGCTCGCCCTCGAGCACGACGGGGAGTTCGGGCCGCCCGTCCCGGTGCCCGCCGACGCCGGCCCGACGCGGCGGCTGCTCGCCCTCCTGGGGCGTTCGTAGTTCCCGTCCGCCCTGGCCGCTTCTAGGATCGCCGCCATGTCCGACGCGACCCTGCGGCACCGCACCCTTCCCATGCGCGGCCGCGACCCCGACGAGGAGCACCGGTCGGCGTCCACCCTCGAGCTGCTCTTCGACCTGTCCTTCGTGGTGGCGTTCGGCACCGCGGCCAACGCGCTCGCCCATACGCTCGCCGAGGACCACGTCGTGGCCGGCATCGTCGGCTTCGCGTTCGCGACCTTCGCGATCTCGTGGGCGTGGATCAACTTCACCTGGTTCGCCTCGGCCTACGACACCGACGACTGGCTCTACCGGCTGACCACGATGCTGCAGATGGTCGGCGTGCTGGTGTTCGCGCTCGGCCTGCCGGCGATGTTCAAGTCGATCCACGGTGGCGACACCCTCAACAACGACGTCATGGTCTGGGGCTACGTCGTGATGCGGGTCGCGATGGTCTTCCAGTGGTGGCGCGCCACCCGGCAGGACACCGACCGTCGTACGGTGCACGGCCTCTACGTCGTCACCATCGTGGTGGCGCAGGTGATGTGGTGCGCGCTGGCGCTCGTCGACCTCCCGGTGGTGACGACGTTCGTGCTGATGTGCGTACCGCTGCTGATCGAGACCGGCGGTCCCTACGTCGCCGAGCGCCGGTACGGCGGTACGCCGTGGCACGCCCACCACGTCGCCGAGCGCTACGGGCTGATGGTCATCATCGCCCTCGGCGAGGGGATGATCGGCACGATGGCGAGCATCGCCGTCCTCGTCGAGGACGAGGTCACGCTCGAGGTGGCGGTGCTGGCGGCTGCCGGCACCGCGGTGACGTTCGGGATGTGGTGGACCTACTTCTCCCTCCCGCACGGCGAGATCCTGCACCTGCGCCGCGACCGCTCGTTCGTCTGGGGCTACGGCCACATGCCGCTGTTCGGGGCGGTCGTCGCCGTCGGCGCCGGGCTGCACGTCGCCGCCTACTACCTCGACGACCACTCCTATCTCGGTCCGGTCGGCACCCTGCTCACCGTCGCGATCCCGCTCGGGGTCTACCTGCTCGCGCTCTACGGCTTCTACGCGGTCATCACCCGCAGCATGGATCCGTTCCACCTGCTGCTGATCGCCGGCACCGTCGTCGTCCTGGTCGCGCCGCTCTGGATGGCCGCCAGCGGGATCGACCTCGAGTGGTGCCTGCTCGCGCTGTCCCTCGCTCCCTGGGTGACGGTGGTCGGCTACGAGGCCCACGGCTACCGGCACAACGCGAAGGTGCTGGAGAGCCTGGAGCGCCCGGAGACGGACTGAACCGACTGAGCCGGCCGAGCCGGCGAGGCGGACTCTGCCTACTCGTCCCGCAACGGGTGGGCCAGCTCGTCGGCGGGGAGCTTGGCGAGCCAGACCGCGAGCACGGCGGCGACGCCGGGGACGATCGCGGCGATGGTGAAGGTGGTGCGCAGCCCGATCCACTCCGAGACCGGCCCGGCCAGGGCCATCGAGACCGGCATCAGGCTGACCGAGACGAAGAAGTCGAGCGAGGCGACCCGGCCCAGCAGGTGGGCCGGGACCCGGCGCTGCAGCAGGGTTCCCCAGATCACCATCGGCGCGGAGAACAGGGCCCCGAGCAGGAACGCTGCGACCGCCACGACCCAGACCGCGTCGGCGTAGCCCATCACCAGGAACGGCAGGCAGCCCACGCCCCACATGAGGTTCATCCAGGTGAGGTAGCGGCGCGGCATCCGGATGGACGCCATCGCCAGCGAACCGACGGCACCACCGATGCCGAAGCACGCCATCACCAGCGCGTGGTCCGCGGGTCCGCCGCCGAGCTTGTCCTTGATCAGGAACGGGATCAGCACCTCGAAGGGCCCCATCATCGCCAGGATCATGATCGAGGCGAAGAGCAGGGTGGCCAGCAGCCAGGGCGTGCGGACCATGTAGACGAAGCCCTCGCGGATGTCCTCGATCGCCGTCGCGACCGCGTGCGCGGCACCACCGACCTGATCGCCGGCCTCACCACCGGCCTCGGCGTCGGTGGCCGGCTCGCGGCGTACGGCCGTCAGCGGCACCGTGGTCAGCGCGAACAGACCGAGCAGCGCAGCGAGCGCGGCGACGGTCAACGCCGCCGAGGAGGACGCGGCGCCGACGACCGCGCCGGCGACACCCGGCCCGATCGCCTGGCCGACGGTCGGCCGGACCATCCCCTCGAAGCCGTTGACCGCCATCAGGTCCTCCTTGGGGACCAGCGCGGGCAGCCAGGCGGAGTAGGCCGGGTAGTAGAACGCCATGCCGACGCCGGTGCAGAAGGACACGACGGCGAGGTGCCAGACCTGGGTCAGGTCGGCCCAGGACAGAGCAGCCACCGTCGCGATGCCGGCGAGCTCGATGGTCGCCACCGCGACCAGGATCAGCTTCTGTGGCACCCGGTCGGCGACGACGCCTCCGAGCAGCGCGGGGAGCAGTACGCCGACAGCGCCGGCGGTCGACACGAGCGAGAGCTGTCCCGGGCCGCCACCGATCCGGATGACCTCCCAGACCAGCGCGACCACCCAGACACCGCTCGCGAAGGTGCTGATCACCAGCGCCGTGCCGAGCCGGCGGTAGCCGACGTGCCGGAACGGCGTGAGAGCGCGCGGCAGTCGCCGCACGGCCGGAGGCTGCGGGCTCTCGGGCGCCGGCGTGGGGGTCGTCAGCTGATCGGTCATGAGGTCTCCTTGGAGATCAGTCTGGGGGTGTGGACCGACACCAGCCACCGATTTCATCGTGGGCCGGGGCGCCGGTGACCGCTCTCGTGCGCCCCAGTCAACGAGTTCAAGTTAACTTGAAGTCAAGCCCCGTGGCCCCCGCGAGGCGCAACCTGGTTTGGCCGAACCCGCGCCGGATACGATCCGGAGTCCCACCGCATCCATCCCCGGAGACAACGTGACCGCCTTCCTCGTGCTCGGCTTCGTCGGCCTGGCACTCGTGCTGCTCTCGCTGGTGGTCGGTGACCATCTCGAAGCCGCGGTGGGCGGCGCGCTCAACGGTCTCGAGGGCGACGTGTTCTCCACCGCCGTGCTCGGCGGCTTCGTGTCCGCCTTCGGCTTCGGCGGCGCCGCCGCCGAAGGTGCCGGGCTGCCCACGCTGGCATCGGTCGCGATCGGCGGCGTCAGCGGATTCATCGTCGGCTGGTTCGCCTGGTGGCTGACCAAGCTGGTCAAGGACGGCCCGGAGGACGGCACGGTGTCGATCAACGACACCGTCGGCCAGATGGGCCGCGTCCTCACCGCCATCCCGGGCGGCGACAGCTACGGCGTCGTCCGGGTCGCCGTCGGCGGCCACGTGCTGCAGTGCAACGCGAGCGCCCTGCTCGCGATCGAGTCCGGCGCCGAGGTGACCATCACCGGCGTCCGATCACCCACCGCGGTCACCGTGGCCCCGGTGTGGAAGCCCTCCGAGTAGCCGTCCAAGAGCTGAAAGGGACTGACTGATGTCTCTCACCGTCGTGGGGCCGATCATCGGCGTCGTCGTACTCCTCGTCCTGCTGGTGCTGCTGATCACCAGCCGCTACAAGGTGGCCGGGCCGAACCAGGCGTTCATCGTCACCGGCCGCAAGGGCAAGGCGGTCATCAACCCCGAGACCGGCCAGCTCACCACCGACCTCTCCGGCCAGAAGGTCGTGCTCGGCGGCGGCGTCTTCGTGGTCCCGTTCGTCCAGCGGCTCGCCACCATGGACCTCTCGAGCCGCCGGATCTCCGTACAGATCCGCGGCGCGGTGTCCGGCCAGGGCATCAAGCTCAACCTCGACGGCGTGGCCATCGTCAAGGTCGGCGGCAACGCCGATCAGATCCGGCTCGGCGCGCAGCGGTTCCTGAGCCAGCAGCACGACATCGAGACCTTCACCCAGGAGGTGCTCGCCGGCGCCCTGCGCTCGATCGTCGGCGGCCTGACCGTCGAGCAGATCATCCGCGACCGCGCGGCGTTCGCGCAGCGGGTGGCCGACGAGTCCGAGAGCTCGCTCACCGGACAGGGCCTGATCCTCGACGCGTTCCAGATCCAGGACGTCACCGACGACGGCAGCTACCTCTCCGACCTCGGACGTCCCGAGGCCGCGCGGATCCAGCAGGCCGCCTCGATCGCCGAGGCCGAGGCCCGCCGGGCGGCCGAGCAGGCGCGGATCAAGGCCGAGGAGGAGATCGCCATCGCCGAGCGGCAGCTCGCGCTGAAGGTGGCCGAGATCAAGTCCGAGACCGACGCCGCCGCCGCCCAGGCGGCCGCCTCCGGTCCGCTGGCCCAGGCCGAGCGCGACCAGGCGATCTTCGCCGAGCAGGAGAAGGTCGCCGTACGCCAGGCGGCGCTGACCGAGCGCCAGCTGGAGACCCAGGTCCGCAAGCCCGCCGACGCCGAGCGCTACCGGGTCGAGCAGGAGGCCAACGCGAAGCGCTCCGCCGAGATCGCGGCCGCCGAGGCCCGCAAGGCCGCCACCATCGCGGCCGCCGAGGCGCACGCCGAGGAGACCCGGCTCAGCGGTGAGGCCGAGAAGGCCCGCCGGTCCGCGCTCGCCGAGGCGACCAAGGTGGAGGGTGAGGCGCAGGCCGCCGCGACCCTCGCCGTCGGGCAGGCCGAGGCGCAGGCGATGGACAAGCGCGCCGAGGCCTTCGCCCACTACAACGACGCCGCGGTGCTGCAGATGCTCATCGAGGTGCTGCCGCAGATCGCCAAGGAGGTCGCCGCGCCGATGAGCGCGATCGACAACCTCACGGTGCTCTCCACCGACGGCGCCGGCGCGCTGCCCCGGCAGGTCGTCGACAACGTCGCCCAGACCATGCAGATGCTCAAGACCGCCACCGGGGTGGACCTGCAGTCGCTGCTCACGACGGCCGTCGACCACGGGGTCTCAGGCTCCGACAAGGTGGTTCCGGGGACGGCCGAGGAGAAGCCCGACGCCTGACCTGCGCGGCGGGGCCGATTCGTGGCCTGACCGGCGCGCGATGTAACACGCTGTTCGCGGATCCGGGCGACCGCTGACGTCGCTGGGAGACCCTTGCATCGGGGCCGAAGCGACGTCGACGTCCTGCCAGACCGATGGACGGCGTGTTACATCAGCGCGCGCGGAGGGACCGGCAGCCGCTACCCGGCAGGCAGCGAGACGTACGTCGTGTCGAGGTACTCCTCGATGCCCTCGAACCCACCCTCGCGCCCGAACCCGCTTGCCTTCACGCCGCCGAACGGGGCTGCGGCGTTGGAGATCAGCCCGGTGTTGATGCCGACCATGCCGAACTCCAGGGCTTCGGCCAGCCGGATGGTGCGACCGAGGTCGCGGGTGAAGACGTACGCCGCCAGCCCGTACTCCGTGGCGTTCGCCCGCTCGATCGCCTCGTCGTCCGAGGCGAAGGTGGTGATCGGAGCGACCGGGCCGAAGATCTCCTCGCGGTTGACGTCGGCATCCGCCGGCACGTCCATCAGCACGGTCGGCGTGAAGAAGTAGCCCGGCCCGTCCGGTGCGCTGCCACCGGTGACGACCCGCGCGCCGGCGCCGACCGCCTGGTCGACCAGCGCGGTGACGCCGGCAACCGCCTTCTCGTCGATCAGCGGGCCGACGTCGACGCCGTCGTCCTGGCCGCGGCCGAGCCGCAGCGACCCCATCCGCTCGGCGAGCTTGGACGCGAACTGGTCGGCGACCGACTCCTCGACGAGGAACCGGTTCGCGGCCGTGCAGGCCTCGCCCATGTTGCGCATCTTGGCGATCATCGCGCCGGCCACCGCCGCGTCGATGTCGGCATCGGCGAAGACCAGGAACGGCGCGTTGCCACCCAGCTCCATGCTCACCCGCTGCAGCTGGTCGGCGGACTGCTTCACGAGCGCCTTGCCGACCGGCGTGGAGCCGGTGAAGCTCACCTTCCGCAGCCGCGGGTCGGCCATCAGCGCCGCGCTGACCTCTCCCGAGTGGCTGGTGGTCACCACGTTGAGCACGCCGTCCGGCAGGCCCGCCTCGGCCATCAGCTCAGCCAGCAGCAGCATGGTCAACGGCGTCTGCCCGGCCGGCTTGACGACCATCGTGCACCCGGCCGCCACAGCGGGCCCGATCTTGCGGGTGCCCATCGCCAGCGGGAAGTTCCACGGGGTGATGAACAGGCACGGTCCGACCGGCTTCTTCACCGTCAGCAGCCGCGAACCCCCCGCCGGGGCCTGCATCCAACGCCCATGGATGCGGACGGCCTCCTCGGAGAACCAGCGGAGGAACTCCGCGCCGTACGTCACCTCGCCGCGGGCCTCGGCCACCGTCTTGCCCATCTCCAGGCTCATCAGCCGCGCCAGGTCGTCGGCCCGCGTCGTGACCAGGTCGAACGCCCGTCGCAGGATCTCGCCGCGCTCTCGTGGCGCGGTCGTCGCCCACCCCGGCTGCGCCGCGACCGCGGCGTCGAGCGCCGCCCTGGCGTCGTCGACGCTGGCGTCGGCCACATCGGTCAGCACCGAGCCGTCGGCGGGATCGAACACGTCGAACCGGGCATCCCCGGACGCCGGACGCCAGGCACCCCCGATGAAGAGCTGCCGGCGGTCGATGTGCAGCGCCTCGGAGCGGGCGTCACTGGCTGCGGACTTGGAGTCGCTCATGGGGCCACTGTTACACCGTCCCGGGAGCTTCGTGCCAGCGGATCCCGGGGCCGGCGAAAATCTTCTCCGGAACCTTGTGTCCGGCAACCGCAGGGACGTTACCCTGGGCACGTCGTAATCGGAGGGAGCACCTACGAACGCGACCGAGCCCCTGAGCTGACCCCATGCAGCCGGGGGCTCGTTTAGTTTTGAATGGGCCGAGCGTGTCTTCGCTCCCGTACGGCGACGGCCTCCCGGCGCTCGGGTCGCTCGTTCCTCGCTCCCTACGACCGGGGGAAGCCGTGGTGCGGAGCTCCCGCCACGCTGCCGGCCTCAGGCCGCGCGGAGGAAGGCCTCCAGGATCGGGCCGGCGGTGCGCGAGCCGGACTCCCCGATCTCGACGAACACCGCGACCGCCAGGTCGCCCTGGGCCGCAACCATCCACGCGTGGGTCTGCACCCCGTCGTCGCCCTGGAACTCCGCGGTCCCGGTCTTGGCGATGACCGGGGCGCCCGGGACGTCGGCGAGCTGGCTGCCGCTGCCGCCGGTGACCACCCCGCGCAGCATCTCGCGCAGCTGGGTCGCCTCGGCGCCGGTGAGCGGCGTGTGGTCGTGGTCGGAGACCTCGATCTGCTCGACCAGCCGGGGTACGACGAGCGCCCCCTCCTGCACCGACGCGATCACCGCGGCCATCGCCATCGGCGAGGCGAGGATGGTGCCCTGCCCGATCAGGTCCGCGGCGGCCTCCGTCTCGGTGGCGGGCGGCTCGACACTGCCGAAGAACGCCGGGAAGCCGAGGTCGTGGTCGACCCCGAGGCCGAGGCTCGCGGCGGCGTCGGCCAGGTCGCCGTCCGCGAGCTCGTCACGCGCGCCGATGAAGGCCGTGTTGCACGACTGCGCGACCGCCGTACGCAGGGGGATGTCGCCGGTCACCGAGCTCGGGTAGTCGCTGTAGTTGCCGAAGGCCTTGCCGTCGACCGTCACGGTCGCCGGGCAGCTCACCGTGCTGTCCGGGGTGAGCCCGGCGCGCAGCAGCGCCAGGCTGCTCACGATCTTGAACGTCGAGCCCGGCGGGAACTGTCCGTAGGTCGCCAGGTTCAGGCCACCGTTGCCCGGTCCGTTCGCGGCCGCGAGGATCGCGCCGTCGCTGGGACGGATCGCGACCAGCGCGCTGCCCGACGCAACCCCGGCCAGCAGCTCCTCGGCGCTCGTCTGCAGGCGCCGGTCGAGGGTCAGGTCGAGCGGCTCGCCGTCGGCCTCGGCGACCCGGAACAGGTCACGGGCCGGCTCGGCCTCGGTCTCGGAGACCGCCTCGACCAGGCGTCCGGGCGTGCCGCCGAGCTGTTCGTCGTAGCGCGCCTGCAGCCCGCTGACTCCGGCGACGTCTCCCGCCCGGTAGCGGTCGGGGTCGGCCTCGACCATCTCCGCGGTGACCGGCCCGACCCGGCCCAGGATCGGCGCCGCGAAGTCGCGCGTCGGCGCGAGCGCGATGTCGTCGGACAGGGCGACCGCACCCGGGATCTGCGGGTAGCCGGCCAGCACCGCGGGCGGCACCTCCGCCTCGCGGAACGAGATCGCCTCGACGAACGCCCGGTCACCCGCGGCGCGCACCGCTTCGACGTACGGCGCGACGTCGACGCCGACCAGCTGCGCCAACGCGCGTGCCGAGTCGCCCGCCTCGGCCCGACCGACGCGCACCCGGTCGATGCCGAACCGCAGCACCGGACGCTCGGTGACGAGCACCTCGCGGTCGGCACCGTAGATGTCCCCGCGGCCGGCCGGGATCGTGGTCACCTGCAGCACCTCGTCGGCACCGAGGCTCGGCTCGACGATCGTCGGCGCCCACACGACCTCCCAGTCGCCGTCCCGCTCGACGACCTCGGCAGCCGTCTCGTAGGACCAGATGGCGCCGGGCTCGACGACCGGCCACTCCCACGTCAGTCCGACCGTGGTCGTGCCCTCCGACTCTTCGACCTCGCCGACCTCGATCGTCGGCACGATGCCGTCCATGCCGGCGACGATCTCCTCGTACCGGGGCGCAGCCGAGCGACCGGACCTGCCCGCGTAGGCCACCGACGCCACCGCGGTGTCGGCCGCGTCGACGTCGCTGGCCGCCGCCTCCGCGAGACCCTCGGCGAGGGCGCCGACCAGCTCCTGGGCCGCCTCCTCGTCCGGTCCGTCCGCACCGGGATCGTCGCTGCAGCCAGCGAGCACGAGCAGGCAGATCGGCAGCGCCACCGAGATCCGTCGCATGCCCTGTGTTCTACCAGCCTTGGTTTCGAGGCTCCTCGCTGGCGCTCGTCGTACCTCAACCAGCGGCGGCCCCCGCGACCGTCCCACCTCAACCAGCGGCGGCCCCCGCGACCGTCCCACCTCAACCAGCGGCGGCCTCCACGCTCGTCGTACCTCAACCAGCGGCGGCCCCGGCAACCGCCCACCACGTTGGTCGAGGAGGTCGCCCCCGCAACCGCCCACCACGTTGGTCGAGGAGGTCGCCCTGGCGACCGTCTCGAGACCTACGCCGCCCCGACCAGCAGCGTGCTCACCAGCGGCTTGTAGCCGGAGGACTGGCCGAGCCGGTTGGGGTGGTAGCTCTCGCTGACCGGGTTGGACAGGCCGTTGATCCACTCCACGTCGTCGCAGACCGCGTGGTCGATGAACCGGCTGGTCGGGTTGGCGAACTTGAAGCCCTTGGCCGCCGCAGCCGAGGACAGCTTGGCGTTGAGCAGGTCGGCGGTCTGGTTGAGCCGGGTCTGCTCGGACGGGGAGAACCAGGTGCCGGCGTTGCAGTCCTCGCCCATGAAGACCCGCGGATACCCGGTGACGACGACGACGGCGTTCGGCGCGCGGGAGTCGATCGACGCGTACAGCGTGTTGAGCCGCCCGGGGAGCGTGTTGTTGATGAACGACTGGGCGGTGTTGATGGCCCCGTCGCAGTTCGACATCCAGCCGGGCTGCGCACACTCGGTGATCACGCTGGAGAAGCCGGCGTCGTTGCCGCCGACCGAGATCGTGACGTACTTCGTGGTCGAGGTGACCGCGCTCAGCTGGCTGTTGGTGACGGTCGAGGTGGTGGCGCCGGAGCACGCCTTGAAGTTGAGCGTGTAGCCCTTCTGGGCGGCGACGAGGTAGGGGTACGCGTACGTCGAGCGCTGGCAGCTGGTGCCGTCGCTGATGTAGCTGCGGGTGCCGACGCCGGAGGCGTAGGAGTCACCGAGCGCGACGTACGACGGACCGGCCGCCTGCGCCGGCGCCTGGACGGCGAGCGGGGCGAGTGCGGCCAGGACCGGAAGGATCCCGGCGAGGAGCAGCCGGATGCGGTGACCGACGGATCGGGTGGGAGCGAGAGGCATGTTGACCTTCCCCATGAAGGCGACCCGGACCTGGGCCGTACCGATGTGACCTGGGTCACTCAAGCACGGCGGCTCGGTGTTGACCAGGGTCGTGCACAGGGTGCCGACCAGGGTGCAGCCCACGGCGGGTCCCGGCCACCAGGTCAGCCACGTGCGCGCGGAAGTTGGGGCAGTTCGCGACGTCGTGGGCACGGCACTCCAGGGCGTGCTCGGTCAGGTGCCGGGAGCGCTCCATCTCCGCCATCCGAGCGGCCAGGTCGGTGAGGTGCTCGGTCAGGATCCGCCGACGGTCGTCCGCGGCCGCGTCGAGCAACGACCTGATCTGGTCGAGGCTCATCCCGGCCGCCTTGCTCGAGACGATCGCCGCGACCCGGTAGGCATCGGCTTCGCGGTAGCGCCGACGGCCGGCACTGTCGCGCTCGGGCGCGAGCAGGCCCATCGTCTCCCAGTGCCGCAGGACGTGGGTGGGGAGCTCGAAACGGTCGGCCAGCTCACCGACCGTCCATCGGACCTGGTCCGCACTTGACTTCATGTTGACATGAAGTCACAGGCTTCGGGTCAACACAAGGACGAGAGGACGACGATGGACACGAACCAGTACGACGTCGCCGTGGTCGGCGCCGGCTCCGCAGGACTCCAGGCCGCACTCACGCTGGGCCGGATGAACCGCCCGGTCGCGGTCTTCGGCACCGACCGCTACCGCAACGACCCCGCCACGGAGATGCACAACTTCCTCGGCCACGACGGTGCTCCGCCGGCCGAGCTCAGGGCCGCAGCCCGCGCCGACCTCGAGCGCTACCCGGCCGTGGACGTCCGGGACCAGGAGGTGACGGCGATCGACGGCGACGCCGGCGCCTTCACCCTCCGACTCGCCAGCGGCGCTACGGTCACGGCCCGGCGGGTCCTGCTCGCGACCGGCGTCGCCGACACGCTGCCGGACGTCCCCGGGCTCGACGGGCTCTGGGGCGACGTGGTCGCGCACTGCCCCTACTGCCACGGCCACGAGTTCACCGGGCTGCCCGTCGGCATCCTCGGCGCCGACCCGAGCATCCCGTTGCGCGCCGCGATGCTGGAGCGGATCGCGAGCGAGATCGTCGTCCTCACCGACGGCGGCGACCTCGACGCCGACACCGCGGGAGCGCTGAAGCGGATGGACGTCGAGGTCCGCGCCGAACGGGTGGCCGGCGTCGGCCGCGGACCGCTCGGAGCCAGCGTGCAGCTCGCCGGAGCCGCGG
>NZ_JACEHF010000092.1 GCF_014180685.1 Nocardioides pelophilus | reverse complement strand
GCCGCGCGCGCCGGCGAGGTGGTCACCGCGTCCACCGCCACCGAGGGCCTGCGGATCCTGCGCGAGACCGACGTCGACGCGGTGTTCCTCGACATCCAGATGCCCGGGCTCAGCGGGTTGGAGCTGGCCGAGGTCCTCGGCCGGTTCAAGGAGCCGCCGCCGGTCGTCTTCGTGACCGCGCACGAGCAGCACGCCGTCGACGCGTTCGAGCTGCACGCGGTCGACTACGTGCTCAAGCCGGTGCGGGCCGAGCGGCTCGCCGAGGCCGTGCGGCGCGTGGTGTCGAGCGCCGACCTGCGACCGACCCCGGAGGACACCCAGATCGCCGTCGAGCGCGGCGGGGTGACCCGGTTCATCGACCGCGAGCACATCTCCTACGTCGAGGCGCACGGCGACTACGCGCGCCTGCACACCCGCTCCGGCGACGCCTACCTGGTCCGGATCCCGCTCTCCACGCTCGAGGAGGAGTGGCGCTCGGCGGGCTTCCACCGGATCCACCGCTCCCTGCTCGTCGCGCTCGCGCACATCGACGAGCTGCGCACCGAGGGCGGCCGGTGCACGGTGCTCGTCGGGTCCGAGGAGCTGCCGGTCGCGCGGCGGCACACCCGCGAGCTCCGTGACGTGCTCGTACGCCGCGCCCGGGGGACCTCGTGAGCGAGCCGCGACCGCAGCGGGTCCGGGTCACCGGTCCGCCGCGCTACGCCAGCGGGCCGCGCAGCCGGCGCGGCGACGTCCACGACCAGACACCGCTCGGCGACGTGTTCCTGCGCTCGCTGCTCAAGGAACAGCTCGCCCTCGCGATCCGGGTGCTGGCGCTGATCGGGCTCACCCTCGGCCTGCTGCCGATCGCGTTCCACCTGTGGCCCCGGATGGCGGACGCCGAGCTGATCGGCCTGCCGGTCGCGTGGGTCGTGCTCGGGGGCCTGGTCTACCCGTTCCTGCTGCTCGTCGGCTGGCGCTACGTGCGCAGCGTCGAGCGCAACGAGCGGGACTTCGCCGACCTGGTCGAGGGGCCTCCCCAGTGAAGGCACAGCCGTGAGCGGCGACGCCGTACCCGGCCTGGTCGCGGTGCTGGCGGTCACCGTCGCCACCCTCGCGATCGGCACCTGGGGCCTGCGGTTCTCCCGCACGACGAGCGACTTCTTCGTCGCGTCCCGCACCGTCAACCCGCGGCTGAACGCCTCGGCGATCGGCGGCGAGTACCTCTCCGCCGCCTCCTTCCTCGGCGTCGCCGGCCTGCTGCTCGTGGGTGGCGCGCAGATGCTCTGGTACCCCGTCGGGTGGACGGCCGGCTACCTCGTGCTGCTGGTGCTCGTCGCCGCTCCCCTGCGCCGGTCGGGCGCCTACACGCTGCCCGACTTCGCCGAGGCACGGCTCGGGTCGCGGGTGGTGCGGTCGGCCTGCTCGCTGCTCGTCGTCGGGGTCGGCTGGCTCTACCTGCTGCCGCAGTTCCAGGGCGCCGGGCTCACGCTCGAGTCGGCGATCGGCGCCCCGCGCTGGGTCGGGCCGCTCATCGTCGGCTTCGTCGTGCTGGTCAACGTGATGTCCGGTGGCATGCGGTCGATCACCTTCGTGCAGGCCTTCCAGTACTGGCTCAAGCTCACCGCCCTGCTCGTCCCCGCGATGGTGCTGCTCGCCGTCTGGGTGGGCGACGGCCGGCCCGCCGGGACGTCGGGCGGGGCCGGCTGGTCGGTGCCCGTCGCGGGCGACGGGGCGATCGGGCTCTACACGACCTACTCGCTGATGATCGCGCTGTTCCTCGGGACGATGGGCCTGCCGCACGTGGTCGTGCGGTTCTACACCAACCCGGACGGCAGGGGCGCGCGTCGTACGACGCTGGTGGTGCTCGCCCTGCTGGGGCTCTTCTACCTCTGGCCGCCCGTCTTCGCCGCGCTCGGCCGGGTCTACGGCGACGACCTGGTCGCCGACGGGCGCGGCGACGTGCTGGTGCTCGAGCTGCCGCGGTTGATGATCGGCGGGGTGGGCGGCGAGCTGCTCACCGGGCTGGTCACCGCGGGCGCGTTCGCGGCGTTCCTTTCGACCGCGTCGGGCCTGGCGATCGCGGTGTCCGGCGTGCTGACCCAGGACGTCACCAGCCGGTTCGTCGGGGAGCGCGGCCCGACCGGGTCCGTGGCCGCCGCCTTCCGGCTCGCCGCCGTGTTCGCCGTGTCGGTGCCGGTGCTCGTGGCGCTGCTCGCGACCAACGTCGGGGTGGCGCAGTCGGTCGGGCTCGCCTTCGCGGTCGCGGCCTCGACGTTCTGCCCGCTGCTGACCCTCGGGATCTGGTGGCGCGGGCTCACCGACGTCGGCGCTCTCGCGGGTCTGGCGGCCGGCGGCCTCGGCGCGGGCGGAGCCGCCGTGCTCAACCTGGTCGGCGTCCACGCCACCGGCTGGCCCGGCGCCCTGATCACCCAGCCGGCCGCCTGGAGCGTACCGATCGCGTTCGCCACGATGGTGCTGGTCTCGCTGGCCACCGCGTCCCGGGCGCCCGTCCACGCGCGCCGGTTCCTCGTGCGGCTGCACACCCCCGAGGTGCTCGAGGTCGGCAGCTAGTGCCCGGCTCCTAGGCCGAGGCGAGCTCGCCGAGCAGCACCCGGGTGGCCCGCTGGCAGACCAGGTCGACCACGCGCGGGTGGGCGCCGATGACCTCGGCGATGACCGAGGCGCCGGCGGCGCTGGCGTCGCCGCGGCTGCGGCCGGAGAAGAAGCCGGGCGCCAGGAGGTACGGCGACACCGCGTCGCCCGGTCGCACGACGTCGGCCGGGCGCGAGCCGATGCCGGACAGCGTGGCGAGCCGGACGGGCGCGCCCCAGAGCTCCGCCAGCAGGCGGGCCGCGCCGTCGAGGTCGGCGGTGGCGTCGGGTTCGGTGGACCCGGCTCCGACCATCACCACCGGCTGCCCGGAGACCGCGCCGGCCTCGACCAGCCGGTCGACCTGGGCGGCAGCGAGCAGCGGGTCGGGTCCGAGCGGTCCGCCCAACATGACCTGGACCGAGGCTCCGGCCACGGCGGCGGGGAGGTCCTGACGCAGGTGGTAGCCGGTCGAGAGCAGCAGCGGCACCACGAGGGCCGGGTCGTGGAGGCCGGCGACCACATCGGCGAAGAGCGGCTCGCAGAGCTCGACGTACGACGTCGTCGCGGGGATGCCGAGCCGGCGGCCGGCCGCCTCCGTGAGCTCGGCCGCCACCCGGTTGCCGGCGGGGTTGCGGGTGCCGTGCGCGACGGTCACGAGGGTGCGGGTCATGACGACACCGCCAGCCGGTAGCCGCGCTTCACGACCGTCTGGACGCACCGGGTGCCGAGGGCGGCGCGGAGCCGGGCGACCGCCATCTCCACCGCGTGCTCGGAGCCGGCCGTGCCCGAGGGCAGGGAGGCGAGCAGGTCGCGGCGGGACACCACCGTGCCGGGGTTGACCAGCAGCGCCTGCAGCACGGCGTACGGGGCCGGTGAGAGCTTGACGACGACACCGTCGAGGAGCACGTCGTCGCCGTGGAGCAGCAGGGTGTGACCGGCGACCTCGAGGGAGGTGCCGCCGGCGCGGGAGGGGAGCTCGACCTCGAGCTGCTTGACCATCGCGGCCAACCGCGAGCGCTCCGGATAGATCGACGGCACGCCCCACATCTCGAACGCGGCTGCGGTGACCGGCCCGACGCAGGAGGCGATCACGTCGGCCTGGAAGGCGCCGATGACCTCGTCGCGGTGTCCGGTGGTGGCGGCAGCCTCCATCATCGCCGCGACCGCGGGCGCCGCGGTGAAGGTGACCGCGTCGACCCGGCCCTCGACGACCGCCTCGACGAGTCCGAACATGGGCTCGAGGTCCTCGGCCGCGTTGACGCGGTAGACGGTGACGGTGGTGACCTCGGCGCCGAGCCGGCGCAGCGCGTGCGCGGCCATCGACAGCGACTGGCCGTGCTCCTGGACGACGATCCGGAGACCGTCCAGGTTGCGCCCGCGCAGGTGGGCGAGCACGTCCTCGAACTCCTCCGACTCCGGCGCCCACAGCTCGCGCAGCCCGAACCGCCGGAGCGCGCCGACGCTCTTCGGTCCGCGCGCCAGGATCTCGGCCTTCCCGAGGTGCTCGACGAGCTCGTCCTTCAGGCCCCACCGCTCGCAGGCGGTGAGCCACGACTTCATGCCGATGCCCGTGGTGGCCAGGAAGACGTCGACCGGCTGGGACAGGACGTCCTTGGTCGCGGCGAGCAGCGCGACCTCGTCGATCTGGTTGGGGTCGACCGACAGCGCCGGGGCGTGGATCACCTCGGCGCCGCGCCGCTCCAGGAGCGCGATCTGCTCCTCGGCACGGCGCGCGGCGGTGACGCCCACCTTGAACCCCGCCAGCGGCCGATCCGGCACGGATTCCTCCTTCACGACCTGCGGGACGCCACTTCCACGCCCCCGTCGACCACCCGCACGTCGTACGTCGCCACTGCGACCTCCGGATTGTCGGGGTCGTCGAGACAACGTCCGCTGCGCAGGTCGAACGCCTGCTTGAACATCGGGCTGGCCACGAACGGGACCACTTCCTCGCCGTCCCCAGTGCTCACAGCCTTGGTGCCGACGATCCCGCGCGCGAGGACCGATGCCTTGGAGAAAGGATCGTAGTTGGAAAGCGCGTACACGTGGTCATCGAAGGTCCGGAAGATCGCGACCGCCTCGCCGCCGACCAAGGCCGTCACGCCACCCTCGCGCTCGATCCGGTCGAGCCGGCAGACGGCGACGTACGTCGACGTGGGCGTGCCCGCCTCAGGACTGGCATGGGTGTTCATCGGGGACCTCCGACCGGGATCGTGGCGCCCAGCGAGACCGGGCCCCGGCCAGCACTGTTGTCCGCGGGCGCGATCTGGCCTCGGACTTCCTGGAAGGAGATGTTGGGGTCCGGCACCCCGGGGGCGTTGACGAACGACACGAAGCGAGCCACCTTCTCCGGGTCCTCGATGGTGGCCTTCCACTCGTCGAAGTAGGAGTCGACGTGCTTGTCCATCGCCGCCTCCAGCTCGGCGCCGAGGCCGAGGACGTCGTCGACGACGACCTCGCGAACCCGCTCCAGGCCGCCCTCCAGCGAGTCGACCCAGGAGGCGGTCCGCTGCAGCCGGTCGGCCGTGCGGATGTAGTACATGAGGTAGCGGTCGAGGTACCGGATCAGGGTCTCGCGGTCGAGGTCTCCGGCCAGCAGCTGGGCGTGGGCCGGGATCGCCCCGCCGTTGCCGCCGACGTAGAGGTTCCAGCCCTTCTCGGTCGCGATGATCCCGAAGTCCTTCGAGCGGGCCTCGGCGCACTCGCGGGCGCAACCCGAGACGCCGCCCTTGAGCTTGTGCGGCGACCGCAGGCCCCGGTAGCGGAGCTCGAGCTCGATGGCGAGACCGACCGAGTCCTGCACGCCGTACCGGCACCAGGTCGAGCCGACGCACGACTTCACCGTCCGCAGCGACTTGCCGTAGGCGTGGCCGGACTCCATCCCGGCGTCGACCAGCCGCTTCCAGATCGCCGGCAGGTCCTCCATGCGGGCACCGAACAGGTCGATCCTCTGCCCGCCGGTGATCTTCGTGTAGAGCCCGAAGTCGCGGGCGACCTCGCCGATCGCGATCAGCTTGTCGGGCGTGATCTCGCCGCCCGGCACCCGCGGCACCACCGAGTAGGTGCCGTTGCGCTGGATGTTCGCGAGGTAGGCGTCGTTGGTGTCCTGCAGCTGCCGGTTGCCGGGCTCGAGCACGTGGTGGTTGAGCAGGCTGGCCAGGATCGACGCGACGGCCGGCTTGCAGATGTCGCAGCCCCGCCCCTTGCCGTGCGCCTCGATGATGTCGTCGAAGCGCGTGTAGCCGTGCACCGCGACGACGTCGAAGAGCTCCTGCCGGGTCAGCGGGAAGTGCTGGCACAGCGACCGGTCGACGACCTTGCCGGCGGCCGCGAAGTGGTCCTCGACGATCTTCTTGACGACCGTCTTGCAGGAGCCGCAGGTGGAGCCGGCCTTGGTGCACTTGGTGACGCACGCCGGGTCGGCGCACGGCTCGCCGTCGTTGAGGGTCGACTCGTCGGAGACCGCGGCGACGATGTCGGCCTTGGTGACGTTGTTGCAGGAGCAGACCTGCGCCTCGTCCGGCAGGCCGATCTCGAGGCCGCCGCCACGCCCGGCCGGGAGGATCAGCTCCTCGGGGTTGTCGGGGAGGTCCATGCCGCTGGCGACCAGCGGCCGCAGCATGCCGTACGACGACGCGTCGCCGACCATGATCCCGCCGAGCAGGCGGTACTTGCCGGACTCGTTCTCGATGACGACGAGCTTCTTGTAGATGCCCGCGACCGCGTCGGCGAAGACCAGCTCCAGGGAGTCCTCGGTGGCGGCGAAGGCGTCACCGAAGGACGCGACGTCGACGCCGAGCAGCTTGAGCTTGGTCGACATGTCGGCCCCGGTGAACTCGCCGGCGCCGCCGAGCAGCCTGTCGACGACGATCTCGGCCATGTCGTAGCCGGGCGCGACCAGGCCGTACATCTTCCCGTGGGGCGCGGCGCACTCGCCGATGGCCCACACGTGCGGGTCGGACGAGCGGCACTCCTCGTTGACCAGGACGCCGCCGCGCTCGGCGACCTCGATGCCCGCCTCGCGAGCCAGGGCGTCGCGGGGGCGGATGCCGGCGGAGAAGACCACCATGTCGACGGCCAGCGGCTCGTCGGAGTCCTTGAACTTCAGACCGGAGACCATGCCGTCGTCGTCACCATCGATGAGCTCGGTCATCACGCCGGTGTGGACGGTGAGGCCGAGGTCCTCGATGTGCCGCTTCAGGGTGGCGCCGCCCGCGTCGTCGACCTGGACCGCCATCAGCCGCGGCGCGAGCTCGACCACGTGGGTCTCGACGTCGAGCTGGTGCAGCGCGTTGGCCGCCTCCAGCCCGAGCAGGCCGCCGCCGATGACCGCGCCCGCCTTGGCCGTCTTCGACGCCTCGCGGATGGCCTCGAGGTCCTCGATGGTGCGGTAGACGAAGACGTTGCCGAGGTCCTTGCCGGGCACCGGCGGCACGAACGGGGCCGCGCCGGTGGCGAGCACCAGCTCGTCGTACTGCAGCACCTGACCGTCGGCGAGGGTCACCGCGCGGGCCTCCGGGTCGATGCCGGTGACCTCGCTGTTGATCACGAGGCGGGCCCGTGGGTCGTCGTACTCACCCGCGGGGAGGAAGGAGAGCGCCTCGGCGCCGACCTCGAAGAACGAGGTTAGCGCGACCCGGTCGTACGCCGGCCGCGGCTCCTCCCCGACGACGGTGATGTCGTAGGTCTCGGTGAGGCCGCGCTCGATCGCCGCCTGGACGAACCGGTGGCCGACCATGCCGTGGCCGACGACGACGAGCTGCTTGCGCAAGTGCGGTGCCATCAGGAGTTTCCTTTCACTGCTAGGGAGTCGCTCCCTAGGGACGGTCGGGCCGCAAGCAGGCTGCGGACCGCGTCGGCGCAACCACCGCAGCCGGTGGTCGCTCGGGTGGTCTCGCGGGCCTGCTCGAGGCTCGAGCACGCCCGGATCGCGCCGGCGGTGACACCGGCGCAGTTGCAGACCTCCGCGTCGTCGGGGAGCTGCACGGGCCGCGCCGACCGCTCGGCCATCAGGAGCTCGCCGGGCTCCGTCGGGCCGAGCACGGTCCGGCGGTCGAAGTGCTGGGTGATCAGGCCGATCCGGGAGAGGTCGCCGACCAGGGCGCCGGCGACGATCCGTCCGTCGCGGACGACCAGCTTGCGGTGCGAGCCGGCGACCGGGTTCGACATCTCGACGATCTCGCCCTCGGTGTTCTCCGGGTCGCCGAGGACCGCGACGTCCAAGTCGGTGGCCCGGAGCCGGGCGACCACGCGGTGTCCGTCGTACTTGACGGGCTCGTCGCACAGGACGCCCGCCAGCACGCCCGCCTGCTCCCAGGCGGGCGGCACGAAGCCGGTCGTGCGGCCACCGTGCTCGGCGCAGTCGCCGATCGCGTGGATCGCCGGGTCGGTGACGCTCGCGAGCCGGTCGTCGATCACGATGCCGCGACGGACCTCCAGCCCCGCCCGGCGCGCCAGCGCCGTGGAGGGTCGGCCGCCGGCGGTCAGCACGACCAGGTCGGTGTCGAGCGTGAAGCCGGTGTCGAGGGTGAGCGCCACCCGGCCCTTGAGCTCCTTGAGCTGGCCGATCCGGAACCCCGGGCCGTCGGCGTCGCTGAGCCGGACCGCCCGGGCACCGGTGTAGACCTGGGTGCCGAGCCGCTTGAGGTCCCGCGCCAGCAGCCGGCCCGCGGTGCGGCCGACCTGGCTGCGGAGCAGGTGGTCCGCGCCCTCGACGATCTCGGTGTCGATGCCGCGCACGCTCAGCGCCCGCGCGACCTGGAGGCCGAGCAGCCCGCCGCCGACGACGACCGCCCGCTTCGGCTGCTCCCGGTGGTCGACAAGGTCGCTCTGGCGACCGTCACGAGACCCGTCACCCGACCCGAGCGCCTCGAGCAGCCGGTTGCAGTCGTCGAGGCTGCGGAAGGCGTGCACGGCCGGGTGCAGGGTGCCGTCCATCCGCACCAGCCCGCGGATCGGCGGCAGGGTGGGGATGCTGCCGGTGGCCAGCACGAGCGCGTCGTACTCGATGACGGTCCCGTCGACGAGCATCACGTCGCTGCGAAGCCGGTCGATCTCGAGGACCCGGCTGCCCAGGCGCAGGTCCACCCCGTGCTCGGCGTACCACTCCGGCGCGCGCAGCGTCAGCGCCTCCGGGCGGTGGGTCCCCTCGAGCACGGCCGACAGCAGGATCCGGTTGTACGGCGGGTGCGGCTCGTCGCCGAGCACCGTGATCTGGTGGTCGCCGCCCCGGGCCACCAGCTCCTCGACCAGGCGGGTGGCGGCCATGCCGTTGCCGACGATGACGATGCGCTTCTCGTGGGTCATGCCGTCACCTCTGCGGCACAGACCTTGAACTCGGGCATCCGGCTCGACGGGTCGAACGCGTCGTTGGTGAGCCGGTTGGCGCCGACCCAGTGGAACGGCACGAAGACCGTGTCCGGGCGGATGGTGGTGACGACCTTGGCCGGCGCCTTCATCTCGCCGCGCCGGGTGCGGACGACGACGGCGTCGCCGTCGCGGGCCCCGATCCGCAACGCCAGCATCGGGTGGATCTCGACGAACGGCCCGTCGTCGGGGAGCGCGCGCACCCGGCGGGTCTGGGCGCCGGACTGGTACTGGGCGAGCACGCGTCCGGTGGTGAGGTGCAGCGGGAACGCGTCGTCGGTCGGCTCGGCGGGGCCGGCGTGCTCGACGACGAGGAACCGGGCGCGGCCGTCGGGCGTGGCGAACGCGTCGGCGAACATCCGCGGGGTGCCGGGGTGGGCAGGGCCGTCGGTCACGGCCGGGCACGGCCAGAACACGCCGTGCTCGTCGCGGATCCGGTCGTAGGTGATGCCGCTGTAGTCGGCCTTGCCACCGGCCGAGGCGCGGCCGAGCTCGGCGAAGATCTCCTCGACGTCGGTGCCGAACGGGACCGGCGAGGCCAGCCGTTCGGCGAGGCCGGCGATCACGTCGAGATCGCTGCGGACGCCCTTGGGCGGCTCGGCCGCCTGCTGCCGCAGGATCACCCGGCCCTCGAGGTTGGTCATGGTGCCGGACTCCTCGGCCCACTGCGTGACCGGGAGCACGACGTCGGCGAGCGCCGCGGTCTCGCTCATCACGATGTCGCAGACGACGAGCAGGTCGAGCGACTCGAGCCGCTGGGTGACGTGGGTGGCGCGGGGCGCCGAGATCACGATGTTGCTGCCGAAGACCAGCAGCGCCCGGGCGCCGCCGCCTCCCCCGGACTCGGTGCTGCCGAGGGAGTCGAGCAGCTCGTAGGCCGACTTCCCCTTGCCGGGCAGCGACTCGGGCGGGACGCCCCACACCCGCGCGACGTGCTCGCGCGCCACGGGGTCGTCGATCATCCGGTAGCCGGGCAGCTGGTCGGCCTTCTGGCCGTGCTCACGCCCGCCCTGTCCGTTGCCCTGGCCGGTGAGGCAGCCGTAGCCGGCGTGCTCCCGGCCGGGCAGCCCGAGCGCGAGGGCGACGTTGATCCAGCCGAGCACGGTGGCCGTGCCCTGGCTGTGCTGCTCGGCGCCACGGGCGGTCAGGATCATCACCTTGCGGTTGTTCGCCAGCAGCGCGGCCAGCTCCCGGAGCTCCGAGGTGACCACGCTGGTGACCCGCTCGACCCGCTCCGGCCACCAGGACGCGACCGAGCGACGGACCTCGTCCCAGCCGGTGGTGCGGGCGGCGACGTACTCCTCGTCGACCGCACCCGCCGCGTCGAGCAGGTGCAGGACACCCTGCGCCAGCGCGAGGTCGGTGCCGGGCACCGGCTGGAGGAAGAGGTCGGCGCGGTCGGCGGTCGCGGTCTTGCGCGGGTCGATGACGACGACCTTGCCGCCGCGCTCGCGGAGCCGGTCGAGGTGGCGTGCGGCCGGCGGCATCGTCTCGGCCATGTTGGACCCGACCAGGACGACGACGTCGGCGTGCTCGAGGTCGGCCAGGGGGAAGGGCAGGCCGCGATCGATGCCGAACGCCTGGTTGCCGGCGCTCGCCGCCGACGACATGCACCAGCGACCGTTGTAGTCGATCTGGCTGGTGCGAAGCGCCACCCGCGCGAACTTGCCGAGCTGGTAGGCCTTCTCGTTGGTGAGCCCGCCGCCGCCGAAGACCGCGACGCTGTCGGCGCCGTACGACGTCTGGAGCTGCTGGATCCTGGAGGCGATCAGGTCGAGCGCCTCGTCCCACCCGGCGGCGCGCAGCTCGCCGGTGGCGCGGTCCCTGACGAGCGGGGTGGTGAGCCGCTCGCGGTGTCCGCGGAGGTCGCCTGCCGTCCAGCCCTTGCGGCACAGGCCGCCCTCGTTGACCGGGAACTCCGCCCACGGCAGCACCTCGAGCGCCGTACGACCCTTCCGCTGCAGGGTCATGCCACACTGCAGACTGCAGTACGGGCAGTGGGTCCGCGTCACGCGCTCGCCCTGGCTCTCGGTCATGGCATCCATTTCACTTCGCGTCGGTTTCGCGTTCCGACCGCTCACCTGGACCTGCAGGTCAACTACTTCTCACGTCCTCACACCGCTCACGCCCTCACGTGAAAGCGGTGTGGTGCGGCCCACGTGAGCCGCACCACACCGCCGAAACATCGAGGGTCAGATTCCCACCCCGGAGTAGCTGGCGTGCGCCTTCGCCGGGTGCGGCTTGCGGAGGTAGACGAGGAAGGTGACCGCCGCGCAGACCACGTAGAAGGCGGTGAAGACCATGAACGCGGTCTTGGTCGCCGACAGCGGGTCGGTGATCCACGGCGAGCCGAACGTGATCGGGATCAGGAAGCCGCCCATCGCGCCGACCGCACCGATGATGCCCACCGCCGCCGAGGCGCGCTTGGTCGAGTTGAGCATCGCCGCCTCACGCTCGGGGCTGCCCGGGGTGCCGATCCGGTCGGCCTCGGTCTTGAAGATCGCCGGGATCATCTTGTAGGTCGAGCCGTTGCCGATGCCGGTGAAGAAGAAGATCAGCAGGAACATCCCGAGGAACAGCGGGAACACGTCGGTGTTGGCGTCCACCGCGGTGACCACGGCGTCGGGGAACTGGAACGCCGCCGGGTCGGCCTTGATCGCGGCGAGGGTCTCCGCGTCCGGGGGCGGCGGGAGCTGGGTCAGCAGGCTCAGCGTCCACAGCACGCCGAGGGTGCCGAGGATCATGCCGCCGAAGGCGATCAGGGTGATCCGCGCACCGCCGAACCGGTCCGCGAGGTAGCCGCCGAGCGGACGGGAGAGCGAGCCCACCAGCGCGCCGAGGAAGGCGAAGAAGGCGAAGTTGATGCCGATGCCCACGACGTCCGGGACAGGCTGGCGCCAGAAGTTGATCTTGATCAGCAGCGGCATCGCAGCGGAGTAGCCGATGAACGAGCCGAAGGTGCCGATGTAGAGGAACGACATCACCCAGGTCTGCTTGCTCTTCAGCACGCTCAGCTGGGACCTGGTGTCGGTCTTGGCGTTGCTGAGGTTGTCCATGAAGAAGTACGCCGCCACCGTGGCGACGATCGCGAGACCGGCGTAGACCCAGGCCGCGCGCTCGAGGTTGATGCCACCCTCCGACGCCTTGACCAGGCCGAAGATGCCGGCGCCACCGACGATGATCGGCAAGAAGAACTGGATCAGCGCGACGCCGATGTTGCCGCCGGCGGCGTTGAGGCCGAGCGCGGCACCCTTGAGGCGCGACGGGTAGAAGAAGTTGATGTTCGCCATCGAGCTGGAGAAGTTGCCGCCGCCGAAGCCGGCGGTCGCGGCGATCACGCAGAAGGCCCAGTACGGCGTGCTCGGGTTGGTCACGGCGTACGCGAACCCGAGGGTCGGCACCAGCAGCATCGCGGCACTGAACATCGTCCAGTTGCGTCCGCCGAACTTGCCGACCGCCAGGGTGTACGGCACCCGGATCAGCGAGCCGACCAGGTTGGGGATCGCGACCAGGAAGAACAGCTGCTGCGGCGTGAACTCGAAGCCCGACGCGAGCAGGAAGGCCGAGCTCACGCTCCAGATGAGCCACACCGAGAAGCCGAGGTGCTCGGCGAAGATCGACCAGATCAGGTTGCGCTTGGCGATCGGGGCGCCGGTCTCTGCCCAGAACTTCTCGTCCTCAGGACGCCAGTCGTCGATCCAGCGGCCGGTGCGGTGCCGCTTCGCGGGAGCGATCGCCGCCTCGGCGCCGCCCGTCGGTGTGGTGAGGGTCATTTCTTGCTCCTGTGCTGAGGCATTGGGTGCCATCGAATGCACCGATCGTGGAGCCTTGTCGTTTCGTGCCCTGGCGTCGGCCAGTCTCCCCTCGGTCAACTTGTCCTCACGGACTCACATCGCTCACGGGCTCACTTCGGTGGCCTGCGCCACACCAGCCCCGTACGTCGCTAGCCTCTCGCCGTGATCTGGAACCGAACCGGTGGCAGTGACGACGGCCCGCTCCTGGTCCTGCTGCACGGGCTGGGCGGGACGGCCGAGCTGTGGCGCGGCGTGGAGACCGAGCTGCCGGGGGTCTGGGCCGGCGGCTGGATGGCGGTCGACCTGCCGGGGCACGGGCGGTCGTCGGTCGCATCGTCGTACACGTTCGACGCGCAGGCCGCGCTGGTGGCCGAGGCGCTGCCGCCCGGTCGTGACCTGGTGCTGATGGGCCACTCGATGGGCGGCATGGTGGCGCTGGCCCTGGCCGGCGCCCACCTCGGGGTGCGGCGCGTCATCGGCTTCTCGATCAAGACCTGGTGGCCGCCGGCACACGTCGAGGGCATGCGGGAGCAGTCACGCAAGCCGGCGCGCATCTTCGCGACCCGCGACGAGGCGGTCGAGCGCTACCTGTTGGCGTCCGGCCTGCGCGGTCTCACCGATCCGGCCGCCCCCGAGCACGCGGCGGGCGTGGTCGAGGTCGACGGCGGCTGGCGGATCGCCCAGGACATGGGGACCTTCGACTTCGGCGTGCCCGACATGCCCGCCCTGCTGGCGGAGGTGTCCTGCCCGGTCACGTTGGCCCTCGGCTCGGAGGACAAGCTGGTGCGCGCGGCCAACTACGAAGGTCTCGGCGCGGAGGTCGTCACGTTCGACGGGCTCGGCCACAACCCGCACGTGGAGGACCCGGCAGCGCTGGTGGCGCTGCTCTAGGGTCGAAGCCGTGCCTCTGCAGCGCCTGCGCACTCCAGGTCTGGGTCGCCCGAGCCCGGATCCGTACGCCGACCGGTTCGACGTGCCGGCTGCAGAGAGTCCGATGTCGATCACCTTCCTCGGCGTCGAGACCCTGCTGCTCGACGACGGCGAGACCCTGCTCTGCGGCACGAAAGATCCGTTGCTGGCGGCTGTCGGATTCGCGTGCGACCGTTCGTGGGGTAGGTGAAGGTGGGCCGTCGGGCCTGCCCGGAGACAGAGGAGCAGTCATGGCCGAGTACCTCATCTACTTCAACCAGCAGTGGGTCGGCGACCACACCGAGGAGTGGTTCCTGGGGAGGGTCGAACCCTCCATGGCGGTCGTGAACGAGATGAAGGCGGCCGGCGTCTGGGTGTTCGGCGGCGGCCTCGAGGAGGACGGGCCGGTCTACAGCGCCGACGCCACCAGCGGCGAGGTCCTGGTGACCGACGGCCCCTACGTCGAGACCAAGGAGCACCTCGGCGGCTTCTGCGTCGTGGACGTCCCCGACGACGAGACCGCCAAGATGTGGGCCGGCAAGGTCGCGGTCGGGTGCGGCTGGCCGCAGGAGGTACGCCGTCTCGGGCCGGTGCCCGACATCGGCTGAGGCCATCCGGCCGGGCTGCAGACCGACGCGATCTTCGAGGTCGAGGAGAACCGGCAGCTCACCTTTCCCGCAACGTCTCAGAAGTAGTCGCGGATGTGGATCGGCCGGGGCACGAAGACCCGGTCGAGCGCGGCCTCGGTCTCAGGCGTGCTGTCGGAGAGGTGCCCGGCCATCCGCAGGTTGGCGCAGGTCTGCGCGCCGGCCCACGCCAGCGCGAGGCCGCCGGGCGTGAGGACGGGAGCATCGGCCGCCGTGGTCGGCGTACACGTCGCCTTCCCCTGATCGATCACCAGCTGCCAGCTCCCGTTGGTCGTCCCGACGTGGTCGCCGGCAACGGTGAACGACACCTCGCCGTCCACCGGCCAGTCGCGGGCCGCGAAGGCGCCCGGGACGTCGTGGACCCGCAGCATGTAGGGCTCGCGCGCCTTGACCGTCCAGTGCGCCGACGGGAGCGCCAGCCGGGCGACGTCGTGACCTGAGGTGTACACCCGCACCTGGCCGACCACGCTGCCGAACGACCCGAGCACGCTCCACAGGGCCCGGTAGGCGTCGCCGCTCAGTGCGAGCAGGTCGGAGACCTCGAGGCTCGAGGAGTCGCCGGATCCCTGGCCGCGCTGCCAGCTCGCGAAACCGACGACGTCGCCCGCTTCGTCGATCGCGAGCGTGACGCCGGTGAACGCGTCGATGAACGTATTCGCGTCGGCGGGGAACGACGGCCCGCGGCGCGTCAGTGGCCCGTTCTGGGCGGCCGCCCAGGTGTCGTAGACCTCGCAGACCGCGTCGAAGTCGGCAGGCGTGGCTCGGCGGGTGTGCACGCCGGCCGGAGGACGGATCCGGGCCAGGGTTGCCGAGGGGACCTCGACCTCGTCGTAGGAGGAGACCAGCTCGTAGCCGAACTTGCGGTAGATCCCGGGTGCGGTGCAGAAGAGTGTCGACACCGCCTCACCGCGCTCCCGGAGGCCGTCTTGGAGCACCACCCGGAAGAGCTCGTCGAGGAGCTTCTCGCCCCGCCTCTCAGCCGTTACCGCGACGCCGGCGATCCCGCCGGTGGCGACGGCACTGCCGCCGAACCACGAGTGGTACTCGCGGGTCGCCATCCGCGCGACCAGCTGGTCGCCATCGAAGGTGCCGAACGCGTGATAACCGGGCCGCGGGAAGCTCTCCGGCGAGGGTGGTGTCGCTCCCGGCGGAAGGTCGCCGAACGCCTCGCGGGTGAGCGCCATCGACTTCTCGAAGTCGTCCCGGGTCAGGCGGCGGGTGGTGAGGGGCATGGCCGCAGCCTAGGAGTGCTCGCCGGTGCTCGTGGCCGACGTGGCGTTCGTCCTCTCGAGGGGCGGCCTCCCGCCGCCCGCGGCGTCGCTGCGGACCATCGATCGCGCTCTCCCGATGCGACCAGTGCCGCTGGCTGCGCCACCTAGGGGCGTCGGTGGAAGCGGAGGTCGCCGTTGGGAAGGCGGTCGGCTTCGTATCGTTGGTCGTGGGCGCGGTGGTGGTGGTTGCAGAGGAGGATGCCGTCGTTGAGGTTGGTGCGGCCGCCTTGGGTCCAGGGTTTGAGGTGGTGGGCTTCGCACCAGGTGGCGGGGACGGTGCAGCCTTCGGCGCGGCATTGTTGGTCGCGGAGGCGTAGGGCTTTGCGTTGGCCGGGTGTGTAGAGGCGGCGGGTGCGGCCGAGGTCGAGGATCTCGCCTTTGCCGCCGAGGACGATGGGGATGATCTTGGCGGTGCAGGCCAGGCGGCGGATCGCGGTGGCCGACATGTTGTCGCCGGCGGTGAGGTGGGCGTCGATGAGCCCGCCGGTGGCCAGGTCGGTGCGCAGGGAGTCGAGGTCGATGGTGACCATCAGGGTGGTCGCGTCCCCGCCGTGGTCGGGGAGCCTGGCCGGGTCGAGGTGCTCCAACAGGGCGCCGAAGGCTTGGCCGAGGCGGCGGGGGTAGGGGATCCGGTCTTCCTCACCAGTCAGTGCGTCGTCGTGTTTGCGGGGGCTGGTGAAGGCTTCGAGGTAGGTGCGTAGGCGGGTGGCGTCGGTGTCGGGGAGCAGTGCGGACATTCGGGTGGTGCCGTCGCCGATGGGCTTCAGGGTCAGTCGGCACTTGTCCCGGGCGCGTTGCTCCTCTTGTTCGAGGAGTCGGGCTTGGTGGGCTTCGGCGATGTCGGGGGCGACGACGTGGAGGATGTGACGACCCAGGCGGCGTAGCTCGGCGGGGCTGAAGTCGGCGCAGTAGGCCACCAGCTGGGTCTCGGCCTTGGCCAGCAGGGTGGGGTCGAGGTCGTCGGGCAGCGCGTCCAACGCGGCGGTGATCACCCGGGCCTGGGCCAGCGCCACTGATCCGTCGGCCATGCCGGGCGGGGCCC
>NZ_JACEHF010000091.1 GCF_014180685.1 Nocardioides pelophilus | reverse complement strand
CGAAGCAGGCCGCGCCGGTGGAGCCGGCGGCGGTCGACCCGGTGGCCCGGGTCGTCGTCGACCTGCCGCTGGCTCACCTCGACCGCGTCTTCGACTACGCGGTCCCGGCGCCGATGGCCGACCAGGCGGTGCCGGGGGTCCGGGTGAAGGTGCGCTTCGCCGGCCAGGACGTCGACGGCTACGTCGTCGCGCGGACAGCCGCCTCCGAGCACGACGGCAGGCTGGCCCCGCTGCGACGGGTGGTGAGCGCAGAGCCGGTGCTGACCCCGGCGATCGCCGAGCTGTGCCGGCGGCTCGCGGAGCGCTACGCAGGCGTGACCGCCGACGTACGCCGCCTCGCCGTGCCCCCGCGCCACGCCACCACCGAGAAGGAGCCGTCCCCGCCTGCCTCCCCGCCCGCGACGGTGCCCGCGCCTGGTGGGGACGACTGGGCGNCCCGCGACGGTGCCCGCGCCTGGTGGGGACGACTGGGCGGTCTATCCGGCAGCGACCGCGTTCCTCAGCCACCTGCGCGCCGGCGGCGCCCCGCGCGCAGTCTGGGGGGCGGCGCCGGGGGAGGACTGGCCGCGCCGCCTGGCCGAGGTCGCGGCGACCTCGTTGGCCGCCGGCCGGGGGAGCGTGATCTGCGTGCCCGACCACCGCGACGTCGCCCGGGTCGACGCCGCGCTCACCGACCTGGTGGGCCCCGGCCACCACGTCACGCTCCAGTCGGAGGCCGGACCCGGGCCGCGCTACCGCGACTTCCTGCTGGTCAGCCGCGGGTCCCGCCGGATCGTCGTCGGCACCCGCTCGGCCGCCTTCGCGCCGGTCCACGACCTCGGCCTGGTGGTGATCTGGGACGACGGCGACGACCTCCACGCCGAGCCCCGCGCTCCCTACCCCCACACCCGCGAGGTGCTGCTCGAGCGGGCCGAGATCGAGGGCTGCGCCGCGCTCGTCGGCAGCTTCTCCCGCAGCGTGGAGGCCGACCACCTGCTTCGCACCGGCTGGGCGCACGAGATCGCGGCGCCCCGGGCGACCGTCCGGGAGCGAGCCCTCGTCGCGGTGGCGGGGGTCGACACCGTCCGTGACCCCCATGCCGGAGCAGCACGGGTGCCGAAGGAGGCGCACGACGCGGTCCGATGGGGTCTCGAGCGCGGTCCCGTGCTGGTGCAGACACCCCGGGCCGGCTACGTCCTGCGGCTGGCCTGCGACCGCTGCCGGACCCCCGCCCGCTGCACGACCTGCGCCGGGCCCCTGCAGCTCACCGGCCCCACCACGCCGCCGCGCTGCCGCTGGTGCGCGACCGAGGCGCCGGCCTGGTCGTGCCGGGAGTGCGGCGGCCGCGGGCTGCGGGCGCCGGTGATCGGCGATGCGCGCACGGCCGACGAGCTCGGCCGGGCGTTCGCCGCGGTCCCGGTCGTGACGTCGAGCGGCGACCGGATCCGTGCCACCGTCGACGGCGAGCGTCGGATCGTGGTGGCCACCCCGGGGGCGGAGCCGGTCGCGGAGGGGGGCTACGCCGTCGTCGTACTGCTCGACACGTGGCTGCTGCTGCTGCGCGACAGCCTCCGCGCCGCCGAGGAGGCCCTGCGGCGCTGGTCCAACGCGGTCGCGCTGGTGCGGCCCGGTGGTCGCGCGCTGGCGGTGGGTGACCCGGGCGCGCCGGCTCTCCAGGCGCTGGTGCGGTGGGACCAGGCCGGTTTCGCCGGCCGTGAGGCCGAGGAGCGGCGGGAGGCGCGGCTGCCACCCGCGACCCGGGTCGCCACCCTGCGCGCGGAGCCCGGTGCGCTCGACGACGCCCTGACCCTGCTCGGGGTGCCCGAGCACGCGGAGGTGCTCGGCCCGATCGCCCCGCTTCCCGGCTCCACCGACACCGCCGAACGGGCCGTCGTGCGGGTGGCGCGGGCAGAGGGCGCCGCGCTCTCGGCGGCGCTCGGCGAGCTGCAACGCGTGCGTTCCGCCCGCAAGCTCGATCCGGTCCGGATCCAAGTGGACCCCATCGAGATCTGAGCCGGATCGGCCCCCACTAGACTCGACGCGTGGCCATTCGACCGATCCGCCTGTTCGGCGATCCCGTACTCCGGCGGCGGGCGATCGAGGTGGTCGACTTCGACACCGAGCTGCGCCAGCTGGTCACCGACCTCACCGACACCATGCTCGAAGCGCCCGGCGCCGGCCTCGCCGCGCCGCAGATCGGCGTCGGGCTGCGGGTCTTCACCTGGAACGTCGACGGCGAGGTCGGACACCTGATCAACCCGTCCCTCGACCTGTCCGAGGAGCTCCAGGACGGCCCGGAGGGCTGCCTGTCCCTGCCGGAGCTGACCTACGACTGCCTGCGGGCACTGTCCGTCGTGGCCACCGGCTTCAACATGTACGGCGACCCGGTGCGGATCGAGGGCTCCGAGCTGCTCGCGCGGGCGATCCAGCACGAGACCGACCACCTCGACGGGGTGCTCTTCATCGACCGGCTCGACGCCGAGGCCCGGAAGGCCGCGATGAAGGAGATCCGCGAGTCGGACTGGTTCGGGCTCGAGCAGCCGACCGTCAAGATGTCGCCCCACGCCACCGGCGGCTTCGCACTGTGAGGCCGCGATGAGGGTGGTCTTCGCCGGAACGCCCGAGGTCGCCGTACCCGCCCTCGACGCGATCGCAGCCTCCGCGCACGAGCTGGTCGGGGTCGTCACCCGCCCGGACGCGCCGTCCGGGCGCGGCCGGCGGCTGACCGAGAGCCCGGTCGCGACCCGGGCGGCCGAGCTCGGCGTGCCGGTGCTCAAGCCGGACCATCCGCGCGACCCGGAGTTCCAGGCCGCCCTGCGCGACCTCGCGCCGGACTGCTGCCCGGTGGTGGCCTACGGCGCCCTGATCCCGCGCAGCGCCCTCGACATCCCGGTGCACGGCTGGGTCAACCTCCACTTCTCGCTGCTGCCGGCCTGGCGGGGCGCGGCCCCGGTGCAGCACTCGATCTGGGCGGGGGACGAGATCACCGGCGCGTCGACGTTCCGGATCGTCGAGGCCCTCGACGCCGGCCCGCTGTTCGGCGTGATGACCGAGACCGTGCGGCCCACCGACACCGCCGGCACCCTGCTCGAACGGCTCGCCGAGGGCGGCGCGGGACTCCTCGTCGCCACCCTCGACGGGATCGCCGACGGGTCGCTGGAGGCGCGCGAGCAACCGGCGGAGGGCGTCAGCCTGGCGCCGAAGATCACCGTCGACGACGCCCGGGTCGACTGGGCCGAGCCGGCCGACCAGACCGACCGGCAGATCCGGGCCTGCACGCCCGGGCCGGGGGCGTGGACCACGTTCGAGGGCGAGCGGGTCAAGCTCGGGCCGGTCTCCCCGATCGCCAACGGGCCGGCGCTGTCGCCGGGGGTGCTCGCAGTGGGCAAGTCCGAGGTGCTCGTCGGCACCGGGAGCGTCCCGGTCCGGCTGGGCGAGGTCAAGGCGTTCGGGAAGAAGCAGATGCCGGCTGCCGACTGGGCCCGCGGCGCACGGCTGGCCGACGGCGCGACGTTCGCGTGAACCGCCAGGGAGCGCCGATGCCCGACTCCCGGAACCGTCGTCGACCGCAGTCCCGCCCGGCCGACCCCGCGCGCAGCGCCGCGCTCGAGGTGCTGCGCCTGGTCCGGACCGAGGACGCCTACACCAACCTGGTGCTGCCGGCCGTCATCGCTCGGCACGGCCTCGACACCCGCGACGCCGGTTTCACCACCGAGCTCGCCGCGGGCACGATCCGCCGGCAGGGGACCTACGACGCGATCCTGGCGGCCTGCATCGACCGGCCCCTGCGCCGGGTCGAGTTCGGCATCCTCGACCTGCTCCGGCTCGGCTGCCACCAGCTGCTGGCGATGCGGGTGCCCGCCCACGCCGCGATCAGCAGCACGGTCGACCTGGCCCGGGCGAAGTCCGGGCCCGGAGCCGGAGGTTTCGTCAACGCGGTGCTGCGATCGGTCGCCCGCCGCGACCTCGACGCGTGGATCGCCGAGGTCGCGCCCGACCCGTCGGGTTCGCGGAACGCCCGGATGGACCACCTCGCGGTCAAGCACAGCCATCCGCGATGGGTCGTCGACCTGCTCGACGTCGCTGCGCCGGACGACGACCTGGATGCCCTGCTCGCGGCCGACAACGTGCCGCCGAAGGTGACGCTCGTGGCGCGGCCGGGCCGCGCCGAGGTCGCCGAGCTGCCCGGTACGCCGACGCCGTACTCGCCGTACGGCGTGGTGCTCGACGGCGGCGACCCGTCCCGGATCCCGGCTGTGGCCGAGGGTCGCGCGGGCGTGCAGGACGAGGGCTCGCAGCTGGTCGCCCACGCGCTCGCGACGGCGCCCGTCGAGGGCCGTGACGAGCTGTGGCTCGACCTGTGCGCCGGCCCGGGTGGCAAGGCCGCGCTGCTGGCGGCGCTGGCAGCGCAGCGCGGCGCGCGGGTGATCGCGATCGAGCAGCACCTGCACCGGGCAGGCCTGGTGCGGCGCGCGCTGGGCGGTGACACACCCGCTGCCGGCGTCCTCGGCGTGCTCACGGCCGACGGCACCAAGCCGCCGCTGGCCGCCGGGACGGTCGACCGGGTGCTGGTCGACGCGCCGTGCACGGGGCTGGGTGCGCTGCGCAGGCGGCCGGAGGCGCGGTGGCGACGCAGCCCCGACGACCTGCTGCCGCTCGTCCTCCTGCAGCGCCGGCTGCTCGCCAGCGCGATCGACCTGGTGCGGCCGGGTGGGGTCGTGCTCTACGCGACCTGCTCGCCCGTGCGCGCCGAGACGGGAGACGTCGTGTCGTCGACGCTGAGCTCGAGCGACGCGGTGACCCTCGAGGACGTGCGGCCGTTGCTCCCTGGGGTGAGCGACGCGGACGGCCCGACGCCGGGGACGGCCCAGCTGTGGCCCCACCGCCACGGCACCGACGCCATGTTCCTCGCCCTGATGCGGAAGGCCTGACATGGCGTCGCCGTCGGTCGAGATCGAGGTCGACAACCGGGTCGTCAAGGTGACCAACCCGGACCGCGTCTACTTCCCTGCCCAGGGTTCCGACGGCGCGGGCGTGACCAAGCTCGACGTCGTCGAGTACTACCTGGCGGTCGGGCCCGGCATCGTCAACGCGCTCTGGGAGCGCCCGTGCATGCTGCACCGCTTCCCCAAGGGGCTGGCGGGGGAGAAGGTGCACCAGAAGCGGCTGCCCGCCGGGGCGCCGCCGTGGGTCGAGACGGTCCAGCTCTACTTCCCGCGGTGGGGCCGCACCGCCGACGAGCTGTGCGTCACCGAGCTCGGCGCGGTGATCTGGGCCGTCCAGATGTCGACGGTCGAGTTCCACCCGTGGAACAGCCGGCGCGGCCAGACCGAGCAGCCCGACGAGTGGCGGATCGATCTCGACCCCGGCGCGGAGGCGTCGTACGACTCGGTGCGCCGGGTCGCCCACGTCGCGCACGAGGTGCTCGACGAGCTCGGCGCCGTCGGCTACCCGAAGACGAGCGGCAGCAAGGGCCTGCACATCTACGTGCGGATCAGGCCGGACGGCGACCACAAGGTCGTACGCCGGGCCGCGCTGGCCTTCGCGCGCGAGGTGGAGCGCCGGGCGCCGGACCTGGTGACGACCACCTGGTGGAAGAAGGACCGCGACCCGGCGCACGTGTTCGTCGACTACAACCAGAACGCGCGCGACCACACGATCGCGGCGGCGTACTCGCTCCGCGGCCTGCCGGACGCCCGCGTCTCCACGCCGGTCCGGTGGGACGAGATCGACGCTGCGGACCCGCGCGACTTCACGATCCACACGGTGCCGCAGCGGTTCGCCGAGCTCGGCGACCTGCACCACGACATCGACGACCACGTCTTCGACATCGCTCCGCTGCTCGAGTGGGCCGACCGCGACGACGCCGAGGGCGACGACCCTCACTAGACTCCCGCAGCGTGGGACACATCCAGATCACCCCGTCGATCCTCAACGCCGACTTCGGCCGGCTCGCCGACGAGGTGGCGCGGATCCCCAGCGCGGACTGGATCCACGTCGACGTGATGGACAACCACTTCGTCCCGAACCTCACGTTCGGACCGACCATGGTCGAGGCGCTGGCCCGGTCGACCGAGACCCCGCTGGACGCCCACCTGATGATCGCGGACGCCGACCGCAACGCTCCTGCGTACGTCGAAGCCGGCTGCGGCTCCGTCACCTTCCACGTCGAGGCGGCTGCGGCGCCGGTGCGGCTGGCCCGGGAGATCCGCGCGGCCGGCGCGCGGGCGTCGATGGCGCTGAAGCCGGCGACCCCGATCGAGCCCTACGAGGACCTGCTGCCCGAGCTCGACATGCTGCTGATCATGACCGTCGAGCCGGGCTTCGGTGGCCAGAAGTTCCTCGACCTGTGCCTCCCGAAGATCCGACGCGCCCGGGCGATGATGGACAAGCACGGCATCGAGACCTGGCTCCAGGTCGACGGTGGCGTCTCCCTCGACACGATCGAGCGCTGCGCCGAGGCGGGTGCCGACGTGTTCGTCGCCGGCAGCGCAGTGTTCTCCGCCGACGACCCCGACGCGATGGTCGCGGCGCTGCGGGCGAAGGCCGAGAACGCGATCAGCGCCTGACGCGGGCCCTACCGCCGCCCCTGACCCCGGTGGTCACCGGACGTCGATCAGCGCGCACGACAGCCGGGGCGAGTTGGCCGTGCACAAGCGGTAGGTGCCAGGAGACGCGACGTCGGGCACGACGACCACATCCGGACCCGCGCCTCCGACCCCGATGTCGACCCAGCCGTAGCCGTCCTCGTCGACGCTCCACCATGTCGGTTCGCCCTTGCGGTTGTACCCGCTCGTGACGGCGCTGAGGTAGTAGCGGACCTCCCACCCGGTCCCCGTCCACTCGTCGAGCTGATACCCGATCCCGCGCAGCTGCTCACCGGGCCACCGGACTCGCACCCGATCGCCGGCGTGGTACGTCGTCCGAGCCAGCTGCATCCGCCGGTCCACCGCGGGCGCGAGCGTCGGTTGGGCCGTCGCCGAGGACGACGGCTCCGCGACCGGGCCTCCGGCTTCGGACTCCTTGCCGTCCGAGCAGCCGGCGAGGGCCAGGGTTGCGAGGACGCTCGCGACGGCCGGTGCCCGGTGCATGCGCATGACGGTACGACGGCCC
This sequence comes from Nocardioides pelophilus, assembly GCF_014180685.1. GTDB lineage: Bacteria > Actinomycetota > Actinomycetes > Propionibacteriales > Nocardioidaceae > Nocardioides > Nocardioides pelophilus. The sequence continues at coordinate 9,589 of NZ_JACEHF010000091.1, read as the reverse complement.
GAGCCCTCCGGCGGTTCCATCGCGACGCTCTGGACGATGGGTCACCCGACCCATCGTCCAGAGCGTTGGTCTGTCCCTCCGTCGGCAACGCCTGTCGTCCGAGACGAGGGACACGTTGCGGGAATACCCCGCCCCTGTGCCACCATTGACCCTCAAGAGCTCGCGTGCTCTGGGGTCGGTGAAACTCCGAGCCGGCGGTGAATGAGTGAAACGGTTCGCTTCGCTCACAGTCCGCGACCCGATCACAGCCAGTGATCGGTTGACCAGGTGAGAATCCTGGACCGACGGTCAAAGTCCGGATGGGAAGTGCACGCACGAGCGGCCGATGTCGGCGGTCCAGCCGCGACGTCGTACGCCCCCCTGAACCCCCGGAGTCCGAGCAGAAGGTACGGACAAGGGGAAGAGGACAGCGGTGGCGGAGACCTTCGCCCAGGAGTACGACGCGATGCAGCGCGCGCTGCATCTCGCAGCGTCACCGGGTGTCCCGCTGGGACCGAACCCGCGGGTCGGCTGCGTGCTGCTCGCTCCTGACGGCACCGTGGTCGGCGAGGGCTACCACCACGGCGCCGGCAGCCCGCACGCCGAGGTCGAGGCACTCGCGGTGGCCGGTGACCTCGCTCGTGGTGCCACCGCGGTCGTGACCCTCGAGCCGTGCAACCACACCGGCCGCACGGGTCCGTGCGCCCAGGCGCTGATCGAGGCGGGGGTGGCGAAAGTCGTCGTCGCGCAGCGCGACCCGAACCCGATCGCGAAGGGCGGCCTGGAGACCCTCGCGGCCGCGGGCATCGAGACCGACAGCGGGCTGCTCGCCGCCGACGCGGCCGCTCTCAACCGGGCGTGGACGTTCGCCAACGAGCAGGGACGGCCGTTCGTCACCTGGAAGTTCGCGACGACGCTCGACGGCCGAAGCGCCGCCGCCGACGGCAGCTCGCGCTGGGTGTCGTCCCCGGCCGCCCGGCGCGATACCCACCTGCTGCGCGCGCTCTGCGACACGATGCTCGTCGGCACCAACACGGTCGCCGTCGACGACCCCCAGCTCACCGTGCGCGACGCCGCGGGCGAACCGCTGCCGCAGCAGCCGCTGCGCGTGGTCATGGGGGAGCGAGACCTCCCCGCGGAGAGCCGGGTCTTCGACGACCAGGCCGAGACCGTCCAGCTGCGCACCCACGACCCGCTCGAGGCGCTGCAGACGCTCTACCGCGACCACGGCCGGCACCACGTGTTCTTCGAGGGCGGGCCCAAGCTCGCGGCCGCCTTCCTGAAGGCGGGGGTCGTCGACGAGGTGCTGGTCTACGTCGCTCCGATGCTGATGGGCGGCGGCAAGTCGGCGGTCGGCCCGCTCGGCATCCGCAACATCAGCAAGGCGCTGCGGTTCGACCTGGTCGACACCATCGTCCTGCTGCCCAGCAGCGACGACCCGGACGACAGTGCCATCAACCTGCGGCTCACGCTGCGGCCTGGGTTTCGAGGCTCGCAAGCTCGCACCTCAACCACCGACAAGGGGGACTGACGTGTTCACCGGCATCGTCGAAGAGCTCGGCACCGTGACCGCCCTCGAGGACCAGGGAGACGCGGTCCGACTGACCGTCGCGGCGCCGCTGGCGACCTCGGACGCGGGCCTCGGCGACTCGATCGCGGTCAACGGCTGCTGCCTCACGGTGGCCGCCCGCGGCGAGGGGACGTTCACCGCCGACGTCATGAAGATGACGCTCGACAAGACCTCCCTCGGCGCCCTCGGCGAAGGGCACCGGGTCAACCTCGAACGCGCCTGCACCCCCCAGACCCGCCTCGGCGGCCACATCGTCCAGGGTCACGTCGACACCACCGGCCGGATCATCGCCCGCTCGCCGGGGGAGCACTGGGAGCTCGTCGAGATCGAGCTGCCCGAGCAGATCGGGCGCTACGTCGTGCTCCACGGATCCATCACCGTCGACGGGATCTCGCTCACCGTCGCCGACCTGAAGGACGACAGCTTCGTCGTCTCCCTCATCCCCGAGACCCTCGCGCGCACCACGCTCGGCTTCAAGCAGCCGGGCGACCCGGTGAACCTCGAGGCCGACATCATCGCCAAGCACGTCGAAAGGCTGATTGGTCTCGAGACGGTCGCCAGAGCGACCTCCTCGACCACCGAAAGGAAACTGTCATGAGTGTCCGTCTGGATCCCGTCGAGCGCGCGATCGCCGACATCGCGGCAGGCAAGGCGGTGGTCGTCGTCGACGACGAGGACCGCGAGAACGAGGGCGACATCATCTTCGCCGCCGCGAAGGCGACACCCGAGCTGATGGCGTTCACGATCCGGCACAGCAGCGGCGTGATCTGCGTACCGATGCCGGGCGCGATGCTCGACCGGCTGGAGATCCCGCTGATGACTCCGCACAACAAGGACAAGATGCGGACGGCCTACACGATCTCGGTCGACGCCCGGGACGGCGTCTCGACCGGCATCTCGGCGGCCGACCGCGCCCACACCGCCCGGGTGCTGGCGGACTCGGCCACCGAGCCGTGGGAGATCACCCGGCCCGGACACGTCTTCCCGCTGCGCTACCGCGAGGGCGGCGTCCTCGTGCGCCGCGGCCACACCGAGGCGGCGGTCGACCTGGCCAAGCTGGCCGGCCTGACCCCCGCCGGCGTGCTGGTCGAGGTGGTCAACGACGACGGCACCATGAAGCGCGGCCCCGAGCTGCGGGAGTTCGCCGACGAGCACGACCTGGCGATGATCTCGATCGAGGAGCTCGTCAAGTACCGCCGGCGCACCGAGATCCACGTCATCCGCGAGGCCGAGACCCGGCTGCCGACCAGCCACGGCGAGTTCACGTCGTACGGCTACACCATCACCGTCGACGGCAGCGAGCACGTGGCTCTGGTGTACGGCGACCCCGCGTCGCTGGCCGACGGCGAGCCCGTCCTCACCCGGGTGCACTCGGAGTGCCTGACCGGCGACGTGTTCGGCAGCAGCCGCTGCGACTGCGGCCCGCAGCTGAACGAGGCGATGGACCGGATCGTGGCCGAGGGTCGTGGCGTCGTGGTCTACCTCCGCGGCCACGAGGGCCGGGGGATCGGCCTGGTGGCGAAGCTGCAGGCCTACCAGCTCCAGGACGGCGGCCGCGACACCGTGGACGCGAACCTCGACCTCGGCCTGCCTGCCGACGCCCGCCACTACGGCGCGGCGACGCAGATCCTCAAGGACCTCGGCGTCGGCGAGGTCCGCCTGCTCACCAACAACCCGGACAAGGTGAGCAACCTCGAGGACTACGGCATCAAGGTGGCGGAGCGGGTGCCGCTCACGCCGCACCCGAACGACCACAACCTGGCCTACCTGCTGACGAAGCGGGACCGGATGGGCCACCACCTCCCCGATCTGGAGATTGGACGCATCTGACATGGCCGGACACGGAGCCCCCACCGCGCAGCCGACCGACTGCCACGACCTGCGGGTCGCGGTCGTCGCCGCGAGCTGGCACACCCAGGTGATGGACGGACTGCTCGAGGGCGCCCAGCGCGCCTTCAAGGACCACCAGGTCGAGGCGCCGGTCGTCGTCCGCGTCCCCGGCACGTTCGAGCTGCCCGTCGTCGCCGCGGCGCTCGCCGCGCAGCAGTACGACGCCGTGATCGCCCTCGGTGTCGTGATCCGGGGCGGGACGCCGCACTTCGACTACGTCTGCAACGCCGCGACCGACGGCCTGACCCGGGTCGCGCTGGACCACATGGTCGCGATCGGCTTCGGCGTGCTCACCTGTGACACCGAGGAGCAGGCCCTGGACCGGGCCGGTCTCGAGGGGTCGCAGGAGGACAAGGGCTACGAGGCGACGTCGGCCGCACTGCTCACGGCGCAGACCCTGCGCAAGGTCAAGCGCCGCACACCGTAGGCTGATCGCCCGTGAAGACGTTCGAGGAGCTCTGGGCCGAGCTGAGCGAGAAGGCGCAGACGCGGCCCGCCGGTTCCGGCACGGTCGCGGCGCTGGACGCCGGTGTGCACCAGATCGGCAAGAAGCTGGTCGAGGAGGCCGCCGAGTCCTGGATGGCGGCGGAGCATGAGGGCAAGGACCGGGCCGCTGAGGAGATCAGCCAGCTGATCTACCACGCCCAGGTCCTGATGCTCGCTCTCGGCCTCGAGCCGGCCGACGTCTACGCACACCTCTGAAAGAAGCCCGATGACCCTCAAGATCGCGATCCCGAACAAGGGAGCGCTCTCGCTGGCCGCGACCGACATCCTCAAGGAGTCGGGCTACCGCCAGCGCACCGACACCAAGGAGCTGCGGCTCGTCGACGCCGAGAACGACGTCGAGTTCTTCTACCTCCGGCCGCGTGACATCGCGCTGTACGTCGGGGAGGGCACGCTCGACGTCGGCATCACCGGCCGCGACCTGCTGCTCGACTCCGGCGCCAAGGCCGAGGAGGTCATGTCGCTGGAGTTCGGGCGCAGCACCTTCCGGTTCGCCGGGCCGCAGGGTGCGTACGACGACCTCGCCCAGCTCGCCGGGAAGCGGATCGCGACCTCCTACACCGGGATCGTGCGGACGTTCCTCGACAGCCACGGCATCGAGGCGCACGTCGTACGCCTCGACGGTGCGGTGGAGACGAGCATCCAGCTCGGGGTCGCCGACGTCATCGCCGACGTGGTCGAGACCGGGAGCACCCTGCGCCGCGCCGGCCTCGAGGTCTTCGGCGAGCCGATCCTCGAGTCCGAGGCGGTGCTGATCACCCGGACCGGCAACGGGTCGCCGGCGTTCGAGGTCTTCAAGCGCCGGGTCGAGGGCGTCATGGTCGCGCGCGGCTACGTGATGATGGACTACGACATCGAGGCGTCCAAGGTCACCGACGCGGTCGCGCTGACGCCGGGCCTCGAGGGCCCGACCGTCTCGCCCCTGCACCGCGAGGGATGGGTCGCCGTCCGGGCGATGGTCCCGCGAGACGGCGCCCAACGGCTGATGGACGAGCTCTGGGACCTGGGTGCGCGAGCGATCCTGCTCACCGACATCCACGCCTGCCGCCTGTGACCGCCCCCGACCTGCCCCGGACCTGGCGTCCTTTCGGCCCCCGCATCGCCGGGGTCGTGTTCGCCGTCGTCCTCGTCGGCGGCTTCGCCTGGCTCTGGGTCAGCTTCGACCAGCAGACCAAGGACACCGTCAGCGGCCTGCAGAAGGCCACGGTGATCTTCTTCGTCGGCCTCGGCCTGGCGCTGATCAACGGGCTCGCCCGGTCGCGGATCACCGCGACCGAGGAGGGACTGGAGGTCGTCAACGGCTACCGCAAGCGGCGGCTCGAGTGGGCGCAGGTCGTCCGGGTCTCGATGACGGTCGGTGCGCCGTGGCCCACCCTCGACCTCGACGACGGCAGCACCATCTCCGCGATGGGCATCCACGGGTCCGACGGACAGCGGGCGAAGGTGGCGGTCGCCGAGCTGCGGGCCCTGATCAGTCGCGGGTGACCTGACGGGCGGGACGCGCGCCGGTCCCGTCGACCAGGACGTCCGCCCGCTCGGCGGTGCGCTGGTCGGCGAAATGGGTGTCCTCCTGTCGCATCCACCCGTCCCACTGCGGCGCGAACGCCTCGCCGTCGCGGGCCAGCCCGCGCTCGCGGCGGAGCGCGCGGGGAGCGGAGACCCACACCAGGACCGTGATCAGGGTGGAGAGCTCGGCCGACCCTGAGCCGACGCCCTCCAGCACCAGCAGGGAAGGCGGCTCGACGTCGACCGTCTCGGCGAACTCGCCGAGGTGCCAGTCGTAGCGCCGGTAGAACCCGGGCCGCCCCATCGCGAGCGGGCGGACCAGTGTGCTCAGCTGGCGGGAGAGCGACCCGAGGCCGGCCCAGCCGTCGTAGAGGTCGTCCATGTGGATGACGGTCGCCGCGGGCTCGAGGTCCGCGACGCCGGCGGCGAGGGTGGTCTTGCCGGAGCCGGCCGGGCCGTCGATCGACACCAGCCGGGTCTCGCCGAGGGTCGGCCGTCGGCTGCGCGCCAGGTCGACGACCAGACGCGCAGCATCGGGCGGGAGCCGGGGGGAGCCGGCCTGCTCAGAAGGCGAGGCCATGCCCGCGATAGGTCGGCACGCTGTCGACGATGCGCTCGCCGGAGAGCAGGTGCACCGTGTTGGTGTGCTCGAAGCCCTCGCCCGACTTGGCGTGCCGGAACCACACCAGGTCGCCGATCTGCAGCAGCGCCGCGGGGTGACCGGTCAGCGGGGTCTGGACCTCGCCGGCACCCTCGAGCCCGGTCAGGTGCAGTCCGGCGGGTGCCCACGGCACCGGCAGCCGGTCGGCCGCGGCCGGACCGCTCGCGACCAGTCCGCCTCCGTGCACGGTCGCGATGTCCGGCGAGGGCCGGCGGGTCACCGGGAGCCCGAAGTACGACGCCGGCCGCGGCTCGAACGCCTGGTAGTGGTCGAACAGGCCGGGGACCAGGAGCCCGGACCCGGCGGTGAGCTCGGTGACGACGGGGTCGGCGCTCGACGACTCGAGCGAGCCGGAGCCGCCGGCGTTCCAGAACCCGATCGGGGCCACGTCCCGGAGGGCCTCGGCGATGGCGACCCGCCGCGCACGGAGCTGGGAGACCGAGGCGTCCTTGAGGCGGCGTACGACCATCGACCGCGCGCGCTGGTGGGGCACCGCGTCCGGTACGCCGGCGACCTGGCCCTCGTAGGTCATCACGCCGGCGAGCTCGAACCCCGGACGGTCGACGACCGCACGGGCGAGTGCGACGACGTCGCGCGGGTCGTACAGCGGTGACCGCTTCGGGCCTACGTGGCGGCCGCCGACCACCAGCCCGGCATCGATGTCGATGGCGACGCGCACCGGGACCGCGGTCGATGCCCGCTGCGAGTCCACCAGCTCGAGGTGGGCGACGTCGTCGATCATCAGCGTGACCCGGGACGCGGCCCGCGGCGAGGCGACCAGCGCGGCGAGGGCGGCGCGGTCGGCCGTCGGGTAGGCCACGAGGATGTCGTCACAGATGCCCTGCTCCTCGAGCCACAGCGCCTCGGCGAGCGTGTAGGACAGGACGCCGCGGAACCCGTCGTGGGACAGCGCGCGACTGATCAGGGTGGGCACCCGCACCGACTTCGAGGCGACCCGGATCGGCTTGCCGGCGGCGCGCCCGACGAGGTCGGCGGCGTTGGCGTCGAACGCGTCGACGTCGACGACGAACACGGGAGCCGGCAGCGGCGCGTCGTGCTCGCGGACCGCGGCGTTCAGTCTGGCCGCCAGGCGGTTGCGCGAGATCGAGTCGGACGGCATCCCGGCATCGTTTCACGGGGGTAACGCCGATGCGGGTGTGCCACACGGCCGATGGGACGATGGGTGGGTGACCGAGCCGCATCCGAAGCAGCGACTCATCCAGGGCTCGCCGTACGTCGACGACGACGGCTCCGCCGAGATGCCGCTCCTGACGTCGCTCCGGGCGTACGCCGGCGGTGCCGCCAGCTATCCGGAGGTGGTCGCCGCGCTGGCCGGCTCCCGGCTGCTGGTGCCGGTGGTCGCGCTCCTCGGCGAGGTGGAGTACGACGACGCCGGCCTGGCGCACGACAAGTCCAGCGACATGGCGACCGTGCTGCTCACCGGGGCGGACGGGCGGCAGGCGCTGCTGGCCTTCTCCGGCACCGACGCGATGCGCGCGTGGGACCCGGAGGCTCGACCGGTCCCGGTGGCTGCCCACCTGGCTGCGGCGACGGCCGTGCAGGAGGGCGCCGACGCGCTCGTGGTCGACGTCGCCAGCGACCACGTGCTGACGGTCGCCGGTGACGACCTGCGCCGGTTGGCGGCCGGTTGGCTCCCGGTGCGCCTGCCCGACGGCGGCTGGGCGTGGGCGCAGGTCGATCCCAGGGATTCGCGCGGCGGGGAACAACTCCGGTAGCATCGGGTGTTGACCGATCCGTCATCCTCGTCCACCCGGACTCGGATGGCAGATCTACAAGCGGGGACCAGCAGCATCCACGTCTCCCACCCGCATCGGCCGCCAGTCCAAGAAATTGGACGCCAGGTCGTCGGGTCCGGTCCACAGACCCGGTCTGTGCGCGTGAGCGTACGGGGCGACGGGGCTGCGACTGGCTTCCGCTTGAACGAGCGGAAGCCGTTCTTGTTTTTCGAGATTGCCGTCGAGGACCAGGCGCTCCGAGACCACCGACACTGGAGGACACATCAGCACCGAGCTGCGTATCAACGAGCGGATCCGAGTACCCGAGGTCCGACTCGTGGGACCCAACGGCGAGACCGTCGGGATCGTCCCGACCGACCAGGCACTCAAGCTGGCCCAAGAGGCCGACCTGGATCTCGTCGAGATCGCTCCGATGGGCAAGCCCCCCGTCTGCAAGCTCATGGACTACGGGAAGTTCAAGTACGAGAACGCCCAGAAGGCCCGTGAGGCACGACGGAACCAGACCAACGTCATCATCAAGGAGATGAAGCTCCGGCCGAAGATCGACGCGCACGACTACGAGACCAAGAAGGGTCACGTGGTGCGCTTCCTCAAGGCCGGCGACAAGGTCAAGATCACGATCATGTTCCGCGGTCGCGAGCAGCACCGCCCCGAGCTCGGGTTCCGGCTGCTGCAGAAGCTCGCCGAGGACGTCGAGGAGCTGGGCTTCGTCGAGTCGTCGCCGAAGCAGGACGGCCGCAACATGATCATGGTGCTGGGTCCGAACAAGAAGAAGGCCGAGGCCAAGGCCGAGGTGAAGGCCGCCAAGGAGGAGGCCGCCGCCGAGCGCGCCGAGGAGAAGGCAGCCGAGCACGCCGAGCGGATCGCTCACCAGCCGTCGACGCAGCGCAAGCAGAAGCGCGCGAACGAAGCGCTCGACCCCGACATCGACCTGTAGAGAAGGAAGCAAGAGATGCCGAAGAACAAGACGCACTCCGGTGCCAGCAAGCGGTTCCGGGTCACCGGCAGCGGCAAGATCCTGCGGGAGAAGGCCGGCAAGCGCCACAACCTGGAGAAGAAGGCCTCCAAGGTGACCCGCCGCATGACCGGCACCGTCGAGGTCGCCAAGAACGACGTCCCGCGCGCGAAGAAGATGCTCGGTCTCTGACCGGCCACTCGCACACCGAACAAGGAGCTAGAAGATGGCACGCGTCAAGCGCGCAGTAAACGCGGCGAAGAAGCGCCGGACCACTCTCGAGCGCGCCAGCGGCTACCGCGGCCAGCGCTCGCGGCTGTACCGCAAGGCCAAGGAGCAGGTCACCCACTCGCTGGTCTACAGCTACAACGACCGCAAGAAGAACAAGGGCAACTTCCGTCGCCTCTGGATCCAGCGGATCAACGCCGCGGCTCGCGCCGAGGGCATGACCTACAACCGGTTCATCCAGGGCCTGAACCTGGCCGGCATCGAGGTCGACCGCAAGATCCTTGCCGACCTCGCGGTCAACGACCCGGCCGCTTTCTCGGCGATCGTGGCCCAGGCGAAGGCCGCCCTGCCGGAGGACGTCAACGCTCCGGCCCAGGCCTCGGCCTGACCCACGCATGACCCTCCTGACGACAGCCAGCGCTCGCGTCAAGGAGGCAAGGAAGTTGAGCCGCCGCTCGGTGCGATCCGAGCGGCGGCTCTTCCTTGCCGACGGCCCGAAAGCCGTCGCGGGCGCCCTCGAGGTGCCCGAGCACGTGGTC
>NZ_JACEHF010000090.1 GCF_014180685.1 Nocardioides pelophilus | reverse complement strand
CTCGGGATCAGTCCCGCCTCCACCTCGCTGGCCCAGCTGACCCTGCGGCACGACGTCGGCACCGCCCTCGACCTCGGCACCGGCTGCGGCGTGCAGGCCCTGCACCTGGCCGGCCACGCCGGTCGGGTGGTCGCGACCGACGTCAACCAGCGCGCGCTCGGCCTCGCCCGCTTCAACGCCGAGCTCAACGAGGTGGGCGACCGGGTCGACGTACGCAACGGGTCGTTCTTCGCGCCCGTCGCCGGCGAGCGCTTCGACCTGATCAGCACCAACCCGCCGTTCGTGATCTCCCCGGGCACGGGAGAGCGACTGGTCTACCGCGACTCGGGTCTGCCGGGCGACGCGGTGGTCGAGCACATCGTGCGCACCGCCCCGGACCACCTCGCCGACGGCGGCTGGTGCCAGGTGCTGGCGAACTGGGCGATCCTGGCCGACCGGCCCTGGGACGAGCGGCTCGCCGACTGGCTCCCCGACGGGTGCGACGCGCTCGTCGTCCAGCGCGAGGTGGTCGACCCGGCGACGTACGTCGAGCTCTGGCTCAAGGACTCGGGCCACCACCCCACGACCGGCCCCGCGATCGGCCCGGGGAGCGTCGCGGAGTACACCGCGCGCTACGACACCTGGCTGTCGTGGCTGGAGGCGCAGGGCATCGCCGGCATCGGGTTCGGCTGGATCAACCTGCACCGGACCGGAGGTGGCGCGCGCGAGCTGCTCGACTGGCCCTACGACGTGGAGCAGCCGATCGGCCCGGCGATCGCCGAGTGGGCCGATGCCCGGGTCGGTGCTGTCGGGCCCGACACCACGCTGGTCGTGCGCCCGGACGTCCGCCAGGAGACGGTGGGCGCGGTCGGTGCGGAGCACCCGGCCACCATCCTGCTCCGCCAGCAGCGCGGGTTCCGGCGGGCCCGCCAGNGCCAGGCCGACACGGCGCCCGCTGCCGTCGTCGGCGCCTGCGACGGCGAGCTGCCGGTCGGCGCGATCCTCGACGCGGTCGCCCAGCTCCTCGAGCTCGACCCGGCGGCTGCCCGGGAGCGCTACCTGCCCGAGCTCGCAGCGATGGTCACCGAGGGATTCCTGCAGCCCGGCTAGGGCAGACTGGTCCCGTGACCCAAGCCGGCTGGTACCCCGACCCTGCTGGTCAGCCCCAGACCTTCCGGTACTGGGACGGCTCGTCGTGGAGCGAGCAGACGACCGGCGACCCCTACGCGCCTCCGCCCGTGGCCCCGGCGCCGCCGACCCCGCCGCCAAGCCCGGCGCCGACACCGGCGCCGACACAGGCACCGCCGACGGCGTACGGGCAGGTCCCGCCGTACGGCGCGGTCCCGCCGGCCCCGGGCGGCTACGGACAACAGCCGCCGTTCGGCGGAGGCTTCCCGCCGTCGCCGGCCTCCGGCGGCTCACGCAGTCCGGCGCTGGTCATCGGGCTGGTCGTGGGCGCGGTCCTGCTGCTGGTCGGGCTCAGCGTCGCCGGGTTCCTCGGCTATCGCGCGCTGGCCGACGACGACGACAACGACGCCGACGCGACCGACCGCACGAGCGCCACGGACCCGACGACGGGCGGCACCACCGGGCCCACCGAGTCGCCGACCACGGACACCACGCCGACCGACACCGGGTCGACCGGGGGCAACCCCACCGACCAGCAGTGCCGCGGCGGCGTCCCGACCCCGTCGGTCACCCCGCGTGAGGACGCCGACCGGGTCAGCGGCGGCGGCCTGTCCATCCCCGTGCCGGAGGGCTACACCGCCGACGTCGCCTACGCGACCTTCTTCACGTTCGCCGACGACTTCACCCCGCTGCAGAAGACGATCGAGCAGTCCGACAACCTCGGCTGGGTCTCGATCTACGGCGTCGGCGGGCTCCGCAAGGCGAACGGGTTCGAGGACCCGGCGCAGGCCGCCGAGGCCGTCGTGGCCTGCATGGCCGGATCGCCGGACCTCTACAACCACTTCACCGGTCGCGAGGACCTCAGCTCGGGCGAGATCACGATCGACGGCCAGGAGGCCTTCCAGATCACCTCCGAGCTCCGGGTGGACGACCCCGATCTCACCGTCGAGGGCGACGTCTCGCAGGTGATCGTGGTCGACACCGGCGACGCCGAGACCTTCGGGCTCTACATCACCGTGGTGCCGATCGGCGACGACGAGCTGATCGCGCAGCAGGAGGCTGCGGTCGGCCGGATCCGGGTCGACTGACCGACCGTTCCGGACGTCCACCTCCCCCTCGGGGGCCGGTGGACTGGACACGACGCGCTACCGTCTTGGGCCGTGACCTCGCAGCAGCGGGTCCTGAACGAGTGAGAAGAAGGTCCGAGTGGCACACAAGTTGGTGATCGTCGAGTCACCGGCCAAGGCCCGCACGATCGGCGGGTACCTCGGCGACGGCTTCGTCGTCGAGTCCTCGATCGGTCACATCCGTGACCTCCCGAACAACGCCGCGGACACCCCGGCGAAGATCAAGGACCAGCCGTGGGGCCGGCTGGCGATCGACGTCGAGCACGACTTCACGCCGTACTACGTGGTGCCGCGCGACAAGAAGTCCCACATCTCCAAGCTCAAGGGGCTGCTCAAGGACGCCGACGAGCTCTACCTCGCCACCGATGAGGACCGCGAGGGGGAGGCGATCGCCTGGCACCTCCTCGACGAGCTGAAGCCGAAGAACATCCCCGTGAAGCGGATGGTCTTCCACGAGATCACCAAGGCGGCCATCCAGGAGGCCGCCGCCAACCCGCGTGACCTGGACATGGACCTGGTCGAGGCGCAGGAGACCCGGCGGATCCTCGACCGGCTCTACGGCTACGAGGTCTCCCCGGTCCTGTGGCGCAAGGTCATGTCCGGCCTCTCGGCCGGTCGGGTCCAGTCGGTGGCGACCCGTCTGGTCGTCGACCGGGAGAAGGAGCGGATGGCGTTCCGGGTCGCGTCGTACTGGGACCTCGAGGGCACCTTCGACGCCGGGTCGCAGCACGAGCAGCGGATGTTCCCGGCCAAGCTCTACTCGATCGACGGCAACCGGGTCGCCTCCGGCTCCAACTTCGGGCCCGACGGGCAGCTGAAGTCGTCATCCAGGGGCGGCGCCGACGTCGTCCACGTCGACCGTGCCCGCGCCGAGGCGCTGGTGACGGCGCTCGCCGACGCGTCGTACGACGTCCGCTCGGTGGAGGCCAAGCCGTACAAGCGGTCGCCGTACGCGCCGTTCCGCACCACGACGCTGCAGCAGGAGGCCAGCCGCAAGCTCGGCATGGGCGCCAGCGTGACCATGTCCGTCGCGCAGCGGCTCTACGAGAACGGCTACATCACCTACATGCGTACCGACTCGACCACGCTGTCGGGCGGTGCGGTCGAGGCCGCCCGGTCGCAGGTGCGCGAGCTGTACGGCGCGGAGTACCTCCCGGACACCCCGCGGACCTACACCAGCAAGGTCAAGAACGCCCAGGAGGCGCACGAGGCGATCCGGCCCGCCGGCGACTCGTTCCGCACGCCGGCGCAGACCGGTCTGACCGGTGACCAGTTCCGCCTCTACGAGCTGATCTGGATGCGCACCGTCGCCTCGCAGATGAAGGACGCGGTCGGCCAGTCCGTCTCGGTGCGGATCGGCGGCACGGCGCAGCACCCCGACGGCTCAGGGGAGGACGTCGTCTTCTCCGCGTCCGGCCGGGTGATCACCTTCCACGGCTTCCTCAAGGCGTACGTCGAGGGCACCGACGAGGGTGCCGCGAAGGACGACCAGGAGACCCGGCTTCCGGCCCTGGTCGAGGGCGACCCCGTGTCTGCCGCGTCGCTCAGCGCCAACGGCCACGAGACCAAGCCGCCGTCCCGCTACACCGAGGCCACGCTGATCAAGGAGCTCGAGGACCGGCAGATCGGCCGGCCGTCGACGTACGCCTCGATCATCGGCACCATCCTGAACCGCGGCTACGTCTACAAGAAGGGCACCGCGCTGGTGCCGGCGTGGATCGCGTTCTCGGTGGTCCGGCTGCTGGAGGAGCACTTCACCCGGCTCATCGACTACGACTTCACCGCGCTGATGGAGACCGTGCTCGACGACATCGCCCGCGGCGAGAAGGACCGGGTCACCGAGCTGCACGAGTTCTACTACGGCTCCGAGAAGCTCGCCGGCGTCAAGTCGCTCGTCGACGGCCTCGGCGACATCGACGCGAAGGCGCTCGCGACGTTCCCGATCGGCGATCCGGACGAGGGGATCGACCTCCGGGTCGGCAAGTACGGCCCCTACCTGGAGGGCCCGGACGACGACGGGACGCCGTCGGCCAAGCGGGCCAACGTGCCCGAGGACCTGCCGCCCGACGAGCTGACGCTCGCCAAGGCCAAGGAGCTGCTCGCCAACCCGGCCGGTGAGGAGATCGAGCTCGGCTCCCATCCCGAGACGGGGCTGCGGGTCGTGGCGAAGAACGGCCGGTTCGGTCCCTACGTCACCGAGGAGCTCCCCGAGGACGCGCCGAAGAACGCCAAGCCGCGCACCGGTTCGCTCTTCAAGTCGATGTCGCTCGACACGGTCACCCTGGCCGACGCGGTCAAGCTGCTGTCGCTGCCGCGGGTGGTCGGCACCGACGCCGAGGGCCAGGAGATCACCGCCCAGAACGGCCGCTACGGGCCGTACCTCAAGAAGGGCACCGACTCCCGGTCGCTGCAGACCGAGGACCAGCTGTTCACGATCACGCTCGACGAGGCGCTGGCGATCTACGCCCAGCCCAAGCAGCGGGGCCGGGCGGCCGCTGCGCCGCCGCTCAAGGAGCTCGGCAACGACCCGGTCTCGGGCCAGCCGGTCGTGGTGAAGGCCGGCCGGTTCGGCGAGTACGTCACCGACGGCGAGTTCAACGCCACCCTCCGCAAGGACGACTCGGTCGAGGCGATCACCCTCGAACGGGCCGCCGAGCTGCTCGCCGAGCGGCGGGCCAAGGGGCCGGCCAAGAAGGCTGCCAAGCGGGGCGCGAAGAAGACGGCCAAGAAGACCCCCGCGAAGAAGACCGCCACGAAGAAGACCGCCACGAAGAAGGCGGCCACGAAGAAGACCGGCGCGAAGAAGGCGGCGGCGAAGAAGGCCTGACCCGTGGAGATCACCCGCGTCGGCGACGACGTGCACCTGGTGACCGGCACCAACGTGAACTGGGCGCTGGTCACCGAGGGCGACGACGTGACGCTCGTCGACGCCGGTTATCCCAACGACGCGAAGGCGCTCCTCGCCTCGCTCGAGGGGATCGGCCGGCGGCCCGAGGACGTGCGGGCGATCCTGCTGACCCACGCGCACCTCGACCACATGGGCGGCATCCCGGCGTTCCGCGCGCGGCACCCGGTGCCGGTGCTCACAGGTGAGGAGGAGGCCCGCCACGCCCGGCGGGAGTACCTCGAGCAGATCACCCCGGTCCAGATGCTGCGGGAGTGCACCCGCGGTGCCGGCCGCCGCTGGGTACGCCAGACGCTGCGGGCCGTGCTGCCGCAGGCGTCGATGAGGCTGTCGGACGTCACCGCGGTGGCGCCCGACGCGGCCCTCGACGTACCCGGTGGGCTGGTGCCGGTCGCGACGCCCGGCCACACCCGCGGGCACACGGCCTGGCTGATGCCGTCGGCGGGCGTGCTGTTCTCCGGCGACGCCCTCGTCAGCGCACATCCGCTGTCCCGGCTGGGCACCCGCGCCCAGCTGCTGCCCGGCGTCTTCAACGAGGACGAGGCGCAGATGGCGCGCAGCCTCGAGACGATCGCCGGCCTCGCGGCCGACACCGTCGTGCCGGGCCACGGGCCGCACCTGCGCGGCTCGCTGCCGGGTCTGGTCGCGGACGCGCTCGCGGCCGGACCGCCGCGACACTAGTCGGCCCCGCCCCGTAGGTTTCTGACCATGACCTGGGCGGGCCGCTACACCGACACCGGCGTCTTCGTCTGCTTCGAGGGCGGTGAGGGGTCGGGCAAGTCGACCCAGTCGCGGCTGCTCAGCGACGCGCTCGGCGCGGCGCGCTACTCCGTGCGGCTGACCTTCGAGCCGGGCGACACGGCGGTCGGCAAGGAGATGCGGCGGATCGTGCTCAGCCCCGAGACCGGAGACCTCGACGACCGCACCGAGGCCCTGCTCTACGCCGCCGACAAGGCCGAGCACGTCGCCACCGTCGTGCTGCCGGCGCTGGAGCGCGGCGAGGTCGTCATCACCGACCGCTACGTCGACTCGACCCTGGCCTACCAGGGCGCGGGCCGGGGTTTCGACAAGCTCAACCAGCAGTGGGTCGCCGAGGTCGAGCACGTCGCGCGGTGGGCGACCGGGGACCTGCGTCCCCACCTGACCGTGGTGCTCGACCTCGACCCCGAGGCCGGCCTCGGCCGGTTCAGCGGACGCGACCGGATCGAGGGCGAGTCGCTCGACTTCCACCAGCGGGTGCGCCAGGCGTTCCTCGACATGGCCGCCGCCGACCCCCACCACTACCTGGTGCTCGACGCCCGCTCGAGCGTCGACCACATCGCCGCGGCGATCCGCGCGCGGGTCGAGCCGCTCCTCACCCAGGCCCGCCAGGGGGTCCGATGACGGTGTGGGACAGCCTGGTCGGCCAGGCACCCGCGATCGAGGCGCTGCGGACGGCGGTCGAGAGCCACGGCATGAGCCATGCCTGGCTGTTCACCGGCCCGCCCGGCTCCGGCCGGTCCAACACGGCGGTGGCGTTCGCGGCCGCCCTGCAGTGCGAGCAGCACGGACTCGGACCCGACTGCCCCGACGGCTGCCACGCCTGCCACACGGTGCTCGCCGGGAGCCACGCCGACGTCGCCGTCGTCCGCACCGAGAAGCTGACCATCGGCGTCAAGGGGGTGCGCGACCTGGTGCGGCGCGCGGCGCTGACCCCGATGGGCAACCGCTGGCAGATCCTCATCGTCGAGGACGCCGACCGGCTCACCGAGCAGGCGTGCAACGCCCTGCTGAAGGCGATCGAGGAGCCCACCCCGCGCACCGTCTGGATGCTCTGCGCACCGACCGTCGAGGACCTGCTGCCGACGATCCGGTCGCGCTGCCGCCTGGTCGCGCTGAGCACCCCGACCACCGCGGAGGTGGCCGGCTTCCTGACGGGACTCGGGTGCGACGCCCCGCGCGCGTCGTACGCCGCCCGCGCCAGCCAGGGCCACATCGGGCGCGCCCGCGCGCTGGCGTTCGACGACGCCGTGCGCGGCCGTCGGCAGGACATCGTCTCGATCCCGGCCCGGCTCACCAGCCTCGGCGCCTGCATGGCCTCGGCCACCCGGCTCGCCGAGACCGCCAAGGCGGAGGCCGACGAGATCACCGCCGAGCTCGACGCCAGGGAGAAGACCGACCTCGACGCGGCGTACGGCGTCGTCGAGCGCGGCCGCCGTCCCCGGGAGTACGCCCCTGCCCTGCGCGACCTCGAGCAGGCGCAGAAGACCCGCGCCAAGCGCCGCCAGCTCGACGTCGTCGACCGCGGCCTTACCGACCTGATGTCGGTCTACCGCGACGCGATCGCGGTGGCGACCGGTGCACCGGGCGACCTGGTCAACGAGGACATCCGTGGCGACATCGACCGGATCGTGCAGACCTCCACCGCAGAGCTCAACCTGCGCCGGATCGGTTGGATCTTCGAGGCGCGGGAACAGATGTTGGAGTTCAATGTGCCGGTCGCGCTTGCGCTGGAGTCGATGATGGTGGCACTCCGGGTGCCCGAAGCGGCTGAGCTCGGCCACCGGACCTGAGGAGAGAGAAGATTTCGTGAAGAAGTGGATCGTGGCGGTCGTCGTCGTCTGGGCGCTCGTGATCGTGTCCGGGATCGCGGTCGGGATCGTCCTGGTGACGGGCGACGACGACAAGGACTCCGACAACGGCGCGAACGAGGAGTCCACGTCGGCCTCGCCGTCGGAGTCGGGCTCGACCTCGGAGCCCGCGGACGGGTCCGTGCCGCCCGGCCTCGAGACGTTCTACGGCCAGCAGGTCACCTGGGAGGCCTGCGGCGGCAACCAGTGCGGCGTGCTCGAGGTGCCCCTCGACTACGCCGACCCCACCGGCGACACGATCGAGATCGCCCTCGAGATGGCGCCCGCCACCGGCGACCGGATCGGCTCGATGGTGGTCAACCCCGGCGGGCCGGGCGCGCCCGGCACCTCGACCGCCGAGGACGCCGACTTCTACTTCGCGCCCGACCTCCGCGCCCGCTTCGACATCGTCGGCTTCGACCCGCGCGGCACCGGTGACTCCAGCCCGGTCGACTGCTTCTCCGACGCCGAGCTGGACGCCTACATCGCTGCCGACCCCGACCCCGACAACCGGCGCGAGGTCCGCGACTTCGTCGAGGTCCAGGAGGACTTCTGGGAGGGCTGCGAGGAGAAGTCGGGCGACCTCGGCTCCCACGTCAGCACGATCGAGGCCGCCCGCGACATGGACGTGCTGCGTGCCGTGCTCGGCGAGGAGAAGCTGCCCTACTTCGGCTTCTCCTACGGCACCCGGCTCGGGGCGACGTACGCCGAGCTCTTCCCGGAGAATGTCGGACGCTTCGTGCTCGACGGCGCCGTCGACCCGAGCCTGCCGACGCTCGAGGGGTCGCTGAGCCAGGCGGAGGGCTTCGAGACCGCGCTGCGGGCCTACCTGGAGAACTGCGTCGACGGCGGCGACTGCTTCCTCGGCGACAGCGTCGACGAGGGGCTCCGCACGATCAGCGACCTGCTCGCCGAGATCGACGCCGAGCCGCTGCCGACCAGCGACGAGCGCGACCTCACCGTCGGCAACGCCTTCTACGGACTCGTCACGCCGCTCTACTCCGAGGACAACTGGCCCTACCTCGACCAGGGGCTCGAGGAGGCGCTCGCCGGCAACGGCGACACCCTGCTGCTGCTGTCGGACTTCTACGGCTCCCGCGAGAACGACACCTACACCGACAACAGCCTCGAGGCGATCAGCGTGATCAACTGCCTCGACGACCCGTGGTCGATCGCGGTCGACGAGGTGCCGACGTACTTCGACGAGTTCGAGGAGGCGTCGCCCACCTTCGGCGCCGTGTTCGCCTGGAGCCTGGTGAGCTGCCACGGCACCCCGTTCGAGACCACCGAGCCCGAGATCGAGATCGACGCCGACGGTGCCGACCCGATCGTCGTCATCGGCACCACCCGCGACCCGGCCACGCCGTACGAGGAGGCGGTGGCGATGGCCGAGCAGCTCGTGCCCGGAGTCCTGCTCAGCCGCGACGGGGACGGCCACACGGCGTACAACAAGGGCAACGCCTGCATCGACGACGCCGTCCACGCCTACTTCATCGACGGCACCGTCCCCCCCGACGGCACCGAGTGCTGAAGGCTCCCGCCGCTGGTGGAGGTGCGAGCGCAGCGACGACCGCCGACGCTGGTTGAGGTGCGAGCGCAGCGACGACCGCCGCCGCTGGTTGAGGTGCGAGCGCAGCGAGCCTCGAAACCAAGGCGTCCGCCGGTTTCGTAGGCTCGAGACCGCGCCGGTATGCTTCCGCAGGTTGTTGCCAGGCCCACGGGTCGGGCAGCACGCCGCCTTAGCTCAGTCGGTAGAGCGGCTCACTCGTAATGAGCAGGTCGTCGGTTCGATTCCGACAGGCGGCTCTCACCAGAAATCGGAGACTCCCTGGCCCGCGAGCGGGTCAGGGAGTCTCTTTTCCCGGCCTGCGGTGTGCCGGGAGCTCGGATCCCCTGCGGTCGGGGAAACCGGGATCCGGCTTCCCAGCCTCCTGCGCGACACCGGCGCGCCATGGACCAAGGTCCCGCCGCGACGGGCTGTTGGTCGGGTGCTGCTCGGTCGCGCGCGGGCGTACCGTCGGGAGGACCGACAGAAGGAGACCGACATGACTTCGGATCAGTACGTGCTGTGGTTCATCGGTATGGCTGCGGGGATAGCGCTGGTCCTGGCGCTCGGCACCCTCGCCATGGCGGGGCTGCTGCACCGCCCGGGGCACCACGCGGGGACGACGGCCACGACCGGGGCGACCGGGGCGACCGGGGTCGCCGAGCACCACCACTGGTACGACAGGTTCCACTTCCACCACGCGGCCTGAGCAGGCCGCGGAACAGCGTCGCGGGGCGGGTCAAGGGGCGGGGCGCTCCCGGAGCCGGACGGGCGCGCCGGCGTACTTCGCCATGTCGGCGCGGACGTCGTCGGACAGCGTCCACGACGAGCCGGCGGCGGGGTCCCACAGCACCATCGTCGTCTCGGCGACCAGCGCCGGTGCGTGACCGGTCTGCACCCGCATCTCGGAGGCGAGCGTGAACGACGAGCCGCCGACGTGGCTGACCCACATCCGCACCAGGAACGGCTGGAACGGCACGAAGCGCATCTCGGCGTGGTAGTCGACGCGTTGGGCGCCGACCAGGTCGGTCACGCCGTCGGGCGCCGAGCGCAGGAGTCCCGGGCGCTCCGCGTCGAGCGCCGGCAGCGGCGCGAACCGGAGCAGCTGCAGCCGCGCCTCGTCGAGGACCCGGATCGCCTCCACGTTGTCGACGTGTCCGCCGAGGTTCACGTCGCGCAGCCGCGCCTGGATCTCGCACTCGAAGACCTCACCCACGGGCGGCATCCTCGCAGGCTCGACAAAGATGATGTGTCAACCATCTCGGCTAGGATGACGGCGTGACCGCCTCCCCGTGGCTCGACGACGAGCAGCAGCAGACCTGGCGGGCGTGGCTCGACGTCAACGCCCGGCTCTTCGCCCGTATCAGTCGCGAGCTCCAGGCCACCGACGGGCTGTCGCTGCAGGACTACGACGTGCTGGTGGCGCTCACCGACGTGCCCGACGGCAGCGTGCGGATGCGCGACCTCGGCGTGAAGCTCCAGTGGGAGAAGAGCCGCCTGTCCAAGCACCTGACCCGGATGGCCGCGCGCGGTCTGGTCGCGCGTCGTGAGTGCTACGACGACCGCCGGGGCTCCTTCGTCGAGCTCACCGAGGAGGGTCTGGCTGCGATCCGCGCCGCGGCGCCGGGCCACGCCGCCCTGGTGCGCGAGGTCTTCTTCGACGGGCTGAGCGGCGAGCAGGTGCGCGAGCTCGGCCGGATCTGCGCGACCGTCCTCGAGCGCCTCGGCGACGAGGGCTGAGCGCCCCCGGCGGACGTCAGCCGGCCAGCAGGTCGCGGACGGCCAGCGAGCCGAACACCATCGCAGCGCCCAGCGGCGCTCCTGGCCCGGGGTAGCGCGAGCCGAACACCGAGGCGACCGCGTTGCTGGTGGCGTAGAGGCCCGGGACCGGGTCGTGGGTGGTGGCGTCGAGCACCCGTCCGGCTGCGTCGGTGACCAGGCCGCCCTTGGTGCCGAGGTCCGACAGCACGAACCGGGCGGCGAAGTACGGCGCCCGGTCGCACGGCGTCAGGGCCTTGTTGGGCCCGGATCCGCCGGCGAAGAAGGTGTCGTACTCGTCCTCCCCGCGGCCGAAGTCCTCGTCGACGCCGGCCGTGGCGAAGTCGTTGAACCGCTCGACCGTGGCGGTGAGCACGCCGGGGTCGACCTCGATCGCCGCGGCGAGGTCCTCGATCGTCGGCGCGGTGACCCAGGTGCCGGCGGCGAGGTGGTCGGCGGGTTCTCCCTCGGGCATCGCGATCGCGGGGAGCCGGCCTCCCTCGCGGTTGTCGAAGACGAACCAGGACGGGATCCGCTCCGGCGCCTCGGCCATGATCCGCCCGAACCGGTCGTACGGCAGGCACTCGTTGCCGTAGCGGCGGCCGGTCTGGTCGACCATCAGCCCGCTGCGGAAGCCGAGCGTGAACGTGCCGCTCCCGTCGGGGTGCGCGAGTCCCGGGCAGAACCAGCCCTCGCCGGAGTAGTCGGTCGCGGCGCCCGCCTTCGCGCACGCCTCGATGAGCTCTCCGGTGTTGGTGCCGCGCGGGGCCATCGTCCACTCGGCCCGCCCCGGGGTGTCGTGGAGGGCACGCAGCTCCGGGCTCCCCTCGTAGCCGCCGGCCGCGACGACGACGCCCCGGCGCGCGGTGACCTCGACCGGGCCGGTGGGCGTGTCGACGACCACCGCGGTCACCCGGCCCGCGCCCTCGCGCCGTACGTCGACGACGTGGTGCTCGGTCGCGAGGGTGCCGCCGTCGCGCACCACCATCGCCGCGAGCCGGCCGATCAGCGCCTGGCCGCCCGAGAGCGTGGATCGGCCGGCAGCACCGACCCGGTCCCGTTCGACCGGTGGCCGCAGCAGGGCCATGACCGCGGGGTCCAGGTCGGCACGGGCGATCGACGCCGGCTGGATCGAGCGGCCCATCGGGACCCGACCCGGCGCGTCGTAGTACTCGGAGAACGGGATCCACTCGAAATCCATCAGCTCGTCGGCCTCGAGCGTCGCCACCAGCTCGGGAGCGTGGCGCAGGAACGCGTCGACCCGCTCGGGGTCGGGATCGTCGAGGACGGCGGCGAGGTAGGCGCGGGCGCCCTCGGTGGAGTCGGGCAGGCCGGCGCGCTGCTGGACAGCGCTGCCGGGCAGCCAGCACGCGCCGCCCGAGTAGGCGGACGTGCCGCCGATCAGGGGGGTGCGCTCGAGCACCACGGTCGACAACCCGGCCTTCGCGGCGAGGGCCGCTGCGGTCATCGCGCCGCCGCCGGAGCCGACGATCACGACGTCGTAGGAGGTCTCGAGGGGTCCGGGCACAGTGGTCACGCCGAAACTGTAACGCGTTCTAGTTTCTTGGGGCAGGTGTTCACTCCGCCCGTGCGTGGCGCCCTCCCGAGCGGGGCGCCACGCCGGTGCCGGTCAGCCCTGACGGGCTTTCAGTCGCGGGTTCTGCTTGTTGATCACGTAGGTCCGGCCACGGCGGCGGACCACCTGGGCTCCCGGTTGGTTCTTCAGGGAGCGCAGCGAGTTGCGCACCTTCATCTCGTCCTCCTCTCCTGAGTCGGCCGGCCGGTCGTGGGATCGACCAGTCCGCGCTGGACGGCGGCGACCAGCCGGCGGGGGACCCGGTGCTCGACCCCGCCCACGGTCACGCGCACCAGATCGGGGGCGGTCGCCTTCCACTGCGCCCGCCGGTGCCGGGTGTTGCTGCGTGACATCCGTCGTTTCGGGACCGCCATCACGCCACCTCGCGGATCGGGCCGAGCCAGGGCTCGAACCCGTCCTCGATGACCTGCCACCCGCGGGCGGCCTCGTCGGCAGTCATCAGCAGGCTGGCGAACGCCGAACGGACGTGCGCGGGGGCCACGCCCACGCCGGTCAGCACGATCCGGGTGAACGGGCTCTTCTTCTGCCACGGTCCGTGGTCGCCGATGCTCAGCTGGCCGCCGGCGCCGTCCCAGGTGATCACCCGCCCGTTTCGTGTCGGGAGCCAGAAGCACCCGCGTGAGCGGTGCCGGCCGGAGCCGAGCTGCTCCAGCGAGTCGAGCAACCGGTCCGGGTGGAACGGCCGGGGTGAGCGCAGGTCGACCTGCCAGACGCCCTCGGCTCCGACGAGCGGCAGCTCGTCCGACCTCGTCGGACTCGCCCAGGCCTCGGTGCACTGGTGCTGGTGGAGCCGTCCGGTGAGCGCGTCGGAGTCGAGCTCGCTGGCGCCATCGACGACGGGGGCCCCCGGACGGACGAGGGTGCGGACCAGGCCGCGCGCGATCGGATCGACAGCGCCGTCGAGCACCACCGCGTCGGCGTACTCGACCATCGAGCAGAGCACCTCGCCCACGCCGCGCCGGTCGTCATGGGAGCAGTGGAGCCCGCGATCGGCGAGCAGGTCCTCGCCGAGCAGGTCACGGACCGGGTGACGGCCGCTGATCGCCGTCACGACCGCCGCGACGCGCAGGAAGCGGGCGAGCCGCGTGTCCCAGCCGAGGACCGAGCACAGGTGTGCCCCCTCGGCGCCGACCGGGAGGTGGGCGACGATGCTCTTCCAACGGCCGGCTCGCGCCAGCCGTTCGAGCGTCGGCAGGATGTCCTCACGGATCGCACAGCTGACGCACGCGTGCTCGAGCTCGGTCTCGTGCTGCTCGATGACGCCGGTGAGGTCACTGACGGTGCGGGTGAGGACCTGGCGGTCCACGTCGATGTGGTGGCGTACGGCGACCGCGCCGGGGAGACCGAACTGCAGTCCCACCATGGTCGCGGCCATGGCGTCCGGGTCGACCCCGGTGAGCAGGACCACCGGCGCCCTCATCGCACACCGCTCTCGGCGACGGTGTCGCGGAACGCGACCGGTCGGTACCTGGGGTGGACACCCTTCTTCATCGCTCGCCCTTCGGTAGATATAGAATGAGAATCGTTCTCAACTATGCCAGAGAGGAACCGCTATGTCACAGGTGTGTCAGGTGACGGGCGCACGGCCGGCGTTCGGCAACAACGTCTCCCACTCCCACCGCCGCAAGTACGACCCACGGGTCCGGCGGCACGTCGAGTTCCGCGAGGAGCGCTGATGGCGAAGCAGAGCAGGATCGCCGCCGAGCGGAAGCGCCGTGCGCTCGTCGAGAAGTACGGCGAGCGGCGGGCCGACCTGAAGGAGCGGGTCCGACGCGCGGCACCCGGCTCGCCGGAGCTGGACGGCGCCGTACGGGCGCTCTCGCGGCTGCCCCGCGACTCCTCACCCGTGCGGCTGCGCAATCGCGACCAGGTCGACGGCCGTCCGCGCGGGTACCTGCGCAAGGCGGGCGTCTCCCGGATCCGGTTCCGTGAGCTGGCGCATCGGGGAGAGCTGCCGGGGGTCACCAAGTCGAGCTGGTGAGCATGGCAGGCTCCTCGTCCATGACCCACTCGCATCGGGCGCACAACGGCATCGACGAGCAGGTGGAGGTCGGAGGTTCGGCCCGGACCGCCCTCCTGGTCGCGCTCGGACTGGCGGCGGTCGCGACCGTGGTCGGCCTCGTCGTGTGGTGGCCGTCCGGCGACGCGACGGAGGTCGAGTCCGCGCAGTTCGCCGCGGAGGGGGTGACCTTCCCGGTCGGGGAGGTGCGCGAGGTCGGGGAGCCGTGCCCGCTGCAGGAGGCGCCCCCCGAGGGCTGCGGCCTGATCAGCGTCGAGGTGGACGACCGCACGGTCGACGTGCAGGTGCCGCCCGAGGTGTTCGCCGCCGGCCTCGCGCCCGGCGACTCGGTGGAGCTGCAGAAGATCCCGGAAGCCGAGGGGGGCGAGGCGGCGTACTCCTACTTCGCGACGGATCGCGACGGCACCCTGCTGTGGCTGCTGGTGGTGTTCCTGACCGTGGTGCTGGTCATCGCGCGCTGGCGCGGGCTCTTCGCGCTGATCGGGCTCGCCTTCGGGGCGGCCGTGGTGTGGCGGTTCCTGCTGCCCGCGCTGCTCGACGGCTCGTCCGGTGTCGGCGTCGCGCTGACCGGCGCCTCCGCGATCATGTTCGTGGTCCTCTACATGACGCACGGGGTCTCCCTGCGCACGAGCACGGCGCTCGCCGGGACCCTCGTGGGCATCGCGATCACCGCGCTGCTCGGCGTGGTGGCGGTCGCCGATGCCCGCCTCACCGGCATCTCGGACGACTCCGGCGGGCTGCTGCGCGCCTACGGCGGCGGGCTCGACTTCCCGTCGCTGCTCGGATGCGCCCTGGTGATCGCGGGGCTCGGCGTGCTCAACGACGTCACGATCACCCAGGCCTCGGCGGTCTGGGAGCTGCGGGCGGCGTCACCGGACGCCTCGCGGTGGGAGATCTACTCCGGTGCGATGCGGATCGGGCGCGACCACATCGCGTCCACGATCTACACCATCGTCTTCGCGTACGCCGGCACCGCGCTCCTCGTGCTGATGCTGCTCAGCATCTACGACCGCTCGATCATCGACCTCCGGTCGACCGAGCAGCTCGCCGAGGAGATCGTGCGGACCCTGGTCACGTCGGTCGGTCTGGTGCTCGCCGTGCCGATCACCACGGCTCTGGGCGTCCTGGTCGCCGCTCCGCGACCGGCGCCGCTCGACCCCGCGCCCGCGGACTCAGCCGCCGTCGGGTGACCACGCCACCTGGATGACCTCGGTGCCGCGGTCGCGGGTCACCAGCTTCGCGCGACCCGGTGCTGCCGGGCTCGGCCGCACGGTGCCGAGGAGCGGCCCCTCCTCCCGGCTCCCGCTGAGCAGCACGCCGGGCATCGCGAGGTCGCGCAGCGACTGGATCACCGGCTCGAACAGCGCCCGGGCGGCGCCCCCGGTGCGGCGGGCGACGACGAGGTGGAGGCCGACGTCGCCCGCCTGCGCGAGCAGCGGCTGCAGGGCGGCCACCGGCGAGCCCTGCGGGGTCGCGACCAGGTCGTAGTCGTCGACCACCACGTACACCTCGGCCCCGGTCCACCAGGAGCGCCGGCGCAGCTGCTCGGGCGTCACGCCCGGGCCGGGCAGCCGGGTGCGGAGGTAGGACGCCAGCTCGTCGAGGGCGGGCCGCGCCTGGTCCGCCGAGGTCAGGTAGTGCAGGAGCCGGTCGTCGGCCACCTCGCCCAGGAGCGAGCGGCGGTAGTCGACGACCACGACCTGGGCCTGCGCGGGCGAACGGGTGCGGGCCACCTCGCGCAGATAGGTCCGCAGCAACGCGCTCTTGCCCGACCGGCTGTCCCCGAAGACCAGCAGGTGCGGTTCGGTGCGAGGGTCGAGGGCGACCGGGGCCAGGCGTGCTTCGTCGAGCCCGAGCAGGAGCCCGGCGGTGTCGGCACCGGCCTGGCGTCGTACGGCGTCGAGGGCCGTCGTGGCGGGCAGCAACCGCAGCGGCGGCGCCGCGAGGCCTGGCCAGGCGTCCCGCGCAGCGGCGACCAGCCGCTCCGGGTGCGGAGGGAGCGCCGCCAGGAAGTGGAGCGGACCGGCCACCAGCCCGCGCCCGGGCCGGTCGGCGGGCACCGTCGCCGCGACCTTGCGGTCCACCTCGGAGTCGACCGGGTCGCCCAGCCGGAGCTCGAGGCGGGTGCCGAGCTGGTCGCGCAGCGCGGCGCGGAAGTCCGACCAGCGCGCGCTCGCCGCCACCAGGTGCAGCCCGAGCCCGAGCCCGCGCTGCGCCAGCTGCTGGATGGCGGGCTCGAGCTGGTCGAAGTCGGCCCGGAGGGTGCCCCACCCGTCGACGCAGAGGAACACGTCGCCGTGACCGTCGTCGGCCCGCCCCTCGCTGTGCAGCCGGCGGTAGGTCTCGATCGAGTCGATGCCCTGTTCGCGGAAGTAGGTCTCGCGAGCGTCGGCGATGCCCTGTACCTCCGCCACGACCCGGCGTACGACGTCGCCGTCGGCTCTGCTGCCGATGCCGGCGACGTGCGGGAGGCCGGCCAGCGGTGCGAGCGCGCCGCCGCCGAGGTCGAGGACGTA
>NZ_JACEHF010000009.1 GCF_014180685.1 Nocardioides pelophilus | reverse complement strand
CGTCCTCGAACGGCCGAGGTGGCACGCTCCTGCGCGGCGCCGACGGCGCTGGAGAGTCCGTCCGCCGCGACGCTGAGGTTCTGGTTGAGTGCAAGCACGCCTGCGATGACGTTCTCGCAGTCTTGCCGGATGGTGACCACGACAGGTACCGCGGCGGCCAGGGTGTCACCAGTACGTCGCAGGAGCCGCGCGAGGTGCTGGACGAATGCGACCAGCACGGCGATCAGTGCGACGACGACGACCAGGCTCAACACGGCCATGAGATTGGTGTTCATAGTGGTCCCGTCTTGCTCGAGAGTGCCTGGACGTGTGCGCCCACCTCGACGCCGAGTGCATGGATGAGCTGCGCTGTCTCGTGGAGGTGCGGATAAGAGCCGGTGTTCGCGTCCAGGTGGTCCAGTCGGACGGCGACCACGCCGACGTGGTGGCCGATGTCGCCGACGAACGCGGAGAGCAGGCAGAGGAGGACGACGACGACGAGCGCGACGACGATGCCGATGCCGATGCAGATCCACCACAGGGCGGTGGTGTCGCTGACGGCGGTCATCGTCCACCTCCGAAGAACTTCGCCCGGACGCCGCTGACCGCGGCGTAAACCTGGACCACCTGTTCGTTGACGGCCGGGATGACCTGCAGGATGTCGGTGTTGCGTCCAGTCGCGCTCAGTGCGACGGCGATCTCCCGCACCTGCACCGAGATGCGCCGGGCGAGGTTGAGGATCGTCGCCACACAGATGACGACGACCGAGACGAGCACGAACGCGATGACGAGGCCGAAGTACCAACCGGGATGACCCATGATCAGTTCCCTCCCGTGAGGTCGCCGAGCAGCGTCTCCAGGCCCAGTACGGGGCCGAGGCTGCGAAGCAGGAGCGGGCTGTTCTCGATGCGCCGGGCGCTGCCGTCGATGCGTTCGACGCTTCCGTTGATGCCGCGCACCGCCTGCCGTAGGGGTTCCGTCGCGGCGAGGATTCGCGCAAGCGATGCGTTGGTGTCGTTCAGGTCGTCGCCCATCGAGGACGTCAGTCCGGCGACCGTCCGTAGATCGCCGACGATGTCGCCGACCTGGCCGTGGATGCTGTCGACTAGCCGATTGAGTACGACGACAGCGGGTCTGATCGAATGGGTCGATCGTTTGATCCCATCGACTGAGGTGCCGATCGTGGTCACGTGCTCCCTCGTCGAGGCGAGGTTGCCGTTGATGTGATCGGTTGCCTGGACGACCTCGTCGAGGTGGGTCGACAGCGGCTTGGCCGCGATGGCGATCTGGTGGCTGAGCCGGACGGTCCTGTCGAGTACCGGAAGTCGCTCGATGTCCTTGTCGATACCGTCGGTCGCGGGCTCGATGGCGCTTGCGACATCCCGGTTGATGGCGTTGGCGGCCACCGCCGTGCGGGTGAGGAGGACGACGGCGGTCAGCGCGAAAAGTAGGAAGACGACGAGGTTGACGGCGATGGCTCGCCGCTGCCCGGCGTACGGCGTCGTCGAGTAGCGATCGATGAGACCCGTCAGCACGGCTGCCTCCCGTGCAGCACGTTGATGGCCGGGCTCTCGCAGACGTGCTGGAGGTGAAGGTTGACCGAGCCGAGGCCGGCGAGGATGTTGCCGAGGCCGGCACGGGTTGGCTGCAGGTGACCGACGATGGCCTGGACCGTCGCGCTGGTCCTGGACACGCCCGCTGGACCGTCGCTGTTGAGCGTGACCAGGTTGCGGTCGATCGCCGAGGTGGAGTCGAGGATCGAGGTGAGTAGCTGCGAAGTATCGGTCAGCTGCGAGGTGATGTGGGTCAGCAACGGCGCGCTGGCGCTGAGGTCTTCAGCGACCGAGGCGAGGTGTCCGCTGGTGCTGGCCAGTGACTGGTTGATGGCATCGCCGTGGTCCCTGACGGACTGGAGGTCCGCGCGGATCGCCTCGGCCTGAGCCGGAATCGGCCGGAGCGACTGGTCAATCTTCGCAAGGTTGGCGTTCACGGCGTCGATCTGCCCGGGCAGGGTCTTGGTGTTGCCGTTGACGTCGGTCACGGCATCTCGGGCGGTCGCCAGATGCGTGTTGATTCCGGCGAGCGAGCTGGAGATGAAGATCAGGTAGGCGATTACCGTCAGCGCGACGATCACCGCGAGGGCGATCCAGGTCCTCAGCCAGAGATCGACGCCTCGTCGCTGGGAAAGCTGTTCGGAGTCGAGGTCGAGGATGTCCTCGATGCGGGTGTCGGTTGCCATGGTCAACGTCCAGTTCTCGTCGGGATGGTCTGGCGCAGCAAGGGCTCGCGCGTTCGAATCAGCACGGGCTGCCGCCGTTGAGTCCGTCGTCGATGCAGCGCGCGAGGTGGGCAGTGCGGACCGCATGGGTGTTGATATTGCGGGCGTCGGCGAGAATGACGCCCACGACGTCGGCCGCTCGCGCCGC
Source organism: Nocardioides pelophilus (assembly GCF_014180685.1). Classification (GTDB taxonomy): domain Bacteria; phylum Actinomycetota; class Actinomycetes; order Propionibacteriales; family Nocardioidaceae; genus Nocardioides; species Nocardioides pelophilus. Next base: position 54,577 of record NZ_JACEHF010000009.1, on the reverse strand, counting down.
GCTGTCGTTGATCAGGCGGATGCCACGCTGGATGGCCACCGCGGTGCGAAGGATGCCGGCCGCGTCTGCATTGATCCCGCCGGCCGTGGTGGAGATCGAGTTCGCCTGCTGGTTGATGTCGGTCACGTCGCCCAGGATCGTCGCGGCGCTGGCGTTGATCGACCGCGCACTCGAGTCGATGGACTCGGCGTGGCGCTGGATTCCAACAACCGCGTCGTCGATGTCGCCGGCGACTGCCTCGACGTCCGTTAACGACGCGTCCAGTGGCTGTGCACTGGCAAGGATGGAGGCCGCGAGCTTGTTGGTCCGGTTCAGCTGCATGATCGAGTCGGTGTAGTCGTTGATGCCCCGGCCGCTCTCCGCGATGTCAGCCGCCTCATCGCGGATCTGCACAGCGTTCGACTCCGTTCGGTGCAGCAGGAGGAGCAGGACGATCGCGGCGGCGACGACGACGGCGATAGACGCCAGCCCGCCTGGTGTGACGCTGCGCCGTGACGGCGGTCGCGCCGGGAAGAAGTCGTTGGTGTTCACGATGCGTGCTCCTTGCGGTGAGAGTGACGGCCGGATGGACCCCTGGCCGGGAGCTCAGCGACGTAGCGTTCGACCAGCGCGCTCAGTGCAAGCGACGTCGTACCCGTGCCGTGGGCTTTGTTGACGTGCTCCACGACCGCGGCGACCGCGGCGGGCTTGTCGTCGGAGATCATCCGCCAGTCACAGACGAAACCGAGTGCTTGGCATTCGACCGCGTAGTCGGTCACCTGGATCCCCCCACAGTGATGCCAAGGGTGCGGGCGACGCCGGTCACCAGCTCCTCGAGCGATGCGACGTTGCTGCCGATGCCGCCGACCAATTCGCTCGCGGGCTCGGTCTGCGACGCGACAGTGAGCAGGAGCAAGCGGGCGTTGGCGAGCTTCGCGGTGATGCTGCGAAGGGCCGCGATCACGCGAACCAGGTAGAAGACGACCATCGCGATCGCAGAGATCGACAGGACGACGGCCAGCGTGGTCAAGAGAGTCATCAGGTATCCGTTCCGTGGCTTAGAGGAGAGGCGACAATGCGCCGACGTAGTCGCCGACCAGCCCGGGAACCGCGCCAGTGAGCGTCTCCGTCTCGATGAGCGCCGGGATGCCGTCAAGGACAGGGACGATGCGCTGGCACTCCATGACGACATCGCTGAGTGCTTGATCGATCGCGAGCAGGCTGCTCTCGAGGTCTACCAACGCGCGGTGCAGGACCGGAAACGCCGCTGACAAGAGCAGCACTCCGAGGATCAGCCAGATCATGTGTTTCTCCTGGTTGCTCAGTGCGGGAGAGCCGTGAACGAGGCGACGACTTGGTCGAACCCGGACGCATAGTCAGCGAAGCGGCTGGCCGGGACGACCTGGAAGACGAGCGTGTGCAACTTCCTGCCGTCGAAGACGAAGTAGTGGGCGTGGATGCCACGCCGGTCGCCGTCGCGGAAGTAGTACAGGTAGTAGACGGCGGGGAAGCCGGCGAGCTCGATCTCCCGGACGTCGAGCACGGTGATGTCGGCGTCGGGGCTGGACAAGATGGCGTCGGTTACCGCATGCAAGTCGCGGAGGTCAGCCAGTGCGGCAGGGTGTTGGAGCGGCAGTGTGCGAATGCTGAAGGCACTGCGGCGGTCGATGCGGACAACATGGCCTGTGGATGTGCGCAGTTCCGTCCAGGTCTCCGGGTACGTCAACTGGTACCCGAACTTGCGGTCGGTGAGAGTTCGCCGTTCCGGCTGGCTTGTCAGAGGCTGGTTCTCGACCTCGGGCACTGGACGTGCTGCCCGGTCCTGTACGTCCGAGCCGGACGACGTCGCGGCGCCTGGCTCGCTGGCGGGGGCCTCGCGCGTCTGCAGGTACCACACCGTGCCGCTCGTCGCGACGGCGAGCGAGACAACCCAGGCGCCCACCGTCGCGCCGGTCCGGGTCCACGCGGCGCTGAGCCGCTGTGTATGACCAGCGATTGATGCCGACTCCGTGCTGCGTGTCGCCCGCACGGTGGTGCTTCGCGAATCACTGTCGCTGATCGTTGGCATCGCGCACGTCTGCTTTCTGCGGAGGGAGCCCGGCACCCCACCCGACCGTGATTGACGAACCGCCGCCTCACCTCAACGGGTGAGGAATGGTGTGATGCAGGTCACGGAGGGCTTTGGAGGGTGCCGTCCGCCGTGCCTCCGCAGTGGCGGACTGACGCTCTTAGCGCGCCCGATCCCGACGCTCGATCAGCCGCCACAGCATGGGGGTGAAGATCAGCTGCATCGCGAGATCCATCTTCCCGCCCGGGCACACGATCGTGTTCGGACGCGACATGAACGAGTCGTGCAGCATCGACAACAGATACGGGAAGTCGATCCCACGCGGGTTGGCGAAGCGGATCACGAGCATCGACTCGTCCTGCGACGGGATCGTGCGAGCGATGAACGGGTTCGAGGTGTCCACCACCGGGACCCGCTGGAAGTTGACGTGCGTCTTGGAGAACTGGGGGCACATGTAGTTCACGTAGTCGTGCATCCGGCGGAGAATCGTCTCCGTGATCGCCTCGGTGGAGTAGCCGCGCTTGGACTTGTCGCGGTGCAGCTTCTGGGTCCACTCCAGGTTGATCACGGGCACAACCCCGATCAGGAGGTCGGCGTGGCGCGCGATGTCGACCTTCTCGGTGACGACTGCACCATGCAGGCCCTCGTAGAAGAGGAGGTCGGTCTCGGCCGGCAGGTCCTCCCACGGCGTGAAGGTTCCCGGCTCCTGGCCGTACGGCGCTGCCTCGGCCTCGTCGTGGAGGTACTTGCGCACCCGCCCGTGGCCGCTCTCGCCGTACGTCCGGAAGAGATCCTCCAGCTCCTCGAACAGGTTCGCCTCCGGGCCGAAGTGGCTGAAGGTGTGGTTGTGGTCGGTGAACGCCTTCGCCATCTCCTCCTTCATGCCCATCCGGTCGAACCGGTGGAAGCTGTCGCCCTCGATGAAGGCAGCCGTCAGCTGCTCGCGACGGAAGATCTGCTCGAACGTCCGCATCACGGATGTCGTGCCCGCGCCGGACGAGCCGGTGATGGCGACGACGGGGTGCTTGTCTGACATCGGTCCCTCCTCAGTTCGCGGCGCGGTAGAGGCCACGGAGGCCGTAGAGCGGGTACTCGGCCTCGGCGACGTCGTCGGGGTCCTCGTGGTAGCGCACGATCCGTTCGACCTCCTCGCGGCAGCCGAAGATGAACCCGATCCGCTGGTGCAGGCTGGTGGGCTCGACATCGAGCACGCGGTCAGTCCCGGTGGTGGCCAACCCGCCGGCCTGCTCCACGAGGAAGGCGATCGGGTTCGCCTCGTACAGCAGGCGCAGCCGGCCCTCGCGTGCCGGGTCCTTCGTGTCGCGCGGATAGAGGAACACGCCGCCCCGGGTCAGGATCCGGTGTGTCTCCGCGACCAGCGACGCGACCCAACGCATGTTGAAGTCCTTCTCTCGTGGACCGGCAACGCCGGCGAGGCACTCGTCGATGTAGCGACCGACGGGTCGTTCCCAGAACCGCTGGTTGGAGCTGTTGACCGCGAACTCCGAGGTCGTCGCCGGCAGCGTGATGTCTTCGTTGGTCAGGAAGAACTCGCCCAGCTGCGGGTCCAGCGTGAAGGCGTGCACACCGCGGCCGACCGAGAGCACCAGCACCGTTGAGGGTCCGTAGATCGCGTAGCCGGCCGCAACCACCTCGCGACCGGGCTGGAGGAAGTCGGCGACGGTTGCGTCCTGTCCCGGATGCGGAGCGCGCATGATCGAGAAGATGCTCCCCACTGAGACGTTGACGTCGATGTTCGACGAACCGTCGAGCGGGTCGAAGGCGAGCAGATACTTGCCGCGCGGGTACGTCGACGGGATCGGGTAGGGATCGTCCAGCTCCTCCGACGCCATCCCGCCGAGCTGGCCGCCCCACTCGGTGGCCCGGAGGAAGATCTCGTTCGCGACCACGTCGAGCTTCTGCTGCTGCTCCCCCTGCACGTTCACGACCTCGGCCTGACCCAGGAGGTCGGTGAGGGCGCCGGATGCGATCCGGCGCGAGATCGCGGTGCACGCGAGGGCGACGTCGAGGATCAGCGAGTTGAGCTCGCCGCTGGATCCAGGGTGGCGGCGACGCTCCTCGATCAAGAACCTGGCCAGCGTCGATCGGTCGGTGAGCATCTGGATCCCTCTCCCTGGGGTCGGCGGGTACATCTGGAGCACACCAGTGGTGCACCGCTGGTGCATCCAGCCGACGGGTGACGTGGAGGGTGACCGTTGGCCGGTGCCCTTCGCGACCTGCGGAGACCGAGGACGCGTCTTTCACCCCACTCGCCATCCGGCAGGGTGAGCCCGCAGGAGGCGCTGCCCCGTAGGTTCTGGGCCTCGTGAGTTCGCGACCCTTTCCCCGGCCCTGGATGCGTCGACGCACGGATGACGCCCTGCGGACGCCAGGTCGGCACGGGCCAGCGCTGGTCAGTGACTACCGCGGCGTGATCTGCGACCTGGACGGCGTCGTCTACCGCAGTGGTCGCGACATCGCCGGGGCGATCGACGCGCTCAACCGCGTCGTCCGGTCGCGGCGCTCGATCGTGTTCGCGACGAACAACGCGTCGCGAGAGCCTTCGACCATCGGCGCCCACCTCCAGGAGCTGGGCCTGGTCGACGGTCCGTGGTCGGTCGCCACGAGTGCTGATGTCGCCGCGCACCATCTTGCTGCCTTGGTCCCACCCGGCAGCCCCGTGCTGGCCGTCGGTGGGCCGGGAGTGGCGGCCGCCCTGGACGGCGTCGGACTTATTTCCGTGAGAGTCGGCGACCCCGCGGCTGGGTCGGTGGTCGCCGTCGTCCAAGGTCTGGGACACGAGGTCACCTGGCGCGAGCTCGCCGAGGTCGGCTACCTCGCCCGGGCCGGGGTGCCATGGGTGGCGACCAACCTGGACCCTGCGGTTCCGACCGATCGCGGCGTCGCTCCCGGGAACGGCGCGCTGGTGAAGGTGGTCGAGACGGTCGCCGGCGTCGCCCCGCGCTCGGTGGGAAAGCCGGAGCCCGGGTTCTTCGCGACCGCCCAGCGGATGCTGGGCACGCCGCTCGAGCAGACCCTGCTGTGCGGCGACCGCCTGGACACCGACATCGCGGGCGCGCGAGCAGCGGGCATCGACTCACTGCTGGTCCTGTCCGGGATCACCGACCTGCAGGCGTTGGCGTCCGCGCCGACCAGCCTGCGTCCCACGTTCGTGGCGCCTGACCTCGGCGGACTCGTGGCCCCGGCCAGACGGCTCCTGCCGGCGCGGGACGAGGCGATCAGGCTCGCTGACGGGGTCCCACATGCCGCCGATGTCACGGACCGTCAGCGGGTGCTGGAGTGGGTCGTGATGACGTCGTGGGCGGTCGTGGACTCCGGCGGTCAGCTCTCGGACCGCGGGGAACCCTGGCGGGCGCTGGCACGCCAGCTTGCGCTGCCGTGACCAGCGCCCGCCAGGCCGTCAGGCCGAGACGGCGCGGGGCGCCGCGTGGGCGGGGGCTGCGGCGACCCGCCTGGCGAGCAGCGGCATGCACATCAGCGCCAGGCCCGGCAGCAGCAGCCACCAGTACAGCGAGGAGGTCGGCATGCCGTCGGTGGGAATCTGCTGGACGTCCTCGAAGCTGCCGACGTTGTCGCTGATCGCCGTGACGTCGGACTGGAATCGGGGAAGAGCGGCGTCGAGCGATGCCACGCCCACGGCGACATCGGGGTAGTTGTCGGAGAGGAAGGCCATGAACTCCTTGCGGCTCATCCCGAGGGCGTCGGCAAGGGCCGGGATCGTGTCGGCCTGCAGTTCGTCGGCCAGCGCCTGGACGGTGTCGAGGTCCGCTCTGCTCTTGTCGGCTCCCGCCTGGGTGAAGTAGGGCTCCAGGCCGGCAGTGAGGTCGTCGACGGCAGTGCCCTTGCCCTGGACGTTGAACAGGGTCGAGATCGCAACCAGGACCACGCCGACGACGACACTTGCCGCCACTGCGGGACCCGAAGCGTCCTTGCCGTGGTTGTCCGCCCGAACCGCTCGCGCGGCCAGGACGACGAGCGCCAGACCCACGAGCACGAGGAGGTACGGCAGGAGGGTGCTCGGCAGCCAGCCGGTCGGGATCGAGTCGGCACGCTCGAAGTTGCCCTGTTGAGCCTCGAGCTCGGTCACCAGTCCGTCGAACCGCGGCACGATCTGGTCGAGCTGGGCGACGCCGTCGGTGACAGCGGGATCGTTCTTCGCCAGGTAGCTCGCGAACTCCTTGTCGGTCATGTCCAGTGCGGCGGGGAGTGCGGGCAGGGTCTCTGTCTGGAGCTGGGCCGACATCCGCGCGACGGCGTCGATGTCACTCCGGGACTGCTGCAGGCTCTGGTCGGTGAAGGTGGTGCGGAAGTCGCCGGTCAGCTTCTCGACGGAGTTGGTCTTGCCGAAGAGCCCGGTGGCGAACGGGAAGACCAGCAGCACTGCTCCGAGGACGAGGATGGCGATGACGGGTGCGCGTCGTGCGAGCACGGCTTTCTCCTATTCGGGACGCGAGACCGCGTCCGGTGTCGCGGCGGGGGAGTTCCGCCTGACCTGTGACGTGCGCCACATGGCTGGATCGCGAGCATGGACGCGTGGAGATGCGCGGCGTCACCCCCGGACGGGTGAGTTGGCGGGTGTCTCGCCTCGCCTACGGCGCCGGGAGCGGCCGGGTGACCCGACCCTCCAGCTCGTCCCACACCCGGTCGGCGCGGCCCCACACGCCCCGGACCACGCTCCCCGCGAACCCTCGGTGAGGGAGGTGCGGGTGCGGGCGGGTGGGGGAGCGAGGTGCGGCCGCAGCGAGCCGGTCGCCGAGCGCCTGGGTCTCGGCCTCGGTGAGGATCTCGGCGAGTCTTTCGACCAGTCCGCGTTCCAGGTCCGTGACCGCGGCCAGGTTCTCCCGCACTGACCGCCACACCTCAGCCCAGGCACGGCCGACGTTCTGCGCCTGCCCGTACTGCTTCGCCTTGGCGACCACCAGGGCACGCTCGAGTCGCTTGGCCGACAGGAGGTACTCGCGGGCCGCGTCCCGGCCGTCGGACAGCCGGTGGTGAGCCGCCGGCAGGACGACTTGGATCACGGCTGTCAGGTGCTGGGTGGCAGCGACCAGGAAGTCGTCGGTGCACGCGCGCCCCTCGCCCGGCCGGTGGCGATCGGGAACCTCGCCAGCTGCTCGGTCCAACCGCTCGGTCAGGGCGTTCAGGTGATGATCGACGGTGTCGCGGAGAGTGGTCATGGCTGCTCCTCGGAGTCGGCGCGATAGGGAAGTCCACTACCGACAGTCGCCTCGTCTTCACAAGTGCACAAGGATGGAATCCGCCTCCCCCGCCGGACTCACCCCTACGGGCGAGGGCCCTCCTCCGGGCGGCGGTCAGCGGCCGGCGAGTGCCGGCAGCAGCGCGCGATGCAGCGCGTCACAAGAAGCGCTCAGGCGTTGGTGGCCGCGGGCCAGACCGCCGGTCACCATTCCGTCGAGCGCCGGTTCGACCAGCGCACGTCCCATCGCATAGCCGAGGTGCCGTGCGTCGCCACGGACGGCGGCCAGCGCCGTCACGGCTTCGAGTTCCTTGCAGACCGTCGCGAGCGAACGGCCGGACGACATGAACCACACCGCCGGTACGGCGGTGGGGACGGCCTCGTCCAGGGTGTCCACGGTGAACCGAGCGACCTCGTCGGCGGACGAAGCTGCCCCCTGCGCGCGGCGCCCGGGAGCCACGAGGTTCGTCCGCACGACCACTCGTGACAGGTCGACACCGCGGTCGGCAGCCGCCGCGAACAACGCGGTCAAGGCGTTGACGGTGATCGCCCGGGTGACCCCGATGGTGCTCGCGTCAAGACCGGGCATCGCGGCGCTGAGGACCGGAACGAGTCCGGCCGCCTGGGCCGCCGCCGCGGCGGCAGCAATGGGCTCGACCGCCACGTGGGTGTCCCCCCGTGGGAACTGTCCCGGGCGGCGGTTCGACCTGAGCTCGACGAAGTCCACCCCGGCCTGCTGGGCAGCCCGGACCGCCTCGTCGTTCGCGGAGTCGTCTGCTCCGACTCCGATCCGCAGACCTATGAAGGGCAGCGCTGCGTGTGAGGCGACGGGTGCCGTCAGCGAGCCGAGGTGCCGTTCCGACAGCAGGACCCCGCCGAGGCGCCGGCCTGCCAGGGGCGAGCGCAGGGCGTGCTCGGCCAGCGTCGGGAGCGCCGAGGGCGGCAGGCCACGTCGCCGGGCCTCCTCGTCTGCGTACTCGTCCAGGACGAGCAGGCCGAGACCGGGGCGGAGGAGTCGGTCGAGGGTGATGCCGAGGCGGGACATGGAGCGACGCTAGGTGCGGGTTCCGGGCGCGCCATCACCCGCGCGGAGGAAGTGGGGGGTGGCGAGAGGAGGGCGCGCTGCCCTCAGGGTCGCAGCAGGCCGGGGTCGAGCCGCGATCGGCACTCCACGGACGTCAGGGTGGCGGCGACGATGAGCGCGGCGTCGTCCTGTCGGCCTTTGAGCTCGATGGCACCGCTGTCGGGACCGTCCCTATGCGCCATCAGGAAGTCGTACAGCTGCCAGTCCACCGCACAGGCGGTCGTGATCGGGTCAGCCTCGGGGAGGCTGGCGCCGGCAATGGTGGCGCGGAGTGCGTCGCGGTGCTCGACGAGCGCCGCGTCCTTGTTCACGCCCGAGCTGTCGAACAGGAGCATGCTCAGCGTCGCCGGGAGGCGTCGGCCGTCGGTCGTCCGGACGACCCAACGCGCGCCTGCCCATGGACGGTCAGGGTCGGCGACGACGAGGTCACCGAAGCCCTCGACCACGCCGACCGAGGGATCGTCGAGCTCGGCCTCGAGCGGCGCCGGTCCGAGCAGCCCGATCGGTTCGCGGGCGAGGATGCTCACCAGTGCCGCGGTCCCCACGATCTGTCCGGCGCGCGCGTCGACCTGGGTGCCGGTCGCTGCGGCTGCGGCGGCGTACTCGTGGCACAGCCGGTCGAGGGCGCGGTGCAGCTCTCGCAGGGACCGCCCCTCGGCCTCGTCGGGTCGTCGCCCCCCGCCGAGGATCTCGCCGTAGCGGCCGGTCGCGATGATCAGTGCGTCGTCCAGGGCCTCGAGGTGGGTCGGCAGGAGCATCTCGGGCTCGTCGTCGACCTCGACGAGCCGAGGCAGGGTGATCGGCCGTCCGTCGACCGTGGCCCAGTAGAAGCCCAACTGATCCTCGTCCTGGACGATGCGGGGTCGCGCCATCAGGTCGACCTGCTCACCGCTCGGCCCGCCGGAGCCACGCCAGCCAGGCGTCCATGCCGGTGCCTGTCCGGGCGCTGACCTGGATGGTCTCGACGCCGGGATTGACGGTCTGCAGGTTCTTCTCGAACAGCTCGAGGTCGAAGTCCAGGTGGGGGAGAAGGTCCATCTTGTTGACGATGACGGCGTCGACCGCGCGGAACATCACTGGATACTTCAGCGGCTTCTCCTCGCCCTCCGTGATCGCGTAGACCATCACCGAGCGATGGGCGCCGACGTCGAACTCGGCGGGGCAGACCAGGTTGCCGACGTTCTCCACGAACAGCAGGTCCAGGCCCTCGAGGTCCAGGCGGTCCAGGGCGTTGGCAACCATGGGTGCGTCGAGGTGGCACTCCCCACCGAACCCGTTGGCCGTGTTGAGGAGAGACACCCGCGCACCGACCGCCGAGAGCCGGTCGGCGTCGATGCTGGTCTCGATGTCGCCCTCGATGATGCCGATCCGTCCGGGATCGGGCACCGCGGCGAGGGTCCGCTCGAGCACGGTCGTCTTCCCGGCTCCGGGCGACGACATCAGGTTCAGGGTGAGGACGCCCGCGCGGTCCAGCCGCTCGCGGTTCTCAGCAGCGCGGCGGTCGTTCTCGTCGAAGATCCGCTCGAGGACGACGATCCGGTCAGCGCCGGTCGCGTAGCCGGAGTGGTCTCCGTGCAGATCCGCCTCCGGCTCGTGGCTGTGGCCGCCATCGTGTTCGTGCTCGTGCCCATGGCCGTGGCCATGCCCATGGCCGGTGTCGTCGTCATGTCGGTGGAAGCGCCCCATGGGCCAGCTCCTCGCCTTCTCCTAGCCCAGGTCCGCGCCGGAGTCGGCGAGGTCGAGGGTCGTGATCAGAAACTCTTCTCCCGTGAGCAGCTCGAGATCCGGGCTGCCGCACTCGCAGCACAGCAGCACCAGCGTGTCGGCGATCGTCGTGCCGGCAGCGCAGGCATTGCAGCGCGCGCTGACCGCGACCGACTCGATCGCCAACTCCGATCCAGCCAGCGGGCTGTCGGCTGTGACCAGGTCCCAGCAGTACCTCAGCGTGTCCGGCACCACCTGTCGGAGACGGCCGAGACGAAGGTGCACGACCGTGACCGTGCGGTCACCGGCCGCCCGGTTGACCACCTGCTGGATCGAGTTGCACAACGAGAGCTCGTGCATCCGTCACCGCCTCAACGTCTGGGACGGGGACTCGCCGAACCGGCGCCGGTAAGCGCCCGAGAAGTTGCCGAGGTGCCCGAATCCCCATCGCTCCGCGACGCCGGTGACCGTGACGCCGTCGGAGGGCAGTGCCGCTGCGAGCTGGTCGCGTGCCCGCTCGAGCCGACGGTCGCGCAGGTAGTGCATGGGGGTCGTCCCCAGGTCGTCGTGGAACGCCTGCTGGATGGCGCGAACGCTGAGGTTGATGGCCTGCGCGATGTCCTTGAGCGCGATCGTGTCGGCCAGGTGACCTTCGATGAAGTTGATCGCCGCCCGGGTCGCGGCGCGGCCCCCGTGCGGCGCCACGTGGGTGAGGTCGCTGTGGACCGACGATGCCTGGACCCAGAGCAAGGAGGAGATCACGAGCTCCTCGATGGGACCTCCCCCGATCCCCTGCTGGACCAGGGAGCGCGGTGTCATCACCTCGCTCGACAACAGCTGGAGCGCGCCGTGCCACCGGACCGCCGGGTCGGTGGTGAGGTCCATCTCGGGGTCGAACACCACGGGCTTGTCGACGCTGCGCCCGAGCATCCGTGAGAGCTGGTGCTCGAGCGCCTGCACCTCGATCCGGACCACCAGCAACGGTGTGTCCAGGGCCAGGGACAGATAGAGCTTCGTCGCCGGGTTGACGACGATTGCCTGATAGGTGAGCCCGCTGACGTCCGCCCCGTTGTAGCGGCACTCCATGGAGCCGCTCGCGGGCATCAGCACCAGGAAGTGGTTGCCGGTCGCGGCGAACTCCAGGCGTGCCGGGTGGTGGTAGTCGAGGTGGGCGAAGGTGACGTCCCGGAGCCGGACCGCGAACATCGAGGCCTCGAACGGCTCGTCACCGCCCAGCACCGTGAGCCGGTGCCGCCCCAGCAGCTTTCCCGCGAGCACCTCGGCCTCGTCGCGGCTGCCCGTGCAGAACACCGGGTGCTCGGCCAGCGCCGTCGGCACACCACGGGAGCGGATCCGCCTGCGCACCGGAAGGTTCGTGCGGGAGGTGTTGATGAAGCCGAGCCTCGAAACGCGCGTCACGGATCCTCCTTCCTACGTCGACCCGGTGTGATGAGTGTCGCCCAATCTCCGCGCGCATGCGCATGAGCGGCGATATTCGTGCGCGAAACGGATAGCGCTTGCGCGAACGGGATAGCCCGGGACCTTTGGCCCTATCTATCTTCGTTTGAAGTTCGTCACACTTCCTAGGTTTCAACCGGACATGCCGGCTTCTCGATGCGGCCTCACCGGGGGACACCCTTCAGGACCCAGGAGAGCGCATGACAGCAGGACTCTCGGTCCACCAGCAGGCGTCACTCGACTCCCTCATGGAGCGACTCGACGACCCGCAGGTAGCGGCCGCCCTGATCAATCTGCTCGACCATGCCGACCTGCTCGCGATCCTCATCGTCGGGCTGGACGGCTTGGTCAGCAGGAGCGAGACCATCGGCGACGCCCTCGTCGATGGCATCGACGAGCTGCGCGGAGTCGCAGCGGCCAGCAACGAGGCGATGGGGACCCTCGAGCTCGGCGAGATCCTCGCCAGCCTGATGACGTTGTCCTCGTCACTTCCCAAGATCACCCCCGCGGTCACCCGTGTGGTTGATTCGGGCTTGATCGAGCACGTGCTCGACTCCGGGATCACAGACCCGGCCATGGTCACCGAGATCGCCCGGATCGGTCGCGGTCTCACAGCCGGGGCCGGTCGGGCAACCACGGATCCGATCGCAGTCAACGGCCTGTTCTCGGCCATGAAGCTCCTCAAGGATCCCGACATCCAGCGCGCGGTCAGCTACTTCGCTGCGGTCGCCAAGTCCATCGGCGTCGAGCTCGACAAGAGCTGACCAAGAGAAAGGCAGAACCCTTCGATGTCCTCAGTGCTCTGGTTGCAAGGCGGCGCGTGCTCCGGCAACACCATGTCCTTCCTCAATGCCGAGGAACCGAATGTCGTCGACCTGATCGTCGACTTCGGCCTCGAGCTCCTCTGGCATCCCTCTCTTGGTCTGGAGCTGGGTGAGAACGCCCAGAAGATCTTCTGGGACTGTGCCCGCGGGGATCGCCCGCTCGACATCTTCGTCTTCGAGGGGACGGTGATCGAGGCTCCCGACGGGTCAGGCCGGTACGACATGTTCGCCGACCGACCGATGAAGGACTGGGTGATCGACCTCGCGAACGCAGCGTCGATCGTCGTCGCGATCGGGGACTGCGCCTGTTGGGGTGGCATCCCGGCGATGGAGCCCAACCCCTCGGACTCGACCGGCCTGCAGTTCCACAAGCGGGCCAAGGGCGGCTTCCTCGGACCCGACTGGACCTCCAAGGCCGGCCTTCCCGTGATCAACATCCCTGGCTGCCCGGCCCACCCCGACTGGATCACCCAGATCCTCGTGGCCCTCGCCACCGGTCGCACGGCCGACATCGCACTCGACGACCTGCACCGGCCGCAGACCTTCTTCAAGACCTTCACCCAGACGGGCTGCACCCGCGTGCAGTTCTTCGAGTACAAGCAGTCGACCCTCAGCTTCGGCGAGGGCACCCGCACCGGCTGCCTGTTCTACGAGTTCGGCTGCCGTGGCCCGATGACCCACAGCCCGTGCAACCGCATCCTCTGGAACCGCCAGTCCAGCAAGACCCGCGCCGGCATGCCGTGCCTGGGATGCACAGAACCCGAGTTCCCGTTCTTCGACCTCAACAAGGGCACCGTCTTCAAGACCCAGAAGGTCTCGGGCGTGATCCCGAAGGAGGTGCCGGAGGGCGCTGACCACCTCACCTACATGGCGCACGCCTCCGCTGCGCGCATCGCCGCCCCCTCGTGGTCCAAGGAGGACATGTTCGTGGTCTGACGCCCTGACCGCACCCTCCAGCAGCTCCCTCCTAGGCCAGCACAGAAAGGCCAACGCATGACCAGCACCGACCTCTTCGTCAGCCCCCTGGGCCGCGTCGAAGGTGACCTCGACGTCCGGGTCACGATCACCGATGGCGTCGTCACCTCGGCGTGGACCGAGGCCGCGATGTTCCGCGGATTCGAGATGATCCTGCGCGGCAAGGACCCGCAAGCCGGCCTCATCGTGACGCCGCGGATCTGCGGCATCTGCGGTGGCAGCCACCTCTACAAGGCCTGCTACGCCCTCGACACCGCCTGGAAGACGCACGTCCCGCACAACGCGACCTTGATCCGCAACATCGCGCAGGCGTGCGAGACCCTGCAGTCGATCCCGCGCTACTTCTACGCGCTGTTCGCCGTCGACCTCGTCAACAAGAACTACGCCAAGTCCAAGCTGTACGACGAGGCGGTGCGCCGGTTCGCGCCGTACGTCGGGACGGCGTACCAGAAGGGCGTCGTCCTCTCGAACAAGCCGGTCGAGGTCTACGCGCTCTTCGGCGGGCAGTGGCCGCACAGCTCGTTCATGGTTCCCGGCGGCGTGATGAGCGCTCCGACCCTGAGCGACATCACCCGCGCCACGGCCATCCTCAACCACTGGCGGGACAACTGGCTCGAGGCCGAGTGGCTGGGCTGCTCCGTCGACCGGTGGCTGGAGGTCAAGTCCTGGGAGGACATGCAGGAGTGGGTGGAGGAGAACGAGTCCCAGTACAACTCCGACTGCGGCTTCTTCATCCGCTACTGCCTCGACATCGGTCTCGACAAGTACGGTGCCGGGGTCGGCAACTACCTCGCCTCGGGGACGTACTTCGAGCCGTCGCTCTACGAGAACCCCACGGTCGAGGGCAGGAACGCTGCGCTCATCGGACGGTCGGGCGTGTACGCCGGCGGGCAGCACTTCGAGTACGACCACCTCCGGGTCAGCGAGGACGTGACGCACTCCTACTACCAGGGCGACCGGCCGCTCCACCCGTGGGACGGGGAGACCATCCCGATCGACCCCGCCGAGGGCCGCAAGCAGGGCAAGTACAGCTGGGCGAAGTCCCCGCGGTACGACGTCCCCACGTTCGGCCAGGTGCCGCTCGAGGCTGGTCCGCTTGCACGGCGGATGGCCGCAGGCAATCCGGACCACGCCGAGCACCAGGACTACGACCCCCTGTTCATCGACATGGTCGACAAGCTCGGACCCTCGGTCTTCGTCCGCCAGATGGCACGGATGCACGAGGCCCCGAAGTACCTCAAGTGGGTCATGGACTGGCTGTCGCGGATCGACCTCCACGACTCCTTCTACACCAAGCCGATCGAGCCGCTCTCCGGCAAGGGCTTCGGCGGCACCGAAGCCGCGCGGGGGTCGCTCCAGGACTGGATCGTGATCGAGGACGGCAAGATCGCGAACTACCAGGTGGTGACGCCGACGGCGTGGAACATCGGTCCGCGTGACGGTCAGGAGACGCTCGGTCCGATCGAGCAGGCGCTCGTCGGTTCGCCGATCGTCGACATGGAGGACCCGGTCGAGCTCGGGCACGTGGCGCGCAGCTTCGACTCCTGCCTGGTCTGCACGGTCCACGCGTACGACGGCAAGACCGGCCGCGAGCTGAGCAAGTTCGTCGTCAACGGGATGGTCTGAGCAGGCCCTCCCATGACCGACGCCGTCCTGCCCCACCAGCTGCTCGACAACGGGTTGGCGCCCGAGCCGTGCGAGCTGCTGGTGATGGGTTGCGGCAACCTGCTCCGGGGTGACGACGCGTTCGGGCCCCGCCTGATCCGGCTGCTCTTCGAGCAGGGGGTGCCCCAGGGCGTCCGGCTGGTCGACGGCGGGACGGCGGGCATGGACGTCGCCTTCCAGATGCAGGGGGCGGCCCGCGTCGTCATCGTCGACGCGTCCTCGACCGGCTCCTCGCCGGGCACGATCTTCCGCGTGCCCGGCCAGGAGCTGGCGGACCTGCCTACGGTCTCGGGGCTGCACACCCACTCATTCCGGTGGGACCACGCGCTCGCGTTCTCCCGATGGCTGCTGGGTCCGCTGTGCCCTACCGACGTGACGGTGCTGCTGGTCGAGGTCGAAGACGTGACGCCGGGAGCGGACCTGTCCGCAACGGTGCTCGCGGCGCTCGAGCCGGTCGCCGGTCTGCTGCGGTCCGACTTCTTCCCGACGACCGCAGCGGAGTCCGTTGTCGTCACGGCCGATGGCTACCTCCACCTCGACGCCGACCTGGCCGAGCGCTACTTCCCTGCGGGAGTGGTCGGCGCACTGGCAGACGCGGGCCGCGTCCTCCTGGTGCCGATCCGGAGCCAGGCGAACGGGGGGCACCTGCTGAAGCGCCGCAACGCGAACGGCGACCGGTCCCTCCTGATCCGCGAGATCCTCGATGCCGATCCCGAACCCGGGACGTGTGGCGTTCACTGGGACATGCAACGTGGCGCGCTGGTGGTGGAGCTGAGCAGCTGACCCTTGGTGCACCCGCCCTCGGAAGGCAGGTCCCGCATGGACGCAGATGAAATGGACGCAGATGAAGAAGCCGAGCGACTGAGAAGGAAGGAGTGGCGAACCGTCGAACCGACAGGACGGCACGAGGCCTACGACGTCGAGACCGTCGTGGTCCCGGACCGAGGCCAGTGGGCGGTCGAGATCGTCGTCGTCTTCGAGGACGAGATCGTTCGCAAACGCATCCAGACCTACCGCACGGAACGACTGGCACTCATCAGTGCCTACCTGATCAAGCGGACCGCCCGCCGAGAACTACCTGGTGGGCCGATCCGAGGGTGACACCAAGCATGGATAGGGCGAGTTCCATGAACCGCAGACAGATCACGATCGACCGACCACAGCCGCTTGGCGCATTCCCGTTGCCGGCGGGCTACCTGCTCGTCGCCGGCACCGACGACCCCGAGGTCACGCAGGCCGTGGCCGAGTTGGTCGCGGGCCGGCAGCCGACGACCTGGCCGGCGGCCATGACCGGCCACCGGCTCGCCCATGAGGGCATGCACGACGCCGCGGTCGAGATCTTCGCCGCCGAACCCGCCGATGACGCGGTGGCGGCGTACAACCGGTTCGTCATCGACCCTGCCGGCGCCGACCCGGCGGCCCTGCGAGCCGCCCTCCCCGACGCGTTCGCCCCGCTGGTCGACGTGATCGCCTACGCGGTCGGGATGACCGACCAGCCGCCGCTCGAGGACGCGGCGAAGGGCGAGGTCCTCGCGCTCGTCCTGGCCGCCCGGGCGAGCGCCTGGCTCGATGCCGGTGACACCAGCTCGGCAGCCGACCTGCTCCGACGGGCGGCCGATGTCGCCGAGGAGGCCTCGGCGACGCCGCTCGCGGGCGTGCTGCTCGGCAACCTGGCCGTCGTCGCCCACGACCACCGGCTCGCAGACGCGGATCCGGTCGCCGACATCAGGCGGGCGCTGAAGCTCCTGGCCACCACCGACCTGGCGGTCGCCCGGGCCGAACTGCACCTGCAGCTGGGGCTCCTGCTGCATGCAGAGGCCGCGTCCGGTCGCGTCCCGCTGACCGACGCCGTCGACCAGTACTACTCGGCGCTCCAGCTCGTCGGTCAGAGCGATGCCCCGCACGTCTGGGCGGCAGCGAACCTCAACCTGGGCACGGCGTACCTGACCATGCCGATGATCGAGGCCTCCGACCAGCTGCGGGCCGGGATCGCCATGCAGGCGCTGCGTGCGTCGCTGGAGGTGTTCACGAAGGACGAGCACCCGCAGGAGTGGTCCAGCGCCCAGATGAACCTCGCCAACGCGCTGGTCTACACACCGTCGACGCACCAGGGCGACAACCTGGTGGACGCCGTCGAGCGGTACGAGGAGGTGCTCGAGCTGCGGGAGCGGGACGGCGACCCGGTGGGTCGTGCGCGGATCCTGGCCAACCAGGGCAACGCCCTCGCTCACCTCGGGGTCTTCGACCATGCCAAGGCGAAGCTCTACGAGGCCCGGTTCCTCTTCGAGGAGCACGAGGACCACGACTCGGTGATGGCGGTGCGCAGCGTGCTCGACGAGATCGCCAAGCAGACGGTGCCCGACGGTGCGCCGCGGGTCGGTGGTCTCCCGGAACCCGGCGAGGTGGCACGTCTCCGTGCCGCCCAAGAGTCGGAAGGAGTGTGAGTGCAATGACCGCAGTCGCCCACCGGCCTGAGAGTGCCCAGCCCGAGGACCGCGACGTCGAGCAGCTTGCCCAAGCGCTGGACGAGGCGCTTGCCCTGATCGACGGACTCGACGACCCGACGGCGCTCAGCGCCACGCTCGCCGTACGGCGCGCGCTCGACGACGCTCACCGGGCCGCGCTGGTCCACGTCGTACGACGGCTGCGTGACGACCCGCGGGGCAAGGAGCTGCTCTTCGAGCTCGTCGACGATCCGGCCGTGCGGATGGTCCTCCTCATGCACGAGATCATCCGGCCCGACCCGATGACGCTGGCCGCCAACGCGTTGGAGCAGGTGCGGCCCCAGCTGCAGTCGCACGGAGGCGACGTCGAGCTGGTCCGGATCGAGGAGGGCACCGCCTACGTACGGTTGTCCGGTGCCTGCAACGGCTGCTCGATGTCCGCGGTGACGATGCGCAACGGCGTCGAGCAGGCGCTCAAGGCCGAGGTGCCCGGCATCGTCGGCGTCGAGGTGCTGCCCAACGAACCGGGGCCGACGCTCATCCAGCTCAGCGAGATCGGTGTCCGGTCCGCCGAGCCCGACAAGGGCTGGGTGCGGTCGGACCCGCTCGACGCGTTCGAGCTCGACCAGCTGCGGGCCGTCGACCTGGTGCCCGACGACGGCGCCGCCGTGTCGGCGCTCGTCGTCAACCTCGGCGGCCAGCTCTCGGCGTACGTCAACGAGTGCGCGCACCTGGGCATGCCGCTGGACGGGGCTGAGCTCGACCCGGGCGATGGTTCCCTGACCTGTGAGTGGCACGGCTACTGCTTCGACGCCCTCTCCGGCGAGTGCCGCACCTTCCCGGGAGCGCAGCTGGAACAGCTGCCGCTGCGGGTCGAGGACGGCCACGTCTGGATCCGTGTCGGCGAGTAGCGATGCGCGTCCAGATCATCCCCACCGGTGCCGAGCATCTCGGCACCCAGCTCGGCGTGAGCCCGTTCGCCCCGGCCGGGCCCGCTCCGGACACCTACGGTCCGTGGCGGCCCGAGGTCGTGGTCGGCGCCGAGTCGGCCGGGGGTCTGCTGCTGCCGCCGGCTCAGCCGACCGCGTCCTTCGTCTATGCGCCCCGCGGCGTGCTGCTCGACGAGGGCCTGCTCGTCGTCGCCGACACCGGCAACCACCGGGTGCTGGTCTTCAACCGGATTCCTTCCGGCGACGGGGAGCCGGCCGACCTGGTGCTCGGACAACCGGACGAGGTGACTGAGGGACCGCAGGCCGGTGGCGCCGGTCCGGCCGCTGGGATGAACCTGCCGACCGGGGTGGTCCGAGCCGAGGACGGGCGGTTCGTCGTCGCGGACGCATGGAACCACCGGATCCTGGTCTGGGACTCGCTCCCCGACAAGGCCGGGGCGCCCGACCTGGTGCTCGGACAGAAAGGTCCGGAGGACGTCGAGCCCAACCGCGGCGGCGATCCCAGCGCGCGTTCGTTCTACTGGCCGTTCGGCATCGCCGTCGTCGACGGCAGGTTCTACGTCGCCGACACCGGCAACCGGCGGGTCCTGGTGTGGACCGACGGCATCCCCACCGATCCCGACCAGCCGGCGGACGTCGTACTCGGACAGCCTGACGCGATGAGCCGCGGCGAGAACCGCGACGGTCCGCCCGACGCCGGATCCTTCCGCTGGCCGCACACCGTCACCGGGACGGGCAGCGGCGGTGTGGTCGTCGCCGACGCCGGCAACCACCGGCTGCTCGGCTGGCACGCGCACCCCGACGGCGACCGCCCGGCCGACTACGTGCTGGGCCAGCCCGACATGACCACAGCCGTCGAGTTCCCCTACCGGCGGCAGACCGGCACCGGGCTCCGGTTCCCGTACGCGGCGGTCCACGCGCCCGGGGGACTCGCCGTGGCCGACACCTCGAACAACCGGGTGCTGCTGTGGGACGGCGACCCCCTCGACCAGCACACCGAACCCGTGCACGTCCTCGGACAGCCGAGCTTCTCCGCCAACGGGGAGAACAGGTGGGAGCAGGTCGCGCGCGACACCTTGTGCTGGCCCTACGGGCTCTCCGCTCATCGCGACCGGATCGCGATCGCCGACTCGGGCAACAACCGGGTCGTCGTGTGGAGCCGGGGAGGTGCACCGTGAACCCGGTCCGCCGCGCGATCGAGGTCCGCGGGGTCGTCCAAGGTGTCGGCTTCCGGCCGTTCGTGGCGCGGCTGGCCGCCGAGCGGGGGCTGGTCGGAGAGGTCGGCAACGACGAGGTCAGCGTCTTCATCGAGGTCGAGGGGTCGGCGCCGCTGGTGGACGACTTCCTCTCCGCACTGAAGGCGCAGACTCCGCCAATGGCGGTGGTGTTCGACATCGCCGTCAGCGAACGGGCGCCGCGCGGAGGCAACGGGTTCCGGATCGTCCCGAGCCGGCGGCGGCCCGGTGCGCGCACCCTGGTGCCGCCGGACGTCGCCACCTGCGCGGACTGCTTGTCCGAGCTGGGGGACCCGACCGACCGCCGCCACCGGCATCCCTTCATTACCTGCACCAACTGCGGACCGCGGTTCACGATCATCACCGACCTGCCCTACGACCGACCGGCCACCACGATGGCCAGCTTCCCGATGTGCGGGTCGTGCGCCCGGGAGTACGACGACCCGGCCGACCGGCGCCACCACGCCCAGCCGATCTCGTGCCATGACTGCGGACCGCGGCTGTGGTGGGAGCTGGCCGGGGGGGCGGGCGAGCCGCTGCTCGGCGACACCGACACCTTGGCCACCGCCCAGCGGTTCCTCAGCGACGAACGGATCGTCGCGGTCAAGGGGATCGGCGGCTTCCACCTGGCGTGCGATGCCACGTCCACGGTCGCCGTACAACAGCTGCGGGAGCGGAAGCGGCGCCCTCAAAAGCCGTTCGCCGTGATGGCCAGGGACCTGGACGCCGTACGCCGGATCGCCTTCGTGCCCCCCAGCGCCGAGCTCACCCTGACCCAGCCGGCCGCGCCGATCGTGCTCCTGCCGATCCGTGAGGACGGCCCGCTGGCGCCGGGGATCGCGCCCGGGCTCGACGAGGTCGGCGTCATGCTGCCTTACACACCGCTGCACCACCTGTTGCTCGCGGCGGTCCCGGGCCGGGACGCCCCGGCGCCGACGCTGCTCGTCATGACCTCGGGCAACCTCTCCGACGAGCCGCTGTGCTTCACCAACGACGATGCCCGCGCGCGGCTGTCGTCGATCGCGGACGGGTTCTTGATGCACGACCGCCCGATCGCGGTCCCGTGCGAGGACTCTGTCGTGACCCTCGGGAGCAACGGCGAGGTGCCCGTGCGCCGCTCGCGCGGCTTCGCACCCATGCCCGTGGCGCTTCCCAGCGACGGTCCGACCACGCTCGGGGTCGGGGCGGAGATCAAGAACACCTTCTGCGTGGCCCGCGACGAGCTCGCGTTCTGCTCCGCTCACGTCGGCGACATGGGCAGCCTCGAGAGCCAGGCCGCATTCGCCCGGTCGGTGGACCAGCTGACCCGGCTGCGGGCCGCGAGCCCGGAGGTCGTCGTCGCGGACCTGCACCCGGGCTACGCCACCCGCCGCTGGGCGGAGGACTACGTCGAGCGCAACCCGGAGACCCGGCTCGTGACGGCCCAGCACCATCACGCACATCTCGCATCACTGCTGGCCGACCACGGACTGGTCGGCACCCCGGTCGTCGGGGTCGCCTTCGACGGCACCGGCTACGGGTGCGACCGGCAGATCTGGGGTGGCGAGGTCCTGGCGATCGGCGTCGACGTCGCCGAGTGCACGCGGATGGGCCACCTCGTTCCCCTGCGGATGCCCGGCGGCGACGCGGCGGTCCGCAACCCGTTCCGGATCGCGCTGGGACTGCTGCACGGCGCGGGTCTGGGGGCCGTGCCCTGGGCGCCCGACGAGATGGAAGAGGCCGAGGTCCAGACGGTCAGGTCGCAGCTCGACGCGGGCCTGGGCTGCCTCGACACGACCAGCGTGGGCCGCTTGTTCGATGGCGTCGCTTCCCTGCTCGGCGTCCGTCATCGCGTCACGTACGAGGCGCAGGCGGCGATCGAGCTCGAGGTGTTGGCCCGTACGGCGGCGCGCCCTGCGGAGCTCCCGTTCCCGGTCACCAGCGAAGAGGTGCCGCAGCTCGACTGGCGCCCGCTCGTCACCGCGCTCGTCGCGGCGAGGGACTCGGGGACCGACCGCGCGGAGCTGGCGCTGGGGTTCCACCGCGCTCTCGGAGCAGCGACAGCAGCGTTGGCGCTCGGCATCGCGCGCCGCGCGAACGTCGACAGAGTCGGACTGACCGGCGGCGTGTTCGCCAACCGGGTGCTCACTGCAGAGGTGACTGGCCGGCTTCGCGCCGGCGGTCTCGAGGTGCTCACGCACCGCCGGGTCCCCTGCAACGACGGGGGACTCAGTCTCGGCCAGGTCGTGATCGGCCGGGCCATGGCAGCTCGTGAGCAGCTGCTGACAGATCGTCGGGCGAACGGCGCGGTCCCCCTGACCGCGCCGGGACGAGAAGAGGTTGATTGAGATGTGCTTGGGAGTCCCTGGACGGATCGAGAGGACGTGGGTCGACAACGGCGCGCTGATGGCCGAAGCCGACTTCGTCGGCGAGCGGCGCAAGGTGTGCCTCGACTACCTGCCGGATCTAACGATCGGCGACTACGTCATCGTGCACGCCGGCTACGCGCTGACCCGCCTGACCGAGGAGTCGGCGCGTGAGACGGTGCGGATGATGGTCGACCTCGGCCTTCTGGAAGCGGCGGAGACCGCACCGGGGTCGAGCGCGATCGTCGAGACGATCGGGCAGGAGGTGGCGCCATGACTGCTGTCGTCGGGCCCCAGGCCGGGCCGGTCACCATGATCGACGAGGAGCTCTCGGCTGACCTGGCCGGCGCCGCGCTGGCCCTGGCGCGCCGCTTCCACGCAGGTGCCACGCTCTGGGTGCTGTCACCGCAGTGGGAGCCGCACTCCCACCACGTCGCGGTCGAGTTCGTCCATCCGGTCATCGTCGGCAAGCGTGCGCTGCCCGCGGTCGCCCTGGTCGCCGCCGACCTCGTCGCCGAGACCCGGATCGCGGTCCGCCCGGGCGACGTGGTCCTCGCGGTCGCCGGCGCCGACCAGGCCCAGGTCCTCGACGTGATGCGACGCGCACCCGCCTGGGGGGTCGAGACGATGTGGATCGGGTACGGCGACCGGCCGGCCGCCGGCGCGGCCAGCCACGTGCTGTGGGTTCCGTCGGACGACCCGATGGTGCCGGCCACCGGCAGGTTCGTGCTGATGTACCACCTGCTGTGGGAGCTCACCCACGTCTGCTTCGAGCACCCCGGCCTGCTCACCGTGCCCGACGACGACTGCACCGACGAGGTGTGCATCACCTGCAGCGACGAGGGACGGCTCGGCGAGGTGGTCGCGCCGCCGGCGGAGGAGTACGCCGGAGCGCTGGTGCGCACGGCCACCGGCGAGGAGTACGTCGACGTCACGGTCGTCGGCGACGTCGTACCCGGAGACCTGGTCATCGTGCACGCCGGTGCCGCGCTGACCCGGCTCGAGGATTCGCCCCAGGTGGGGCAGTGGGGGCCGAGATGAGCGACCAGGGTCACTCGACCGACTTCCTCTACCCCTTCCTCGAGGGACAGGAGACCGACGCCGCCGGCCTGCTGGCCGACCTCGCCACGTCCGCCCGGAGCAAGGCCGCCGAGAGCGCCCGACTGCAGGAGGAGTCGCTCGCCGAGTGGGATGCCGGGATCGAGGCGGCCGGTCGGGCCATGGCCGAGCGCTTCGCGGCCGGGGGTCGGATGTTCACCTTCGGCAACGGCGGCAGCTCGACCGATGCCGCCACCATGGCAGCACTCTTCGCCCGGCCGGCCCATGGCCGGCCGCTGTCCGCGCGCTGCCTGGCGGCCGACCAGGCCGTGCTCACCGCCCTCGGCAATGACGTGGGGTTCGACGTGGTGTTCGCCCGTCAGGTCATGGCGCACGCCCGCACCGGCGACATCGCCGTCGCGCTCTCGACCTCCGGGAGCTCCGAGGACCTGATGGTGGCGCTCGCCGAGGCCCGACGCCGGGGTCTGCTCACGGTCGGCTTCTCGGGGTACGACGGCGGTCGGATGAGTGTGTCCGAGGACGTCGACCACTGCTTCACGATCCGCTCCTTGAGCATCCACCGGATCCAGGAGAGCCAGGCCCTCGTCGGCTACCGGCTGTGGTCGGTCACCCAGCACCACCTCGAAGCACTGCAGAACGGAGCACCGCGATGACCAGCGAACGGTTGACGCCGTCGGCCAGCCAGGTCCCCGACCCGGAGGACCGCACCCGGCTGCGGGTCGAGGAGTTCCGGAAGCGCCGGCCCCGGCTGATCGACGAGGTGGTGACCATGGCCCACGGTGCGGGTGGCAAGTCGTCGGCCGCCCTGGTCGACCACGTCTTCGTCGAGGCGTTCCGCAACCCGCTGCTCGAGCAGCTCGGCGACGGCGCGCTGCTGCGGCTGCCGAGCGGCGAGCGGCTCGTGTTCTCCACCGACTCCTTCGTCGTCCAGCCGATCGACTTCCCGGGCGGCACCATCGGCGACCTCGCGATCAACGGCACCGTCAACGACCTCGCGGTCAGCGGTGCGGTGCCGCAGTGGATCTCGGTCGCGTTCGTGCTGGAGGAGGGCTTCCCGATCGATCGGCTGCGCCAGCTCGCTGCCGACATGCGGGCCGCGGCGGACGCCGCCGGGGTGCAGATCGTCACCGGCGACACCAAGGTCGTCCCGCACGGCTCGGCCGACGGCCTCTACATCACCACCGCGGGGGTGGGCGTGGTGCCCGCCGACCGTGAGCTGTCGCCAGCCGCGGTCCGGCCCGGCGACCGGCTGATCGTCTCGGGCACCATCGCCGACCACGGCATGGCCGTGATGCTGGCTCGCGGCAACCTCGCCATCGAGGCCGACATCGAGTCCGACACCGCCCCGGTGAACGGCCTGGTGGAGGCGCTGCTCGCGGCGGCGCCCAGCACCCGCTGGATGCGCGACGCGACCCGGGGCGGCCTCGGCACGGTGTGCAACGAGCTCGCCCAGACGGTCGGGCTCGGAGTCGTGATCGACGAGGGCCTGCTGCCGATCGACCCCACTGTCCTCGGGTGCTGCGACATGCTCGGCATCGACCCGATCTACGTCGCCAACGAGGGCAAGTTCGTCGCCGTCGTGGCGGCCGAGGAGGCCGAGGCGGCCGTCGCCGCACTCCGCGGCCTGCCCGGGGGAGCCCAGGCGGCCGTGATCGGCGAGGTCATCGCCGAACCTGCAGGAATCGTGGCGATGCGGACGCCCTTCGGTGGCACCCGCATCGTCGACATGCTCGTGGGCGACCCGCTGCCGCGGATCTGCTGACCGAATCGAGAAGGAGCACATCATGTGTCTGGGCATTCCCGGCCAGGTCGTCGAGATCGTCGATGAGGCCGAGCACCTGGCCCGCGTCGACGTCAGCGGCGTCCGCCGCGTCATCAGCGTGAAGCTGCTGGCCGAACAAGGGGTCGCACCGGGCGACTGGGTGCTGGTCCACGTCGGCTTCGGCATGGCCAAGATCGACGAGCAGGAGGCCCAGCTGACCCTCGACCAGGTCCAGCGGATGGGCCAGGACTACGTCGACGAGATCGAGCTTTTCAAGACCACCGCAGCGGAAGCGAGTTGAGCCACCCATGAAGTTCGTCGACGAGTTCCGAGACCCGGCCGCGGCACGCGCGCTGGTCAAGTCGATCACCGAGCTGGCCGGAGACGACGAGTTCAAGTTCATGGAGGTGTGCGGTGGCCACACGCACACCATCTACCGACACGGCATCGAGCACCTGCTCCCGGCCAACATCGAGCTCGTGCACGGCCCGGGCTGCCCGGTCTGCGTGATCCCGATGGGCCGGATCGACGACGCGATGTGGCTCGCCGAGCAGCCGGACGTCATCTTCACGACCTTCGGCGACATGATGCGCGTCCCGGGATCGCGGGGCAGCCTGCTCGACGCGAAGGCCCGCGGCGCCGATGTGCGGTTCGTCTACTCACCCCTGGACTCGGTGAAGATCGCCATCGACAACCCCGACCAGCACGTGGTCTTCTTCGCCGTCGGGTTCGAGACCACGGTGCCGTCGACAGCGGTCACCCTGATGCGTGCCAAGGCGCTGGGGCTGACGAACTTCAGCGTGTTCTCCAACCACGTCACGATCGTGCCGCCGATGAAGGCGATCCTCGAGAGCCCGGACCTGCGACTGTCTGGCTTCCTCGGCCCCGGCCACGTCTCGACCGTGGTCGGCACGCACCCGTACCGGTTCGTGCCCGAGGTCTACGGCAAGCCGGTGGTCGTGGCCGGGTTCGAGCCGCTCGACATCCTGCAGTCGGTGTACATGCTGCTGGAGCAGCACCGTGACGGTCGGTGCGAGGTCGAGAACCAGTACGCGCGCGTCGTCAGGCCAGAGGGCAACGTCGCCGCGCTGAAGCTGATGGGGCAGACCTTCCAGCTGCGACCGCACTTTGAGTGGCGCGGGCTCGGCTTCATCTCGCAGAGCGCACTGCGGGTCCACGACGACTTCGCCGACTTCGACGCCGAGGTCCGGTTCTCGATGCCAGGTGTCCGGGTGGCCGACCCCAAGGCCTGCCAGTGTGGCGAGGTGCTCAAGGGTGCGATCAAGCCCTGGGAGTGCAAGGTCTTCGGCACAGCGTGCACGCCAGAGACGCCGATCGGCACCTGCATGGTGTCGCCGGAGGGCGCGTGCGCGGCGTACTACAACTTCGGCCGGCTGCACCGTGAGACGGCCCAGATGGTCGGGCAGGGGGCAGTGGGTCAGGGTGCCGGCGTCTGAGCAGCCCACCGCGGAACGGCCGTCGGGCCACCGGTTGTTCGCGCAGTACGCGCACGCGCCCAACGCGCTCGGGTACTGCGGTCCGACCGGCTCGGCGGCGCTCGTCGCCGCCGCGACCGGCTCGCCCCCGGTCGCGGCGGCTCTCGAGGTCGCTGCGGTCGCGCAGCGGTTCTCCGGCGCCTGGCCCTATCAGCGGTTGCTTGCCGCGATGGCGGGTGTCGAGGATCCGCTCGACCCGTCGGTGGTCCGGGGGTACTGGACCGGCAACGCGATGTCCGCGGCCATCGACCGGTCGGAGTTCGGTGCCCGGTTGATCGCGGAGCTGGCTCCCCAGGCGGGCCACTACTGGACGCACCTCAACCAGGACCTGCTGCCGGAAGCAGCCCCGAGCCACGCGTTCCACGTCCTTGGTGTCTACCCGTGGTCCCGGCTGCTCGGGGTCGGCCCGGAGCCGCTCGGGGTCCTCGAGTCGTGCCGGATCGCATGGGCTTCGGTCGAGGAGGTGCTGACCGACGAGCTCGTGGTCACCGGCCCACAGCTGGAGTACGACGCCGGTACCGATGCGGCGCCCGCCGTACTCCGTCTCGGGCGGCCGATGACCCGCCGGATCCGCTACCGGCTCGACGGGCACCCGTTCGTCGACGATCTCGCCCCGGGCGACACCGTCGCCGTGCACTGGGACTTCGCCTGTGATCGCCTCACCGCGGATCAGGTCTCGTCGCTGGTTGCCCAGACCACCCACCAGCTCACCGCGATGGCGCCGCGGGTGGCGGGACAGCGCTGAGCGCAGGCCTCAGACGCCGACGACTTGGCCGAGCGGCTCGTGCGCCTCGCCACGGCTCACCTGGAGGAGGTGGAAGAGCAGGACCAGTTGCGCGATCGCCAGCGGCTCGCTGCGGTCGCCTCCGGTGATGGCGCCGAGTCCCGCGGGGGGCGGGCCGACGGCGCCGACCGCGCCCCAGATCACCTGCTCCAGCTGCGTCGTCTCCTCGGCCGAGGAGTATCCGTGCACGTGCAGGCAATCGGTCGGCGTGCCGTCGACGTCGCGCACGATCCGCAGGTGCATCGCTGCCCGGAGGTCGTCGGTCAGCGTCGCGGTGAGGTCGGCGTGCTGGATCGTCGGGCGTAGCAGCACCTCTGCTGACAACGGCGTGCCCGGGGGCTCGTCGTGGTGACCGGCAGGCGCGAACCTCACCACGATGTCGGCGTGGCGGCGCTGCGACCGGGTGTACGCCGCTGACTCCTGCTCGCGCAGGGCGAGCTCGGCCAGCACCTGGTCCGCGGTGTAGCCACGCTCGCCGGTGTCACGGGCGACCTTCCAGCCGTGCCGGACCTCCTGGGGTGGATCCAGGAACACGGTGGCGTCGAAGCAGGCCCGCATCAGTTTGGTCTGGAGGGGGTGCAGACCCTCGACCACGACGAACTCCCGCGGCTCGACGTACACCGATCTGCTGAACGTGCCGGTCGCGTGGTCGTAGACGGGCTTCAGCACGGGGCGCCCCAGCGCAAGCAGCTGGAGATGCTGCTCGAGGATGTCGAGGTAATTGCAGTCGGGGTGGAGGGCCGTGAACGGCAGGCCAGCGCGCTCGGCGCGGTCGTAGCGGTGGTAGTCGTCGGCGCAGAGGGAGAGGCATCGGTCCTGACCGATCGCGTCGGTCAGGCCACGCGCGAGCGTGGTCTTTCCCGAGGCGGAGTCGCCAGCGATGGCGAGCATGATTGGCTGGGGTCTGGCTGGCGATTGCGACCGGCTCATCTTGACGATCTTCTCGATCATCAGAGCAGACCGGCTGAGTCGAGTGCGCCGCGGGCGACAGCGGCCACGCCGTCGGCAGTGAGACCCACGTGGGCGGCGACCGCCCAACCTGGGCCGGAAGCGCCGACCCTGCCGACGCCGACGACGGCGTCGGCGAGGTGCCGCCAACCGATCGTCGACCCGGCCTCGACCGCCACCGTCACGGGAGGCAGCGGCAGGAGGTGTCGACGGGCCTCGAAGCGCTCCCGCCACGGGACCGAGACGACCCGCACCGTCATCCCGTCGCGGGCGAGCGTGCCAGCAGCCGCGAGGGCGAGCGACACCTCGGAGCCGGACGCCAAGAGCTCGATATCCGGGTCCGGGTCGTCGCGGACGACGCGGAAGCCGTCGGTGGCGAGGAAGCGAGGCGGAGCGCTCGAGGGCGCGGCAGGCAACGATTGTCGTGAAAGCACCAGGACCGTCGGACCGTCGAGGCGGGCGAGTGCGCAACGCCAGGCCTCGGCGGTTTCCTGGGCGTCCGCGGGACGCAACACCCGCACCCCCGGGATCAGCCGCAGCGACTCGATGTGCTCGACGGGTTGATGGGTGGGGCCGTCCTCGCCGACCCACACCGAGTCGTGGGTCAGCACGTAGATGACCGGCTGGCCCATCAGCGCCGACAGCCGCAGGGCCGGGCGGAGGTAGTCGGCGAAGACGAGGAACGTGCTGCCGAAGCAGCGGAACCCGCCGTGCAGCGAGATGCCGTTGAGGACGGCGGCCATCGCGAACTCCCGGATCCCGAAGTCGATCCGGGTGCCGCCGTAGTCCCCCTTCACCACCGAGGAGGCGCCAATTTCGGTCCCGGTCGAACCCGAGAGGTCGGCCGATCCGCCCACGAGCTCCGGGACGGCCTCGGTCAGCGCCGCCAAAACCTGGCGCGAGGACTCACGGCTGGGTGTCGGCTCGACACGCAGGCCGGCGACCAGCTGGTCCCAGAACGCATCGTCGTCGACGTACGCCGTACCTCCGCTGCACCGCCGGTCCCACTCGCCGGCGCGGCCCGGGTCGGCGGCGCGCAGCGCGGCGAGCTTGGCCTCCCAGCTCGCGCGTTCGGTCCGGCCACCGGTCGCCAGCTGCTCGCAGTGTGCACTCACAGCCGAAGGCACGACGAACGACTCGTCGGGCCACAGCACGCGACGCTTCGCCTCCGCCAACCGCTCGCTTCCCAGCGGGCTGCCGTGGGCTGCGGACGTGCCGGCGACGTCGGGAGCGCCGTGCCCGATCACCGTCCTGACCGCGATCAGGCTCGGCCGCGGATCAGCGCCGGCCTCGATCAGAGCAGCGTCGATCGCCTCGATGTCGGTACCGTCCGCGACCCGCGAAACGTGCCAGCCGTACGAGCGGAACCGTGCGAGCTGGTCGTCGGAGCACGAGCGTTCAGTGCCGCCGTCGATCGTGATCTCGTTGTCGTCGAACAGCACCGTCAGCCGCCCGAGCCCGAGGTGGCCGGCCAGTGAGGCGGCTTCGTGGCTCACGCCCTCCATCAGGCAACCGTCCCCGGCGATCGCCCAAGTCCGGTGCGAGACCAGCTCGGGGAACCGCGCGTGCAGCATGCGTTCCGCGAGGGCCATACCGACAGCCATCGCGATCCCTTGCCCGAGAGGGCCGGTCGTCGCCTCGACGCCGGCAGTGTGGCCGAACTCCGGGTGACCGGGAGTCCTCGAGCCGAGCTGGCGGAAGTCCCGCAGGTCGTCCTTGCTGAGGTCGTACCCGAACAGGTGCAGCAGGGCGTACTGGAGAGCCGAACCATGTCCGGCCGAGAGGACGAAACGGTCCCGGTCCGGCCACTCCGGTGCCCCCGGGTCGTGCCGGAGGTGGCGGGACCACAGCGTCCACGCCATGGGCGCGGCGCCCATAGGCATGCCCGGGTGGCCGCTGTTGGCAGCCTCGACCATGTCAGCGGCCAGGAACCGCACGGTGTCGACGGCCAGCTGGTCGAGGGTGTCGGCGTCCGCGGCGGTCGTGCGCGTTCGGTCGGAGGAAGTGCTCACTGTCCCAGGAGACCGGAGCGTCGGAGCAGCGGACTCACCCGGACGGGTGGAGGGACTGGTGACATTCCCGCGGGGGCGCCCGGAGGGTGCCACGGTGACCTACGCTGCGAGGATGACGGCCGACGAGACCGACGCCACGGTGGATGCCCCCCGAGCGCCCAGCCGCGTCGTGCTGGCCGACGACCACGAGATGGTGCTGCACGGCGTGCAGGCCATGCTGGCCCATTTCAGGGACGACGTGGAGGTGGTCGGGACGGCGACCACTCTCGACGAGGCGCTGGCCGTCGTCAGTCGTGAGCAGCCCGACATCGTTCTCTGCGACATCCGCCTGGGCCGCGACAGCGGTCTCGATCTGTGCCGCCGGCTCAAGCTGCTCGATCCCGGGATCCGGGTCGTCTTCCTCACGGTCTACGACGACGAGCAGTACGCCTACCAGGCGTTGCGCGCCGAGGCGTCGGGTTACATCCTCAAGCGGGTGGACGGCGGCGAGCTGGTCGAGCACCTCAAGCGGGTCGTCGAGGGCGACGTGGTGATCGACCCCACGCTCGCCGGCCGGATCGCGATGTCGGCGGCTCGGATCAACTCCGGGGAGTTCTGGCCCGGCGCGCGTCTCGGACTCACCCAGCGGGAGAGCGAGGTGCTCGCACTTCTGGTCGCGAGTCACTCGAACAAGGGCATCGCTGCGAAGCTCGTGGTGAGCGAGGACACGGTGAAGACCCACATCCGTGGTCTGTACCGGAAGCTGGGCGTCGCCGACCGGGGAGGAGCGATCGCGGTGGCGTTGCGGGAGGGCCTCTACCAGTGAGCGCGTCTCGATGACCGACCTCACCCGGATCCACGAGCTGCTCGTGGTCGCGGGAGAGTTGGACCTCCGATCGGTCGCCCGTGCCTTCGCCGAGATCTTCGAGTCGGACGGCGCCACCGCGTTCGTCATCGTCGACTCCGACCTGACGGTGGGTGGTGCCTACCCGGGGGACGATGCCGCGGCCGGGACCCTGCGGATCCCGGTCGGGTACGGCGTGGTCGGCCTGGTCGCGCAGAACGGCAACTCCGTGACCATCGTCGACGACTCGCCGCGGAACCCGCAGCACCGGGCTCTGCTCCATCTCGCCGAGGGCCAGGTCGTGTCGAGGCTGTGCGTCCCCGCGCACGGGCTCGAGGGCGCCATCGTCGGCGTGATCTCGGTGCATCGTTTCGACCACCGCGCGTTCGGCGAGGACGAGCTCGCCCGGGCGCAACGACTTGCCGACCTGGTCGGACTGCGGCTCTACGCCGAAGGTCTGCGGGGCGCCGCCGAGGAGCACCACTCGTTGCGCGACCAGCTGATCGCCCAGGCCATCTCGGCCCAGGAGGCCGAACGAAGACGGATCGCGGGCGATCTGCACGACGGCGTCACCCAGGCTCTCGCCTCGCTGTCGTTCCACCTGAGCGCAGCCCACACGGGACTGTCCGTCGCCGCGCGAAACGGCGCGGCCGACGACCATCCGCTGATCGCCGGGACCCTCGACGAGATTGCGGAGGCCAAACGCCTGGCCGGCCTGGCGTACGACGAGACGCGAGCAGCGATCACCGGGTTGCACTCGCTGCTGCTCGAGGACCTGGGCCTGGTCGCCGCCCTCGAGTCGCTGTGCCAGTCCCTTCCGCAGCTCGATGTGGAGTTCCGCTCCGACCATCCCGACGAGTTCACCGTGGTGCCGGACCATGCCGCGGCAGCACTGTTCCGGATCGCGCAAGAAGCGCTGAACAACGCGATCAAGCACGCCCAGGCGCAGCGGGTCGTGCTTTCGCTACGTCGGGTCGGTGACGCAGCCGTGCTCGGTGTGACCGACGACGGTGCCGGTTTCGACGTGCGTTCCGTCCGCGGGCGTCCGCCGGCGGAAGCCGGCGAGCACTTCGGGCTCGCCTCGATCGTGGAACGCTCGGCGCTTATCGGGGCGACCTTGCGGATCGACTCGATCGAAGGTCGGGGCACTGCGGTCATCGTCGAGCTCCCGCTTCACTGACCGGCTCTCAGGCCGAGGCCGGCGCCGGTTCCGCACCCTCGAGCGCGGCAGCGGCGCGAGCGCAGTTGGAGAGCAGGGTTGCCTGGGCGTCGCTCAGGTTCGCGTCCTCGCCACCCCAGGCGTGCAGGGCATCGCTGACCAGGGCGCGGCCGAACGAGTACGTCAGCCGCCACGGTGCGCCGACGGCGATCCCGTTCAACGCGGCGAGGTACTGGCAGGCGGTGGCGTTGTCGTGGCCTCCGGAGAGGAACGCGATCCCGGGCACGGTGCTCGGCACGTGGCGCTCCAGGACACGCAGCGTTGCGTCTGCGACATGGCTGGGCGTCACCGAGGGGCCAGTCGTCCCGGGCGTCACCAGGTTGGGCTTGAGGACCATCGCCTCGGGCTCGACCTTCTGGAGCCGCAGCTGTGCGAACACGGCAGCGAGCGTCCGGTCGGTGACCTCCTCGCAGCGACCGATGTCGTGCGCGCCGGCGCAGAGCACCTCGGGCTCGACGATCGGCACGATGCCCTGTTCCTGGCAGAGGGCGGCGTAACGGGCAAGGGCGTGGGCGTTGACCTCGATCGAGTGCTCCGTCGCGGTCTCGACGTCGATCACGGCGCGCCACTTCGCGAAGGCCGCCCCGAGGTCGGCGTACTCGGCAAGGCGGTCACGTAGCCCGTCGAGGCCCTCGGTGACCAACGCCCCATGGCCGAAGGCGAGGCTGGTCGTGCCGGCGTCGACCTTGATGCCGGGGAGGATCCCGCACTGCTTCGCAGCAAGCGGGAATGCCACGTTGCCGTCAACGGTGGCGACCTGCTGCCGGAGGGTCTCGTCGCAGAGGATGATCCCACTGACCATCCTGGAGAGGCCGCGGGGCGTGAGCAGCAGCTCCCGGTAGCGCCGCCGGTTCTCCTCGGTCGGCGCGATGCCTTCGGCGGTGAGCCTCTGGGACATCGTCCCGATGCTCTCGTCCGCGGCCAGGATGCCGCGGCCCGAGTCGACCAGGGCGAGGGCGGTTTCGGCGAGTGTTCGCATGCCCCCAGCCTCGGGCCGCTGCGGGCGCGGCTCGTCACCCCCTCGGGCGAATCCGAGGGTGGAACCGCACGTCCTCCGGCTGGTCGGAGTCACAGACGTGCTCCAGGAAGAGTCGCGCAGCCGGCGATGGCGTGGCGTTGGTGACGACGTGCCACGGCCGGTCGAGGGGAGTCCCCGCGACCGGCACCCTGCGCAGGGTGCCGTCGGACAGGGCCCCTGCTACGGCGTCGGCGTGCACGACCGTGAGGCCGAGCCCCTCCCGGGCAGCTGCAACGACCGCGCCGTGGGTGCCGAGGGTGAGGAACGGAGGCTCCCATCCGTGCTGCTCCAAGAGGGCGAGGCAGGTCTGGCGCGTCCCCGAGCCTGCGCCCCGGAGCAGCCAGGTGGCAGTCGGTGGCGGGACGTCGTACGACGCTCCCGCGACGACGATCAGCCGGTTCGGGCGCTCGGCGACCGAAACCAGCCCGGATCCACGCGGCGGTCGGCCAGCGATCGCCACATCGGTCTCGTGGTGCACCAGCTCGGCGAAGAGCTCGTCGCGCGGCAGCACCGAAAGACTCATCTCCACCTGGGGCTGGCGGGCGCGGAAGGTGGCGAGGAGACGCGGGAGGGCGGTCTCGGCTGCCGTCGCCACGGCACCGATCCGCACCCGCGCGGTCCCGGCGGCTTGGACGGCCGCCTCCGCCTCCTCGGCCAGACCCAGCAGGGTCCGGCAGTAGTCCGCGTAGGTCGCGCCTGCCGCGGAGAGCCGGATGCCGCGGCCCTCGCGGGTGAACAGGTCGGTGTCGAGGTGCCGCGCGATCTGGGTGACCGCCGACGACACCGCGGGCTCGGTGACGTGGAGGTGGGCAGCCGCCGCGCGCACGCTGCCGAGGTCGACGACGGCGAGGAAGGTGCGCATCCGCGACCAGGTGACCGGGTTGCTCATGGCCAGATACTAAAGCGATCACCTAAATATTGGCACCAAAGATTCCATTGTCGTTGAAGCAGTACGACGAGCAGCATGGTGCCGACGTACTCACGAGGAACTCTGACGAAGGAGCGAGCGATGGTGGCTGTCGAGCCCGAGAAGAAGGCCGACCGGTGGGATCCCGGGGTCCACAGCTATGCATCGATGGGCTACTTCGATGCCGACTACGAGCCGAAGGAGACCGACGTCCTGGCGGTGTTCCGGGTGACGCCGCAGCCCGGTGTCGACCCGATCGAGGCCGCAGCGGCGGTCGCGGGCGAGTCGTCGACGGCGACGTGGACGGTCGTGTGGACTGACCGGTTGACCGCGAACTCGCACTACCAGGCGAAGGCCTACCGGGTCGAGGACGTGCCGGGCCGCCCCGGTGAGTACTTCGCCTACATCGCCTACGACCTCGACCTCTTCGAGGAGGGGTCGGTCGCGAACCTGACCTCCTCGATCATCGGCAACGTCTTCGGGTTCAAGCCGCTCTCGGCGCTGCGCCTCGAGGACATGCGGATCCCCGTTTCCTACGTCAAGACCTTCCAGGGTCCGGCGCACGGCATCGTGATGGAGCGCGAGCACCTCAACAAGTACGGCCGCCCGCTGCTCGGCGCGACCGTCAAGCCGAAGCTCGGCCTGTCGGCCCGCAACTACGGGCGCGTCATCTACGAGGCGTGCAAGGGCGGGCTGGACTTCACCAAGGACGACGAGAACATCAACTCCCAGCCGTTCATGCGGTGGCGCGACCGGTTCCTGTTCTCGATGGAGGGCGTGAACCGCGCGATGGCCGAGACCGGCGAGGTCAAGGGCCATTTCCTCAACGTGACGGCCGCGACGATGGAAGACATGTATGAGCGCGCCGAGTTCGCCAAGGAGCTGGGCAGCGTGGTCGTGATGATCGACCTGACGGTCGGCTACACGGCGATGCAGTCGATGGCGAACTGGGCCCGCCGCAACGGCGTCCTGCTGCACCTGCACCGCGCCGGGCACTCGACCTTCACCCGTCAGAAGACGCACGGCGTCAGCTTCCGGGTGCTGGCCAAGTGGTGCCGGCTGATCGGGGTCGACCACCTCCACGCGGGAACCGTCGTCGGCAAGCTCGAGGGCGACCCGGCCACCACGCGCGGCTTCTACGACACGATGCGGGAGGACTACGTGCCGACGAACCCGGCGAACGGGATCTTCTTCGACCAGCACTGGGCCAGCATGCCCGGCGTCCTGCCGGTCGCATCGGGTGGGATCCACGCCGGGCAGATGCACCAGCTGCTCGACCTGTTCGGGGACGACGTGATCCTGCAGTTCGGTGGTGGCACCATCGGGCACCCGCTCGGCATCGCCGCAGGCGCCGAGGCCAACCGGGTCGCCCTCGAAGCCGTGGTCAAGGCCCGCAACGAGGGCCGTGACCTGTTGCGTGAGGGCCCCGACATCCTGCGCGTCGCTGCGGGGAGCAACCGCGCGCTCGAAGCCGCGCTCGCGACCTGGGGCGACGTCACCTTCGACTACACGTCCACCGACGCACCCGACGCGGTCCCCACCGCTTCCTACTGACCGGCCGAGAGGACTCATGACCATGCAGCTTCGCCACGGAGCGTTCTCCTACCTTCCCGACCTGACCGACGACGAGATCGCCCTCCAGGTCCGCTACGCCCTGGATCACGGCTGGCCGGTGTCGATCGAGCACACCGACGACCCGCACCCGCGCAACATCTACTGGGAGATGTGGGGACTCCCGCTCTTCGATCTCATCGAGCCCGACGGGGTCATGGCGGAGATCGCCGCCTGTCGGGGAGCCTTCCCCCGGCACTACGTCCGTGTTCTTGCGTACGACGCGCGGCTCGGCCGGCAGACGACGGCCCTGTCCTTCCTCGTGCAGCGCCCGGCGCACGAGCCTGGCTTCGAGCTCGCCAGGACCGAGGGCGCCGGGCGGGCACAGGCGTACCAGGTGAAGACCTACGCCGCCGCTGCCCCGCCCGGAGAGCGCTATGCCGACTGAGGCTGACGCGACCGACGAGCTGACTCTCGAAGAGTTCGACCTCGCCTCCGACGACTCGAAGCGACAGGTCGAGGAGACACTGGCCGCTCTCGAGAACGAGCTGGTCGGACTGGGCTCGGTCAAGGATCGGGTGCGCGAGATCGCGGCGCTCCTGCTGGTGGACCGGGCCCGGGAGCAGTTGGGCCTCAGCTCGTCCCGACCGACCCTCCACATGAGCTTCACCGGAGGGCCGGGCACCGGCAAGACCACAGTCGCGCAGATGATGGCCAAGATTCTCCACTCCCTCGGCTATGTCCGCACGCCGCGGGTGCACACCGTGACCCGGGACGACCTCGTCGGCCAGTTCATCGGGCACACCGCGCCCAAGACAAAGGAGGCGATCGCCCGCGCAGCTGGTGGCGTCTTGTTCATCGACGAGGCCTACTACCTGTTCCGGCCAGAGAATGAACGGGACTACGGACAGGAGGTCATCGAGATCCTGCTTCAGGAGATGGAGAACGAGCGTGCCAGCCTCGTGGTGGTCTTCGCCGGTTACGAGGACCGGATGGACACGTTCTTCTCAGCCAATCCCGGCCTCTCCTCCCGGGTGCCGCACCACATCTCCTTCGAGGACTACTCCCATGACGAGCTGATGCGCATCGCGGACCTGATGGTCGCGAAGGAGAACTTCCGGTTCGATCCGGCAGCGCGTGCCGCCTTCGCGGACTACCTCGAGCTCCGGATGAAGCAGCCACGGTTCTCCAACGCACGAAGCGTTCGCAACGCCGTCGAGCGATGCCGGCTGAGGCAGGCGAAGCGGCTCGTCGAGCTGCACAAGCCGCTGACCCGGGACGACCTGGTCACCCTCACCGAGACCGACGTGCGTGGAAGCAGCCTCTTCCGGGACGGCGCGAGCGCCGGATGAGGGGCGGGCCCTTCGGCCCACTGGCGTCCCCGTGCCCGTTACCTGACCGGCGGGCACGGGGACTTCGTCGATCCGAGGGGCGCGTAGCCACCACCCGACAACGGCAGACGTCGCCTACCAGCCGCCGTTCTCGGCAGCGCCGAGAGGCGCTCGGTGAGTTGATCCATCCGGCTCTGGCCGGCGAGGCCCACCCCACACGGTTTGAGCGCGAAATAGCACATTTCCCCTGGTGGGCGCCGCGATCATCGGAACGCACCAGTTGTCACCGATCCGTGCAGCAGGCCTCACGGATCTACTGCACGATCTGGTGACAGGCCTACTCCTGGTGCAGCACGGGGGAAGTGGGGCCTTGCACCCTCCCTTTGGGATATTGTCAGTCGAGACCTCACCCCGCGCTTTGAGCGTGAAAGTGCACACTGCCCATGTTGGCGTCGAGCCGCTTCCCTGCGGTGGTGTGCGGCGAAAGCGGTGGAGAGGGAGTTCGGTTCCAACGGCCCACCGGACGGCACCGGACCGGGCGCGGCCGCGCTGGGATGCGAAGTACCGACCACTTCAGGGCTCGACAGTCATAGCCGGCACAAGGACGCACTGCCTACGGCTGGGGCGCCCGGCTGAGCTCGACCAGTTCGGCCAGGGAATCGTGCAGATGTCCCATGAGTTCCCACACGTCAGGCACCAGATCCCGGCAAGCGACAAGGCCGAAGTCGAGCCTGCGGTTGTAGGAGAACACCGTGATGTTCAGTGCGCCCGTCGTGCTCGTCACGGCCGAGACCGGGTAGATGCCCTCGACCCGGCCGCCGGCGAGGTACAGCGGGACCTGGGGTGCCGGGACGTGGCTGACGAACAGGTTGAACGGCGGCCCCGCCACGCCGGCGAGGTTGAAGAGCGCCCGCGCTGCCACCCCTTGTCCGGCGGTGGGGAGGAGCCCGGCGAGGTCGCGCAGCAGCGTCGCGGGCAGCGACTCGAACCGCGCCTTCGCCCGGTCCATGGACTCCCGCATCGCCACGACCCTGGCCCCGGGGTCGGGCAGGTTGGTGGGCAGCTCGGCGAGCATCACCGACAGCTCGTTTCCTCCGGATGCAGTCTGGCCGCGCCGGCGTACGGACACGGGCACCGCGGCGACCAGGGGTACGTCGGGCAGGGCATCGCGCTCCTGCAGCCAACGGCGAAGTGCGGACGTGCACAGCACCATCACGATGTCGTTGACCGTGCCGCCGTACTTCCGGCGCACCGTCTTCACGTCGTCGATCGAGACCGAGCCGAACGAGAAGCGACGGTGGGCGCTGATCGTGCCGTTCAGCGGCGTCCGCGGTGCCCGGGGACCGGACGCCAGGGCGCCCAGCGAACGCAGGGCCGGGGGCAGGGTCCGCGCGAGCTTCACCTGGTCCTTGGCGGCCGCCGCGAGCCCCTGCTGGACGAGGCCCAGCCGCGACGGGAGCGGGTCGGGCTGGAAGGGACGGTCCTCGGGTTCCACCGTGCGCGGCTCGGGGCGGATGTCGAGGAAGCCGGCCAGGATCTTGGCGCCGGAGACCCCGTCGACCGCGGCGTGGTGGATCTTCGAGTAGACCGCGACCCGGCCGTCCGCCAGCCCGCTGATCACGTAGAGCTCCCAGGGCGGCCGGCGGCGGTCGAGTGCTCGAGCGTGGAGGCGAGCGATCTGCTCACCGAGCTGTTCCGGGGACCCCGGGGCGGGGAGAGCGAGCTCACGGACGTGGAAGTCGAGGTCGAACGCGGGGTCGTCGACCCAGTACGGCCGACTGAGTCCGAGCGGCACCTCCACCAGGCGCTGACGGAAGATCGGCCACAGGTGCAACCGCTCGGCGAGCAGGGCGCGCACCGTGCCGAGACCCCAACCGTCGCCGGCCGCACCCGGGTCGACCACCATCAGGGACGCGACGTGGCCGACCGTGGTCGGCGACTCGATCATGAGGAATCCCGAGTCCAGGGACGAGAGCTGGCGCACGACGGTCTCAGCCCCCCGCGATCGAGCGTTCGATGACCGCGATGATCTCCGGCCGCAGCCGCTCGGGTGCGATGACGGCGTCGACAGACCCGACGGTGACGGCCCGATGGATGTCGTGCACGCCGTCGAACTCGGCTGCCACCTCGCTGATCTTCTCCGCGCGCAGCGACTGCCTCAGCTCGGCCAGCTCGACCACGAGCGGCCCACGCTCGGACGGGGACGCGTCGGCGACCGCGGCCTCCAGCTCCTTCACCTTCGGATCGGCGGCCGTGCGCTTGTCGACCTCGCCGGCGAAGACAACGGCCGCCGCCGGGGCCCCGCCGATCACCGAGGCGAAGGAGCCTTCGAGCGCAAGGACCGTCATCTGGGGGTTCAGCGCCTTGGAGAACACCACGAACGCGCCGCCGTGGTAGCGGGAGATCACGCAGAACACGATGGGACCGCGGAAGTTCACGATGGCGCGCCCGATCTCGGCGCCGTACTCGAGCTGCAGGTTGCGCATGGAGTCCGGTGACCCGTCGAAGCCGGAGAGGTTCGCCAGCACTACCAGGGGGCGGTTGCCGCTGGCGGTGTTGATCGCCCGGGCCGCCTTCTTCGAGGACCGCGGGAACAGCGTGCCGGCGGTGTAGACGTCGGGCCCGTCGGTCGGCGGGAAGCCGCGGCGTGGCACCGGCTTGGACTCGATGCCCAGGAGGCACACCGGATGGCCACCGAGGTGGGCGTCGAAGACCACGGTCGTGTCCGCGTCGGCCATCCCCGCCCACCGCTCGAGGGGGGTGTGGTCCTGGTCGGCCACGGCCCGCATGACGGTGCGGATGTCGAACGCCTTCTTGCGGTCCGGGTTGCTCACCGGGGAGAAGATCTCGCCGACGGTCTTGAAGTCGCTGCCCGGTTCGGAGTGTGGGTACGTCGAGACGTCGCGGTCGGTGGGATCGCTCGTGGCGGCGTGCCGTGGACCCGACTCGCCGGGTGCGACGTACGTGTGCTCGTAGTGCGCCATCAGGACGTCGCACGCCCCGGAGAGGTCCGGGGCCCAGTGGTGGGCCTGACCGTTCGGGCCCATCACCCGGTCGTAGCCGCCGATGCCGAAGTTGTCCTCCGCCGACACACCGCCGGAGAAGTCGAGCGACTGCTTTCCGGTCAGCACCATCGCGCTGTCCGGCGTCATCACCAGGATGCCCTTGGTGTGCATCAGCATCGTGGCCTCGGCGTTCCAGTACGGCTGGGCGCCGACGTTGATGCCGGCCACGACGACGTTGATCTCCCCGCCGGCCTGGGTGAACTCCACGATGCGGCGCAGGGCGGCGGCGACCCAGTCCATGTTCTCGGTGCCGGAGTCCATCGAGATCCGGGCTCCGGCCGACAGCGCGAACCACTCGACCGGCACGCCCATCCGCTCGGCGAGGTCGAGGGCGGCAATGACCCGGGAGCACTCCGGCTCCGAGACCGCGCCGAGTGCCTTGGTCGGGTCACCGCAGAGCACCACGCGCGTGACCCCCTCGGGGTGGAGCGCGGTCGGGGTGGAGGCGACCGCGACGAGGATGCCGGCGCTGTTGAGCCCGCGCGGCCGGTTCACCGGCACCAGCACGCCCGAGTCGTCGAGGTCGTGCTCCACGAGGGTGCCGCCCTCACCGGCGACGATCGCCTCGAGCTCGTAGGGATAGACCAACCCGCGCCGCCGGGCGCGCAGCACCTTGGACTCGTAGTCGTCCAGCGGCTGCAGCAGCTCGGTGGGCGGCGCCTCGATCGAGGAGACCACACCGGCGCCCGGCCGCGCGTGGAACCGGATGGCGATCGGCGAC
This sequence comes from Nocardioides pelophilus, assembly GCF_014180685.1. Taxonomy (GTDB): domain Bacteria; phylum Actinomycetota; class Actinomycetes; order Propionibacteriales; family Nocardioidaceae; genus Nocardioides; species Nocardioides pelophilus. The sequence goes on along the minus strand of NZ_JACEHF010000009.1, from coordinate 13,932 downwards.
GGCGTACCGTCCGGACCCGCGATGCGGCCCTGGGCGAGCACCTCGGCGATCCCGGCGCCGTCGGTCAGCGGGGTGATCTTCTGCTGCAGGCTCGTCAGCTGGGCGATGTCGGCCTCGACCAGCGGCCACACCTGGACCCACACGTGGTTGAGGTCCAGCTTCGCGCCCGCGGCGCCTCGCGCCGTACGCGCGCGTCGGATCGCTTCCAGACAATTCTCCACGGCACGCTCGGCGTGGGGGAGTGCCGTGACCACGCCGTTCTCGTCGTGTACGACGGCGAGCTGACGCACCTGCGCGAGGGCGACCAGCCGGCGGTCCGCGGCGTTCTCCCTGGCCACGCACTCGTAGAGCAGGACGTCGTCAGGCGCCTCGATGCGGGTGACGTGGAAGTTGCGCAGCCGCCAGAGGTTGAGGCGACGCCCGACCATCGGGTGCACGCCGTGGACGAGCTCGTCCTCGACCACCGCGCCCGACTCGTCGGACCGGAACGTGTAGTAGTCGACCGGCCGGCCCTCGCCCGGGCACACGGCGACCGTGACCCGGCGGGCGTCCTGAGTGAAGCCGAGGCCGGACAGGGCCTTGGCCAGCTTGTCGCGACCGAGGGAGATGGACTCCGGGGCGGAGGACCAGTGCAGGTAGAGGTCCACGACGGCCTCGGTGCCGTCGCGTCGTGCGGCCAGCTCCGCCTCGAGCCCGGTCACCAGGTCCGAGCCGTCAACGAGCTCGGCGACGGAGCCGACGGTCGTGACCACCCGGGTGGGTCGCTCGTCGAGCAGGTAGTCGGCGACGGCGAACGGGTGGCCGTCGTGGTGGGACGCGGTCGGGCCGTGGAGGTCGAAGTCGCGGTAGTGGCGCTTGACCAGGACCTCGAGCATCGGCTCGGCGCCGCCGACGCCCTGCTCCACGCGCTCGGCGAGGAACCGCACGATCTGCTCGGGGATCCGGGCTAGTGCGTCGATGCGCTCGGCGCGGTCCGCGGCCTGCGGGTCGGCGGCGAGCGCGGTGACCTCGTCACGTACGCCGGCGAGGACGCTGGCGCGCTCCTCGTCGACGAGCGGCTGGTCGAACCAGCGGAAACGGACACTGCGGGCGAGGTCGCCCACTGCCGGGAAGCGCAGCTGGGTGGCCTGCTTGAGCCGCTCGAGCAGCTCCCGGACGCTCCCCTGCACCCCGTCGGGCGGGGCCGGCTCGTCGATCCAGCGCTGGAGGAGGGCGGTGACGACCTCGACGTTCTCCGCGGGCCGCCGCAGGGCCAGGAAGATCCGGAAGACCGCCTCCTCCAGGGCTGGCGTCCGCTCCAGGTCGCTGACTCCGTAGCGGGCGAGCACCCGCTCGAGGCGGTCGCGGAACAAGTCAGGGAGCCCGCCGCGCTCGGTGTCGAGGCTGTGCAGGAACGTGTGGAAGTGCTCGCGCGAGCTGTGCACCCGCAGCTCGGTGCGGAGCTCCTCGCCGGCCGCGTGGTTGCGGCTGAGCTCGGCGAACTCGGTGAACAGCGCGAACAGCTCGGCCTCGTCGCCGACCACGTCCTCCCCTGCGGCACGGAGCTCGTCCCGGGCTTCGAGATAGCCGCGAAGCGTCGCGACGCGGTCGTCCCTCGGCACGTCGTAACCCTGAACGAGAGCGGCGAGCTCGGCGAGGTGCCGGTCGGCCAGCTGCCGCGCGGTCTGCGCCGTGTTGTCAACGGGGAGGTCGAGGGCCGGTGCCTCGCTCGCGGCCTGGGGCGCCTCGTCGGCGACGTCGTCACTGATCGGTTCGAGCCGGACGAGGGGCGCTCCGGTCTCCACCTGGCTGCCGGTGGCCACCAGCAGCTCGCGCACGCGGGCTGTGAACGGCGACTGGATGACGGTCTCCATCTTCATCGACTCGAGCACCAGCACCGGGGCTCCGGCGGCAACCTCGTCGCCGACCGCCGCGGGCGTGGCCACCACCAATGCGGGGGCGGGCGACCTGAGCACGCCGCCCTCGTCGCGGCTGACCCGGTGGGTGACGCTGTCGACCTCGACCAGGTGGGTAGGTCCGTGGGTCGCGGTGACGACGCGGTGGCGGCGGCCGTTCACGAGAAGGCGCGAATGGACCTCGTCGATCCGCTCGATCTCCACGTCGGCGGTCTCGACGGCGGTGCCGGCCGCGATGCTCACGCGGTAGCGACCGGACCCCGTCTGCAGCGCGGTGACCTGGTACGTCGTACCGCGCAGCTTCAGGTCCGTCGGCTGGCCCACCTTGTGCTGGACCTGGGGACGGCCACCGTGGGCGGTCTCGAGAAGGCGGTCCACCTCGACGCGTCGGTGCTCGTCGTACGCCTCGATCGCGGCGACGACCAACGCGACGCCGGAGTGGGCATGCGACGTCAGCCTGCCCTCACCGCGCACCCGGTCGATCCATGCAGTGTCGGCCCAAGCCGGCTCGCCCGAGACGACCTCGGGCTGATCGAGTAGGTCGAGGATGAAGCTCTTGTTGGTGGTGCCGCCCTCGATGACCACGGTCGTCTCGGACATCGCGCGCCGGAGACGGGCCAGCGCCTCGTCGCGGTCGCGGCCGTAGGCGATGACCTTGGCGATCATCGAGTCGAAGTCGGCCGGGATGGTGTCGCCCTCGCCGAGGCCGGTGTCGACGCGGACACCGGGACCGCTGGGCAGCTCGAGGCGTACGACGCGGCCGGGTGCGGGCGCGAAGTCGCGGTCCGGGTCCTCGGCGTTGAGCCGCGCCTCGATCGCATGCCCCGACTCCACGGGCCTGGGCTGGTCATCGAGGCGGCCACCCCGGGCCACGTGGATCTGCGCCTTGACCAGGTCGAAGTCCGTCGTGACCTCGGTGATCGGGTGCTCGACCTGCAAGCGGGTGTTGACCTCCAGGAACGCGAAGGCCTTCTCGCCCGGCTGGTAGAGGAACTCGACCGTGCCCGCGCCCTGATAGCCCACCGCCAGCGCGAGGCGCTCGGCCGAGGCCTTGAGGTCGTCGACCTGGGCGGGCGTGAGCAGCGGGGATGCGGACTCCTCGATGACCTTCTGGTTGCGGCGCTGCACCGAGCAATCGCGTACGCCGAGGGCCCAGGCCGTGCCGTGGCCGTCGGCGATCAGCTGCACCTCGACGTGTCGGGCCTCGGTCACCAGGCTCTCCAGGAACACCACGCCGCTGCCGAACGCCCGCTCCGCCTCGTCCCGGGTGCGCTGGTAGGCGTCCTGCAGCTCGGCGGGAGTGGTGACCTTGCGGATCCCGCGGCCACCACCGCCGGCGCTGGCCTTGAGCATCAACGGGTAGCCGACGCTCTCGGCCGAGGCCAGCGCGTCCTCCAGGGTGTCCAGCGGCCCACCGCTCCACGGGGCGACGGGGACGCCGACCTGCTCGGCGAGCCGCTTCGCGCCGATCTTGTCCCCGAGGCGGCGCATCGCCTCGGCGCTGGGGCCGATGAAGGTCACGCCGAGGCGGTCGCACAGCTCGACGAACGCCGGCTCTTCGGCGACGAAGCCCCAGCCGACCCAGGCGGCATCGGCTGCCGTCTCGACCAGTGCGCGCTCGAGCAGGGCGAGGTCGAGGTATGGGCGGGCCGACGCAGGCCCCAGCGGGTAGGCCTCGTCGGCCTCCCGCACGAACCTCGCGTTCCGCTCGACGTCGGTGTACAGCGCCACCGTCTCGAGCCGCTCGCCGGCGGCTCGCAGGTCCCGGGCGGCGTGGATGGAGCGCATGGCCGCCTCGCCACGGTTGACGATCGCGATTCGCTCGAAGCTCACTGTGATCCTTCACCAGGCCTTGTCGTCGGTTGGCACGGTCGTGCTGGCACGAGGTTGACAGTTAGTGGGGGTTACGGGCGAGTCACCCGGAGGACCCCACAACCAACAACGCCCAGATCTGGCGGGTGTGGCCAATATGGGGGCCTGCCGGGGTGCCCAAGCCCGCTGGGCCCCCCTCGACTGGTGGGTCTGCGACGCTCGTCGACCTCCACCAGACGCCCCGGGGGTACCGGCGCCGCGATGCCGTCGGAAGGGTCCCAACAGTTGGCCGCGTGAGGGAACGAGTCACACGGTGAGCCGAGAGGCGATGTGACGCCGCGGAGATCCACCTGATTACGGCCCACCTCCGACCGTCCAGGAGAGTGACAGGATTGACGCGTCGCCCCGGTGGAGCAACTCGCGACTGCACTCTCCCTTTGCCACTTTGGCGGGCGAGAACGGGCCAGGGTGACGAGTTGGGTTGGCCAGGGCTACGGTCTGGCCGTTCGCGTCAGGTCGTGGGCTGGTGCAGAAGGTCGCTGATGGTCTGAGGCGGTGCCGGACGGTGGTGCAGGTAGCCCTGGCTCACGTGGCAGCCGAGCTCCTTGATCTGGTCGAACTGCGCCTGGGTCTCGACGCCTTCGGCGACGACCGTGAGGTCCAGCGCGCGTCCGAGCGCGACGATGGAGGCAGTGACCGCTCTGTCGGTTCTGTCCTCCAGCCCGGAGACGAAGGATCTATCTATTTTGATCTCGTTGAACGTGAACCGGCGGAGATAGTCCAGGGAGGCGTACCCGGTTCCGAAATCATCGACCGCGAGCGCGACGCCCAGCTCGTGGAGGGCGAGCAGATCGGCGGCGACATCGTCGACTCGTATGGCGAGCTGCCGTTCGGTGATCTCCACGCCTAAGCGTCCGGGTGGCAGGTCTGACTCGGTCAAGAGTCTTTCGATGACTCCGACCAGGTGACGTCGTCCGAGCTGATCGCAGGAGATGTTGACCCACATCAGCGGGGCGCGATCACCGTGTGCGCGTTGCCATTGGGTCGCTTGGGCGATCGCTGTCTCGATGACCCAGTCCCCGACAGGGGCAACCAGATGAGGGCCTTCCGCCGCCGCGAGGAACGCCGCCGGCAGCAGGAGGCCGCGACTGGGGTGCTGCCAGCGTAGGAGTGCTTCGACAGCCACGATCTCGCCGCTGTCCACGCTGTACATCGGCTGGTAGTGGAGCAGAAGCTCTGCTTCGTCGAGGGCTCGGCGGAGCTCCAGGACCAAGGAGCTCAGACGCAGCTGCGACACCCGGCGCAGGGCGAGCTCCGCGACGCGAGAGGTCGACTGCACTGCCAGCGCGGAGGCCAGCTCCGTGCGATCGGTAGCGCCCGTGACGACGCTGGCCGATTCCTCTGCCGTGCCCGCGGCGATTTCCGCGATGGAAGCTGCGGCCAGCGCCGCCAAGGCAGCAGCTTCGGCAGCCAGTGCAGTGGCACGCGAGACCTTGGCGGCCGCTTCATCGGTCAGTTTCGCTTGAGCGATGACGTCAGCGGCGACGGTGGCCGCAACGGCGGCCGCGACGCGTCTGGCACCCTCGGGATCTACATCGTCGGGCAGGTCAGCTGCGATCGTCACCAACGCTTTGACCGCTGCCGCTGCGACGCTCATCGCGCGTGATGACGCTTCCTCCTGGACCGCAGTCGCCGTCAGGGCGGCGATCTCGGCTGCAGCGGACGCCGCCGCAGCAACCGTGTCCGCCGCCGCGTACTTGGCAGTTGTGGCAGTTGTACCGGCGGCGTCCAGCGCATCGCTTGCCGCGGCCGCAGCTTCTTTCGCCAACTGTGCCGTTGAGGCTGCATCACCTGACGCCATGGTCGCGGCATCGGCCGCGGCGACCGGGTTCGTCGGACACATCACGACGAGCCGTCTCTCGCTGAGTACATGAGTCCTTCCCTGAACGTCGGCTCGACCCAGATGTCCTCTCAATCTAGGGCGGCCCGGCGACACTCTCAGCGGATTCTCCCCATCTGGCATCCAATTGACCGGGCTCGGGATTTGCTCTGGCTGTTGCAGCGTGTCGATGTCGATGCCGGTGCCGGTGCCAGTGAGCCGGCTTGAGGTGGGTTCTCCGCGGCTGACCTGACCAACAGTGCTGCCTTCACGCGGGCGGCTGCACCGGGTTTACAGACGCGTCGCCCGGTCGTGACCGAATGGGTAGTCCGACATCCGCAGGGGACGGCGGGAGTCGAGGAACGACAGGGGACCGAGGAGCTTCCGAATCAGATCGACGGACTGCTAGCCGAAGGTCGGGAGGGCTAGGCGAGCCCTAGCCCCGAGCCCGGGTCTGCTGCACCGATAGGTGACAGCTTGACCAAGCAGACGGCGTGATCGACGCGGTCAACTCAGCCGAGATTGCACATCCCCTTTGGAACCTTGGCGGGCGAGAACATCCGGGCGGACTATGCATCCGCGGGTGACGGGAGTACGCCGGCGCGCCCACCGCCAGTGCCTCATCTTCGGCGGTTCCCCCAAGGCGGAGTGAGTGCTGGTGCGACAGCCCTGGTGACGACTGGTGCCAGGGTCGTCGGCTACAACCGCCACGTCCTGACCCGTACACAAAACCCGAAACCGCCACCCACATCCGACCACCACTGCCGAACCTTGACGACCCTTCACGACCCCGAAAATCCCCGCCCTCGACCTGCCCTTCACCACTCCAAACCGAGCGGCACGCATGCTACGAAGGTTCGTAGATCGGCCTACCCCCTGTGGGTGGGCCGAGCGCCATTTCTGGGGTCGTTGACGAGTGGTGACGGGCGGTGACGAGGATGCGGGGTGGGGTCGCGATCTACCGCGGATCGGCTGCGGCCGCCCGCAACTATGTCGAGGCCGACCGGTCCCGTGCCGATGACTACTACCTGGCCGAAGGCACCGGGGTCGCCGCGCGGTACGTCGCCACTCAGTCGACCCTGATCGCCGAAGCGCCGATGGAGGGCGACACCTACGAGTGGTGGGTGGCCGGCTACGACATCGACACCGGCGCGGCCAAGGGACGGCTGGTGAAGGTCGACAACGGGGTGCGGTTCGCCGAGGTCGTCGTGAACGGCCCGAAGACCTGGTCGCTCGCGGCCGCACTGGATCCGGAGATCTCCGAGGCGTACGACGCAGCACAGACCAGTGCCGCCGAACAGATCATCGGCTGGGTCGCTCAGCACGCCACCACCCGCGTGGGCCACGGGATGGTCAGGTGCAGGTGCCGGTCGAGCGGATCGAGGCGGCGGTGATTCGTCACCACACCTCCCGGGCTGGTGATCCGCATCGGCATCTTCATCTTCAGGTCAACGCCCGGGTGTTCGCTGAGGGGAAGTGGCGGGGGCTGCACACGGTCGGGCTGCGGGACCTGGTGGCCGCCCTCAACGGGATCGGGCATGCGGCTGTGATGTGCGGCCCGCAGTTCCGGACCGTGCTGGCCCGCCACGGGTTCACCCTGGACGAGGACGGTGAGATCAACGAGCTGGCGCCGTACGCCGGCGCGTTCAGCGCCCGGTCGGCGCAGGTCGGTCGGAACATTGCCCGATACGAGGCGGCGTGGCGCCGCGACCACCCCGACGAGGAGCCGGGACCGAGGTTGCTGCGTGCCTGGGACCGCCGGGCGTGGGCTGACGCCCGGCCGGACAAGGTGGTGCCGACGTCGGGGGAGGAGCTGCGGCAGCACTGGGTCGAGGAGTTGGACGCACTGGGGTTCGTCTACCCGCAGCGTCCCACGGGGCTGCCGGTGACTCCGGTCGGGGCGCTGGACCGGGACGCGATCGTGGAGGTCGCGTTGACCCGGCTCGGTGCGAAGCGGTCGGCGTGGAACGCCGGCGACATCCGCGGTGTCGTGGAGGAACTCATCGCCTCAGCAGGCGTCATTGCCGAACCGAAAGTCCGCACAGAGCTGACCGAAGACCTGACGGCACGCGCCGTCGCCGCCAGTCGGCCGTTGCTTGCTCGAGGCGACGTCCCCGAGCACGTCCGAGCGTTGACCAGCCGACGCGTCCTCGCCGTCGAGGCCGAGCTCAACGACCGGTTGTCGCTACGAGCCGAGCTCGGAGCCCGTCACCTGGTGGTGGTCGAGGGAGCCGCGGGCGCCGGGAAGACCACTCGGCTGCGCGCCCAGCGCCGGGCCGTCCAGGCGAGCGGGAGCCAGATGATCGTGGTGACCCCGACCCTTAAGGCCGCCCGGGTCGCCGCCACCGAGGTCGGGTCCAGCGCGTTCTCCGCGGCGTGGCTGGTCCACCAGCACGGTTGGCGTTGGGACGCCGACGGCCGCTGGACCCGCACGGCCGTCGACCGGATCGACCGGGCCGCGGTGCTGAGGCCCGGTGATGAGCTGGTGGTCGACGAGGCCGGGATGCTCGACCAGGACACCGCCCGCGCGCTGCTCACCATCGCCGACGAGGCCGGCGCCCGTCTCGTACTCATCGGCGACCGCCACCAGCTCCCTGCTGTCGGCCGCGGGGGAGTGCTCGACCTCGCACTGCGCTGGGCCCCGCCGGAGGCGGTCAAACAGCTCACCACCGTGCACCGGTTCACCGACCCGACCTATGCCGACCTCAGTCTGCAGATGCGTACTGGTGAGCACAGTGGTGAGGTCTTCGATGCCCTGCTGGAGCGTGGGGAGATCGTCGTCCACGGCTCTGAGGCCGAGGCGATCCAGGCCATCGCCGCGGTGCGCGGACTGGTCCTCGCCGACACCCGCGACCAGGTCATCGCCCTCAACGCTGCCATTCGCGACCAACACGCAGGTGGTGATGGTGAGCGCAACGGTGAGGTCTTCACCACCCGCATCGGCGAGGTGATCGGGGTGGGGGATCGGGTCGCGACCCGCCGCAACGATCGCGATCTCGGCGTTGCGAACCGCGACACCTGGACCGTCACCGCCGTCAGCGGCGACGGCAGCGTGAAGGTGCGCGGACGACCCGGGGAACGGACGCTGCCAGCCGGCTACGTGCGAGAGCATGTCGAGCTCGCCTTCGCCACCACTGTGTACGGCGCCCAGGGCGAGACCGTGGACCACGCCCACTTGCTGGTCGGGGAGACCACCGGTGCCGCCGCGGCGTACGTCGCCATGACCCGGGGTCGGAAGTCCAACACTGCCCACCTGGTCGCCGACTCGGTCGACGAGGCGCGGGTGCAGTGGGTCGAGGTGTTCGCTCGCGACCGCGCTGACCTCGGACCCGCTCACGCTGCCCGAGTCGCCGCCGAGGACATCGACCGCTACGGACCCCGTGCCCGACCCAGGCGCGCACCTGACGGCGCGGCCGCCCTGCAGGCCGCAGCCCTGACCGGCACCCGGCCGCGGCGCCCACGGGACCCGATCCCCGGCCCTCGCCCAGCACCCGACCGTGGGATCGGCATCGGCTTCTGAGGTCGCCGCCAGCGCCCGTCACGCAACCGACACCGACGTATCTGGCCGATCCGGAGCGGTCACCGTTGCCTTTCCTTCATGAGGAGCTCGCGGCCAAATGCGAGCCCGGACGAGAGGAATCCAGCCGATGACCACGATGCGGACAAATTTTGGGGGGACGCCTCCTGGCCTGCGCAAACGCGGCGACGGGGCGGGCGTACCCCCCGTTATCCACAAGGGGGTACGCCCCCAGGGGGTACGGAAACGGGGACGTCGGTTCGTCACGCTTCGGTCGAGATCAGTCACCGAGTCGAGGAGACACTCGTGAACCCCATCCAGGTCCCCGCCGAGTGGGACGACAACGGCATCTTGCTGTTCGAAGAGTTCTGCGCCTTCATCCGCACACCCCAGCGCACCGTTCGGGACTGGAAGAGACGCGGCATTGGGCCGCGCTGGTGGCGGTTCAACGGCACCGGCCGGCTCTACACCACCGTCGCCGAACTCCGCCGCTTCCTGCGCCCACCAGCCGTCACCTCGAGGGAGGCCCGAAGCCGTGGCTGATCACGCCCGCACCCAGTACCTCACCCTCGCCGAAGCCGCTGAACTGATGTCGGTCTCGGTCAAGACCCTCCGCCGGAGGATCGCCGACGGCACGCTTCCCGCCTACCGATGTGGCCGGCGAGTCATCCGCGTCCGTGTCGCAGACCTTGAGCAGGTACTCCACCGGATCCCGTCAGCTCGGTGACTCTTGCCTTTGCTCGGTTGCCGGCTGAGCGATGCTCGGTGTCCGTTTGTCACTAATAAAGTGACATATCCAGCGCGCTGGACTAGCGTTGGCACTTAATTAAGGACAAAGTGACATGGCTCAGCATCTGTACCGCACGCCCGATCCCGATCTGGAGGACCAGCAGATCATCGGGGAGATCCACGACGTCCGCGCCTCGCTCGCGGATGTACTTCGCGCGCCGCGACGCTGGAACGGGCTGCTCCGCCGGACCTCCGCGGCTCGCGCGATCCAGGGCTCGAACACGATCGAGGGCTACACGGTCACCGACGAGGACGCCGTCGCAGCGATCGACGACGAACCACCGCTGAGCGCCGATGAAGCCACATGGGCCGAGATCCTCGGCTACCGCCGCGTGATGACGTACGTACTGAACGTCGCTACCGACCCAGGCTTCACCATCGACGAGGTCGTGCTGCGATCGATGCACTTCATGCTGCTCGAGCACGACTTGTCCAAATCGCCCGGCCGGTACCGGTCCACGGAGATCTTCGTCCGGGACGACAGGCGAGGCGTGGACGTCTACGAAGGTCCGGCCGCCGATGTCGTGCCCGAGCTGATGGGACGCCTGTCGGTTGCGTTGGCGAAGACGAGCACGCGCCAGGGAGCCGACGATCCGCTCGTGCGAGGCGCGATGGCCCACCTCAATCTGGTGATGATCCATCCCTTCCGCGACGGAAACGGCCGCATGGCCCGGGCCTTGCAGACGATGGTGCTCGCCCAAGACCACGTCATCGAACCGACCTTCTCCAGCATCGAGGAATGGCTGGGCAACAACACGCAGGACTACTACGACGTACTCGCTTCGACCGGTCGCGGCGCCTGGAACCCTGACAACGACGCCACGCTCTGGGTGAAGTTCAATCTCCGCGCCCACCACATGCAGGCCCAGACCGTCAGACGCCGGTTCGACGAGGCCGAGACCCAGTGGCGACACATCGACGCCCTACTGTCCGAGCACAAGCTCAACGAACGCGTCGGCAGCGCCCTCTTCGACGCACTTCTCGGACTCCGGGTGACGCGTCCGTCGTACATCAAGCTCACCGACCTCGATGAGAGGACGGCCACCCGCGACCTGGTGACTGCGACCGAGCGCGGCCTCCTCGAGGCCCGAGGTGAACGCCGCGGCCGCCACTACGTCGCCGGCCGACCGCTCAAGGACATCCGCGACGCGCTTCGCGCGGCACGCCAACCACTGACCGATCCCTATCCAACGCTGTTGGGCGAGATCCGTAGAGCGCAGCCCGCTTAGAGGGGCAGCACTAGCGCAATGAACTACCAGTTGCCGTTCTCGGCCAGTGCTGAGAGCCGCTCGGTGAGCTGGTCCATCCGGCTCTGACCCGCCCGCACGTAGCGGAGGGCAGCCGTCGGAGTGGAGTCGCCGAGAAACGCCTGGATCTCGCCGATGTTGGCGCCCTGCTGTGCGAGCAAGGTCGCACCGGTCGCGCGGAGGTCGTGAAACCTGAGATCGCCGCGACCGGCAGCGCGGCGGGCGCCGTACCAGCCGCGGTGCGTGTGCTTCCCCTGGAACCGGGCCGGATGCAGGTGCTGGCCGTGGGCGCCGGGGAACAGCAGTCCGTCGCGGCCGGTGACGTAGGTGCGCAGGTGCTTCCTGATCGCCGGAACGATGTGGGCGGGGATCCGCTGGTCACGGATTCCCGACGCCGACTTCGGTCCTTTGACGATCTTCTTGCCTGGCCCGGCCCGCGCGACTGCGCGGCGGATCTTGATCACGCGCTTGTCGAGGTCGACGTCCGATCTGCGCAGCTCCGTCAACTCTCCGTACCGCATCCCGCACCACAGCGCGAGCAACACCATCGCCTGCCACTCGGGCCGGATGTGCTCGAGGATCACCTCGATCTCCTTCGCCGTCGCGATCTGCTCGCGCTTGGGGGAGGTGCCCGAGCCGCCGCCACGGATCGCGAACGGGTTGACCTGGCCGACGAGCGGTCCGTGGGCGCTGGTAGCAACCGTCATCACCGCGCGGGCCAGCGTGTAGGCCTCGCGACGAGTCCGTTCCTTGTCGGCCGGCAGCCGGTCGTACCACTGGTTGACCATGGCCGGCGTGATCTCGTCGAGAGGGATGTCGCCGAACGTCGGGTTGATGTAGTTGGCCAGCATCCGCCGGTAGCCGTCCACGGTCGACGGCGCCAGGGCCCGCCCTTTGACCTTGCGCTCGATGAGGTAGCGCTGGGCGTAGTCGGCGTACGTCGGCAGCCGCGCGGCCTCGGCGGCCTTCCGCGCGGCCTCGATCCGGGCCCGCGGTGCCTGCCAGCTCTCCGGGTCCTCGGACCGTCGGTGCTCGGCGGCCAGCCACGCCTCGGCGTCGATCCTCGCGGTGAAGGTCTCGGGGGCCGTGTGGCGTACGTCGTCGTGGCCGATGTAGCTGGCTTGGTAGCGGCCGCTCGGCAGCTTCCGGATGTGTCCGAAGCCCCGATGCCTCGTCCTTCCTGCCATGTGATTCACCCCGAGTCGTGCGATCCGCGTGCTATCCACGTGCGATCCAGCAGGCAATTCGCGTCCAAAGTTGTCCACAGGACGGTACGCGAAGAATCGGCGTTTGTGCAGGTCAGAGGTACTTTTGTCCACCAGAGTCCACCTGTGGATAACTCTGCTGGATTCGCTTCGAATCCACTACCTGCCACAGCACCACCGAGAGGCCCGTCGCCCGCGGAGACGCGGGGGCGGGCCTCTCGCGTTGCGCTGCCTCGCCGGTCACGCGTCGAGGTCCGCGACGACCGCCCGGGCGGCGTCCTCGCCGGAGCGGACCGCGCCCTCCATGTAGCCGTTCCAGACCGGCGAGCACTCGGCGCCCGCCCAGTGGATCCGCCCGACCGGCTCCCGCAGGGCGGGGCCGTACGCCGTCCAGACGCCGGGGGTGAAGTGGGCGCCGTAGCAGCCACGGGTGAACTCCTCGGCCATCCAGTCGCGCTCGACGTACTCCACCGGGTGCAGCGCACGCTCGCCGAAGTAGCGCGCGAACGAGCCGAGCACGGCGGCCCGCCGCTCGGCCTCGGTCATCCGCGCGCAGCGGCGGGCCTCGTTGCCCTCGAGGAACCCCATCAGCACGCCCGGACCGCCCGCCGGCGGCGAGTTGTCGAAGGTGACCTTGACCGGCCCGCGGTCGGAGGCGGCCTGGCCGTTGAGACCGTCGGTGCGCCAGAACGGCTCGTCGTAGGCGGCGTACACCTTCATCACCGACCCGGCCGGGAGGCGCTGGGTGAGCTGGTCGCGCCACGACGGGAGCAGTGGGGCGTAGTCGAGCCGCCCGGCCAGCGTCGGCGGCAGGGTGACGATCACGTGGCTGCCCTCGACCGCGCCGTCGCGGGTGGCCACGGTGATCCCGACGGCGGTGTGCTCGATCCCGGTGACGACCTGGCCGAGCCGCACCCGATCGCCGAGCGCGGCGGCCATCGTGTCGGCGATCCGGATCGAGCCGCCGACGATCCGGTCCTGCTGCGCGCCGCGGTCGACCGACAGGAGCGTCTCGAGGTCGGTGCCCGAGTGTGCGTAGAACAACGCGTGCAGCAGTGACAGGTCGCCGGCGTCGGCGGCGAACACGGCCTCGCAGGCGACCCGGAAGTAGGCCCGGCCGGTCGGCGTGCGCAGGTTGCGGCGGATCCAGGTCTCGAACGTCTGCCCGTCGAGTCGCTCGGCGTCCGGCGACTGCCACGGGGCGAGGAGGTCGACCCGGTTGGCGAGCCGGGTGAACCGGGCCAGGCCCTGGCCGAGATCGGCGATCGCGAACGGGCTCATCCGCGGCAGTGCGCCACGGTGGGAGCCCATCCGCCGCTGCTTGCCGCCGAGGTCGACGAGCAGCTGGCCGTCGTCGTTGTAGGTGCGGAAGTGCTCGAGGCCGAGCTCCGCGACGAGCTCGTACATCCGGTTCTGGGTCGGCCCGATCCACTGACCGCCCAGCTCGATGGGTGTGCCGTCGGAGAGGTGTCCGCCCTCGGTGCGGCCGCCGACCCGGTCCCGCGCCTCCAGCACCACGACGTCCCGGCCGGCGGCGGCGAGCAGGCGGGCGGCGGACAGGCCGGCCAGGCCGGCGCCCACGACGATC
>NZ_JACEHF010000089.1 GCF_014180685.1 Nocardioides pelophilus | reverse complement strand
CCCCGCCGCAAGGCTGTCTCAGCCGTGCGTGACCGACTCGCAGGCCGAGAGCCGGTCGATCCCGTCGGTCCGGACCACGTCCGCGCCGGCCTCGCACAGGACGCGGTCGGCCCCGCCCCCGCCGTCGAGCCGGTCGTTGCCGGCGCCGCCCCCGAGCCGGTCGTCTCCGTCCTCGCCGTAGAACCGGTCCGCGCCGTCGGTGCCCACGAGCTGGTCGTCCCCCGCGCCGCCCCAGACGACGTCGGCCCCGTCGCCGGTGCGGATCCAGTCGTTGCCGGCGCCGCCCCGCACCCGGTCGCGCCCGGTGAAGCCGTTGAAGAAGTCCGGCCCGGCGCCGAGGAACGCCGTGTCGTGCCCGGCGTCCGAGAGCACGGTCATGGCGTACGAGGCCGGCAGGCTCGAGCCGTCGACGAAGTCGTCGCCGAGCCGCGGCCAGACCTCGAGCAGCAGGGGCTGCGCCGTGCTCACCCACTGCGGCACCCGGCACACCGCCGCGACCCCCTGGGCGACCGCCTCCGCCCGACAGCCGCGGGCGAGCTGCTTGATCTCCGCGGTACCGGAGTCGGCGAACCGCAGCCGCCCGTCGCCGGTGAGCGTCACGACCAGGTGGGTGTCCTGCTGGCCGGCACGAAAGAGGTAGCCGTGCTCGGTCCTGGTGATCATCGCCTGGTCGGGCAGCGGGATCAGCGCGTACTCGCCCATCAGCGCCGTCTCGTAGTCGTACGGCGGACCCGCGGTGCCCTCGCCGTCCGGCGGGACGTCGTTGCCCGTGGCCGGTCCGGGCGTCAGCGCGACACCGGCGACAGCAGCGACGCCGGCGAGCGCCGCCCCGAGGACAGCATGAGGTCGAGGCACGAGCCCTCCCTCCCCAGCGCGGCCGACCGATGAGGATCCGATCGGCCGGACGGGGCCGGAGCTGAGCGCTCTCGCGCTCAGGCGCCGGGAGTCAGGGCCGCGGCGCGTGCTGCCCGTCGGTACGACGACGGGGACATCCCGAGCCAGCGCCGGCAGGAGCGTGAGAGCACGCTCTGCTCGCTGTAGCCGAGGATGCCGGCGAGCTGGCCGAGCGGGATCTCGGTGTCGCGCAGGTAGTGCTCCAGCTGCGCCCGTCGTACGTCGTCGACCAGACCGGCGAACGAGGTGCCCCGGGCGGCGAGCTGCCGCTGCAGGGTGCGCGGGTGGAGGCCGAGCTGCGCCGCGACCAGCCCGATCTCCAGGCCACCGGTGGGGAGCATCTGCCGGACCATCAGGCGGACCGCCTCGGCGGTGTCACCACGGGCCGGCGACGCGATCGAGCCCAGGTAGTCCCGGACCATCGCGTGCACGGCCCCGTCCGACGCCAGCGGTCGGGCGAGGTCGGAACGCCGCACCACCAGCCCGCTCGGTCGCTGTGCGAACCGGACGGTGCAGCCGAAGTAGCGGACGTAGTCCTTCGTCGCGGTCAGCGGGTCGTGGGGAAGGTCAGCGGCGACCGGCCGGAAGTCGGGTCCGACGATCAGCCGGAACGTCTGCAACGCGACCCCGAGCGCGAGCTCCTCGGCCTGCCGGTGGGGACCGATGCGGTCCAGCAGGATCTGGAACTCGAAGCGTGCGTGCCGCCGGCCCGGCTGCGGGTCGATGCTCGCGCTGATGGCCGGGCTGTAGACCGCGAGGTACTGGTCGAGCGCCTGGAAGGCTGCGGCGACCGTGGGCGCGGTGCGCACGGCCACGCCGACCGGGCCGAGGATCTCGACGCCCTGGCGAAGGGCGAGCCGCCGGCCGAAGTCCGGGGTCCCGGTCCGCGCCGCCGCCAGCTCCAGCAACGCGACGCCCCTCCGGTAGCTGATGAAGCTGTCCTCGTTGCCGACCGCGTCCCTCGGGATGCCCTCCGCGACCAGCAGGCGGTCGGCGTCGCCACCCAGCTCGGCGACGAGCTCGGGGAAGCCCTGGAGCGCCGTCCCGCGGATCAGCGACATGTCGCCTATAGTCAAAATGTTGTCGCCTGGTGTCAAGTCTTGTGGCGGCCGGGCAGCGCAGACTCGGTTCCATGAGCCGCTACGACATCACCCGGACCAACATCGCCGTCGAGAGACTGATCGAGACCACCACCGACCCCCGCCACCTGTACCTCCTGCACGCCTACAACCGGCACCGCTACCTCGAGATGGCCGGCCGGTTCGAGGAGATCTTCGCGCCGGACATGACCGTCGCCGAGCCGATCTACCACTTCAACATGCTCGGACAGACCCTCACCCTCGAGGGCGCGGAGGCGGTCAAGGGCGTCTACAGCCAGTGGTCCGCCTCGGCCCAGTGCATCTTCTACGCCGAGGACGAGAAGCTCGCGGTGAGCGACGACATGATCGTGTCGACCGCGTTCATCTACCAGCAGACGCCGGGCAAGGTGCTGGCGGCCGAGGGCCTGCCGGTCGACCCCGAGGCGTGGTACCTCATGAAGACCGCCGAGCACATGGTCTGGCCCTACGAGAACGGGCTGCTGGTCGGCGAGGACGTCTGGGAGTACGACGAGCGCCACCGCGAGGTCATCCCGCTCGACCCGTCCGAGGTGCTCACCGTCGAGCAGTCGGCCGCGCTGCTCGCGCCGCTGATCAAGCCGCTCCCGGCGACCAACCCCTTCACCGGCTGAGGCGGCTGAGGTGGCTGAGGCAGCACCGTCGGTGGAGAGGCTGGGTCAGCCGACGCGCTCCCAGCCCCTCCGCGGCCGGTGGCTGCCGAGCTCGACGTCGTCGCGACTCCGGTAGACGAGGTACGGACGGGTGAGGTAGCCGAGCGGCGCGCTGAACACGTGCACCAGCCGGGTGAACGGCCAGAGCGCGAAGAGCGCGAACGCCGCCAGCGCGTGGAGCTGGAAGCCCAGCGGCGCGTCCGCCATCAGCTCGGGATCCGGCTGGAAGGCCAGGAACGAGCGGTACCAGACCGACACGCCCTCGCGGTAGTCGTAGTGACCGCCGACCGACAGGATCGACCCGGCGATGGTGTTCCACATCCCGAGGGCGATCACGACGCCGAGGACGGCGTACATCACCTTGTCCATCGGCGTGGTGGCCGAGAAGACCGGGCCGACCGTCCGCCTGCGGTAGATCAGGATCGCCATGCCGACCAGGGCCATCACGCCGGCGATCAGCCCGCCGACGACCGCGACGGCGTGGTAGGCCTCCGTGCTCACGCCGACCGCGTCCGTCCAGGACTCGGGGATGAGCAGGCCGATCACGTGCCCACCGACGACGCCGAGCATGCCGAAGTGGAACAGCGGGCTGCCGATCCGCAGCATCTTGTCCTCGTAGAGCTGGGACGAGCGCGTGGTCCAGCCGAACTTGTCGTAGCGGTAGCGCCAGAAGTGGCCGACCACGAAGGTCGTCAGGCACAGGTAGGGAACGATCACCCAGAGGAACGTGTCCATCAGCTCACTCCCATGGCGGACGGCGCCGAGGCCGCAGGGGCCGGGAACGCCGGCATCGGCAGCGGGACGGGCCCGCCCGGCACGGCCGGACCCGGGTCGAAGGCCGGAGTCGCGTACGGCGTGAGGCCGACCTCCTCCTCGGGCGGGCCCTCGGCGGCGAGGCGGCGGACGGCCTCCCGCTCGTCGCCGCGCAGCGGCGGCAGGGTCGCGGTGACCGCCTCGACCGCACCCGCCCAGCGGGAGCCCGCCTCGGTCAGCGAGATCCGCAGCAGCTCCAGTCCCGCCCGGTGGTCGAGGATCAGACCCCGGCCGCGCTCGCGGTCGATGGTGGCGGCGTACTCCAGGACGACGCACAGGTGGTCGGGCAGCTCGGTGTCGGTCAGCGCGAACCCGGACTCCAGGTAGACCTGCTTGAACCGCAGCAGCGCCATCCCCCGCTTGCGCGTGTCACCGTGCGCGAAGTAGGTGAGGAACAGGTTGTGGCGACGCCGGGTGTCGAAGGTGTCGACGTAGTCCGCCTCCAGGTCGCCGAGCGCCTCGCCCTCCAGCCGTACGACGCACTCCCGCAGCGGCCGGCCCACGTGGTCCGGCAGCTCGAGAGCGGCCCCCCGGATCAGGTCCAGCCGGTCGAGCAGCTCCGCATCGGGATAGCCGAGCAGCAGCGACGCCGCCTGCCAGGCCACCGTGAGCTCGGAGTCGGTCAGCCCCGGCGTCCGGCGTGCGGACGACAGCCGGCTCATCGCTGCTCCTCGTCGTCGGGCCGGGGTGGGAACAGCCCGCTCGGCGCGCCCTTGCCGTCCCAGTTGAGCAGGTTCACCCGGGCCGACTTGTCCGCAGGCGAGGCCAGCGTGTCGGCGGTCTGGCGGTCCTGCAGCATCCGGAAGTTCTCGACCGCGAGCGGCGTGAGCGACCCCGACCCCTCGCCGAAGATCTCCGGGTTGCCGCCGCCGTACTCCGAGACGGAGCACTCGGTGGCGAGCTCCTCCAGCGCGTGCGCCTGCTCGGCGTGCGCGGGCGGGATGACGTAGCGCTCGTCGTACTTCGCGATCGCGAGGAGGCGGTACATGTCGTACATCTCCTCCTCGGTCATCCCCACGGCCTCCGGGATCGAGGCGTCCGGGTCGCGGCCGAGGTTGATGTCGCGCATGTAGGAGCGCATCGCGGCGAGCTTCTTGAGCACCCGGTCGACCGGTGCGACCTCGCCGGCGGTGAACAGCTCGGCGAGGTACTCGATGGGGATCCGGAGGGCGTCGATCGCGGCGAACAGGTTGCCCTTGTCCTCCGCGTCGTAGCCGGTGTCCTTCACGACGTCGACGACTGGCGACAGCGGCGGGATGTACCAGACCATGGGCATCGTGCGGTACTCCGGGTGGAGCGGCAGCGCCACCTTGAACCGGTTGATCAGCGCATAGATGGGCGAGCGCTGCGCGGCCTGGATCCAGTCCTGCGGGATCCCCGCCCGCTCCGCCTCGCGCTGGACCTCCGGGTCGTTCGGGTCCAGGAACACCTCGCGCTGGGCCTCGTAGAGACCGTGCTCGTCGGTGGTGGAGGCGGCCTCGAGCACCTTGTCGGCGTCGTAGAGCATCAGCCCGATGTAGCGCAGCCGGCCGACGCACGTCTCCGAGCAGACCGTCGGCAGCCCGACCTCGATCCGCGGGAAGCAGAACGTGCACTTCTCGGCCTTGCCGGTGCGGTGGTTGAAGTAGACCTTCTTGTAGGGGCACCCCGAGATGCACATCCGCCAGCCGCGGCACCGGTCCTGGTCGACGAGGACGATGCCGTCCTCGGAGCGCTTGTAGATCGCGCCGCTGGGGCACGACGCCGCGCACGACGGGTTGAGGCAGTGCTCGCAGATCCGCGGGAGGTAGAACATGAAGGTCTGCTCGAACTCGAACTTCACCTTGTCCCCGATCTTCTTCAGCATCGGGTCGTGCTCCTCGGTCGCCTTGGACCCACCGAGGTTGTCGTCCCAGTTGGACGACCAGGTGATCTTCATGTCCTTGCCGGTCAGCAGCGACTTCGGCCGCGCCACCGGCGTGTGCTCCTGCGCGGGAGCGTCGGTCAGGGTGGCGTAGTCGTAGGTCCAGGGCTCGTAGTAGTCCTGGATCGACGGCATCTTGGGGTTGGAGAAGATCGTGAGGAGCTTGCGGAACCGGCCGCCTCCCTTGAGCGCCAGCCGGCCGCGCTTGTTCAGCGTCCAGCCGCCCTGCCACTCCTCCTGGTCCTCGTAGCGCCGCGGGTAGCCCTGTCCGGGCCGGGTCTCGACGTTGTTGAACCAGACGTACTCCGTGCCGGTGCGGTTGGTCCACGCCTGCTTGCAGGTGACCGAGCAGGTGTGGCAGCCGATGCACTTGTCGAGGTTCATCACCATCGCCATCTGGGCCATCACGCGCATGTCAATGCCTCCCCGGTGGTTGAGGTGCGAGCGAAGCGAGCCTCGAAACCCATCAGTACGTCACGTCCTGCGAGCGCTTGCGGATCACGGTGACCTCGTCCCGCTGGTTGCCCGTGGGCCCCAGGTAGTTGAAGGCGAAGGAGAGCTGGGCGTAGCCCCCGATGACATGGCTGGGCTTGACCAGGATCCGGGTCAGCGAGTTGTGGATGCCGCCCCGCTTCCCGGACGTCTCCGCGATCGGTACGTCGATCAGGCGGTCCTGCGCGTGGTGCATGTAGACGGTCCCCTCGGGCATCCGGTGGGAGACGATCGCGCGGGCCACGACGACGCCGTTGCGGTTGACCGCCTCGATCCAGTCGTTGTCCTCGACCCCCACCTTCGCGGCGTCCTTGTCGCTCATCCAGATCGTCTGCCCGCCCCGGGAGAGCGACAGCATGAACAGGTTGTCCTGGTACTCGGAGTGGATCGACCACTTGTTGTGGGGCGTGAGGTAGCGGACCGTCACGCTCGCGTGACCGTGGGCCTCCCCCATCGACCCGATGTCCGGCTCGCTGAACAGCGCGCCCATGTTGAGGGGTGGCCGGTAGACCGGCAGTCCCTCACCGAGCTCGGTGATCCAGTCGTGGTCGAGGTAGAAGTGCTGCCGCCCGGTCAGCGTGTGCCAGGGCTTGAGCCGCTCGACGTTGATCGTGAACGGCGAGTAGCGACGACCGCCCGTCTCGGACCCCGACCACTCGGGCGAGGTGATCACCGGGACCGGCGCGGCGACCGTGTCGGCGAAGGTGATCTGCTTGCCCTCGTGCTCGGCCGCCAGGTCGTGCAGCTGGGTGCCGGTCCGCTTCTCGAGGGTCTTGAAGCCCTGGGTGGCGAGGTGCCCGTTGGTGGTGCCCGACAGCGCCAGGATCGCCTCGCACGCGTGGATGTCACGCACCAGCGACGGCCGCCCGTCGGCCGCACCGCCGCGGATCGCCCCGTTCTTGTGCAGGAGGTAGTCGACGGACTTGGTGACGTCGTAGGTGACGCCCTTGGTCGTCGTACCGAGCTTCTCGAGCAACGGGCCCAGCGCCTGGAGCTGCGCGCCGACGGCCGTGTAGTCGCGCTCGACCTCCACGATCTTCGGCATCGTCACGCCCGGGACCGGATCGCACTCACCGTGCTTCCAGTCGCGGACGACACCGTGCGGGTTGGCCATCGCGTCCGGGGTGTCGTGCAGCAGCGGGACCGCCACCACGTCCTTGCGGGTGTCGAGGCGACCGGCGGCCAGCTCGCTGAACTTCGTCGCGATCGCCTTCCAGGCCTCCCAGTCGGTCCGGGTCTGCCACGGCGGTGCGATGGCCGGGTTGAAGGAGTGGATGAACGGATGCATGTCCGTGGTGTTGAGGTCGTGCTTCTCGTACCAGGTCGCGGCCGGCAGCACGACGTCGCTGAAGATCGTGGTGCTGGTCTGGCGGAAGTCGAGGGTGAGCAGCAGGTCGAGCTTGCCCTCGGGCGCGTCGTCGTGCCAGTCCACCTCCTGCGGCCGCTGGCTCTCCGACGCCTCGGTCGCGCGCAGCGAGCTGTCGGTGCCGAGCAGGTGCTTGAGGAAGTACTCGTTGCCCTTGCCGGACGAGCCGAGCAGGTTGGCCCGCCAGATCGCCAGCACCCGCGGGAAGTTCTCCGGCGAGTCGGGATCCTCGGCGGCGAACCGCAGGTCGCCGGACTTCAGCTGGTCCACGACGTGCGCGGCCACCGGCTTCCCTGCCGCGGCGGCCTCGTCGGCGAGGTCGAGCGGGTTGCGGTTGAAGGTCGGGTACGACGGCATCCAGCCCATCCGGGCGCTCTTCGCGATCACGTCCGCCGTACTCATGCCGGCGAGCTTGCCGCTGCCGGTCTTGGCCGCGACCGTGTCGGCGCCGAAGGTGTCGTAGCGGAACTGGTCGGTGTGGAGGTACCAGTAGGCGGTGTGGATCATCTGCCGCGGCGGGCGCTTCCAGTCCAGCCCGAACGCGAGCTGCGCCCAGCCGGTCACCGGGCGGCACTTCTCCTGGCCGACGTAGTGCGCCCAGCCGCCGCCGTTGACTCCCTGGCAGCCGGTGAGCGTGGTCAGCCCGAGGAACCCGCGGTAGATCGTGTCGGAGTGGAACCAGTGGTTGGTGCCGGCGCCCATCAGGATCATGGAGCGGCCCTGCGAGTCCTCGGCGTTCTGCGCGAACTCGCGGGCGATCCGGGCGGCCGCCGACGCGGGGACGCCGGTGATGCCCTCCTGCCAGGCGGGCGTGTACGGCGCGGTCGCGTCGTCGTACGACGTGGCGTAGCCGCCGCCGAGACCCGGCCGGCCCACGCCGTACTGGGCGAGCATCAGGTCGAAGACGGTGGTGACCAGCCGGTCGCCGATCCGGCGTACGGGCACGTCCCGCGACAGCGAGCCCGGCGTGCCGTCGACGTCGTCGAACCGCGGGAGCTCGACGGACACGGTCTGCCCGCCCGGCTCGAGCAGGGTCAGCCGGGGGTCGACCTCGCCCAGGTCGAGGTTCCACTTGCCGACGCCGGCGTCGCCGAACCGGTCGCCGAGCGAGCCGTTGGGCACGACCGGCTCGTTGGTCCGGGCGTCGACGAGGACGGTCTTGAAGTGCGCGTTCTCGTCGTCGGCGTGGTCGGGCAGGTCGGCGGCGGTCAGGAACTTGCCGGCCCGGTAGGTCGGTGGTCGAGGAGGTTGCGCAGCAACCGTCTCGAGACCGCCGTCCACCTCGTCCAGCGCCACCAGGTAGGGCAGGTCGGTGTACTTCTTCGTGTAGCCGGTGAAGTACGGCGTCTCCCGGTCGACGAAGAACTCCTTGAGGATCACGTGACCCATCGACATCGCGAGCGCCCCGTCGGTGCCGGGCGCGATCGCGAGCCACTCGTCGGCGAACTTCACGTTGTCGGCGTAGTCGGGCGCGACGACGACCACCTTCTGGCCGCGGTAGCGCGCCTCGGTCATCCAGTGCGCGTCGGGCGTGCGCGTGACCGGCACGTTCGACCCCCACATGATCAGGTAGCCGGCGTCCCACCAGTCGCCCGACTCGGGGACGTCGGTCTGGTCGCCGAACATCTGGGGCGACGCGACCGGCAGGTCGGCGTACCAGTCGTAGAAGGACAGCATCGAGCCGCCGACCATCGAGGTGAACCGGGCTCCGGACGCGTGCGAGACCATCGACATCGCGGGGATCGGGGAGAAGCCCGCGACCCGGTCCGGGCCCCACTTCTGGATGGTGTGCACGTAGGCGGCGGCGATCATCTCGGTCGCCTCGTCCCAGGTGGCGCGCACCAGGCCGCCCTTGCCGCGGGCGGACTTGTAGGCCTTGGCGCGCTGCGGGTTGTCGACGATGTGCGCCCAGGCCTTGACCGGGTCGCCGGCGTGCTGGGACTTGGCCTCGCGGTACATCTGCAGCAGCACGCCGCGGATGTAGGGGTAGCGGACCCGCGTCGGCGAGTAGGTGTACCAGGAGAACGCCGCACCCCGCGGGCATCCCCGGGGTTCGTACTCCGGGCTGTCCGGCCCGACCGACGGGTAGTCGGTCTGCTGGGTCTCCCAGGTGATGATCCCGTCCTTGACGTAGACCTTCCAGGAGCACGAGCCCGTGCAGTTCACCCCGTGGGTGGAGCGGACCACCTTGTCGTGGCTCCACCGGTCGCGGTAGAACGCGTCCGCGCCCCTGCCGCCCTTCTGGGTCAGGGTGCGCAGGTCGTCCGAGACCGTCCCCTTGGTGAAGAACCTGCGACTGCGTACGAGCGCGTCGGTCAGTCCGTTGTCCATGCCGGTCTCAGTGGTCACGCGTTGGTTCCTCCCGTTGCCGCGGTACGACGGACGACGGTGAGCGTCAGCACGAGAGTGAGTGCTGCGGTCACCGAGAGCAGGATCAGGCCGATGGCGTAGGAGTCGGTGCGGCCGTAGACGTAGCCCATGATCAGCGGCGGCACGAAGCCGCCGAGGCCGCCGGCAGCACCGACCAGACCGGTGACGCCGCCCACCCGACCCGGGTCGGTGACCTGGGCGATGAGGGCGAAGGTGGCGCCGCTGCCGCTGCCGAGCGCCGCGGCCATGGTGAGGAAGGCGACGGTCCCGATGCCGTCGAGCGGCGGGGTGCCGGCCGAGATCGCGGCGCACACGGCGACCACGCCGTAGCCGGCGGAGAGGACGGGGATCGAGCCGAACTTGTCGGACAGCCAACCGCCGACCGGCCGCATCAGCACGGCGACGACCACGAACCCGGCCATCCGGTTGGCCGCGTCGGCGGGCGTGAGCCCGTGGGCGGTCTTGAGGTAGGCGGGCAGGTAGACCGAGAACGCGACGTACCCGCCGAAGGCGACCGCGTAGAGGATGCAGGCCTGCCAGGTGATCGAGAGCCGGGCGTTGGCGTTGAGGCGGGCAGCGAGGCTGGTGGTCGGTACGGCGCGCCCGGGTGCGTCCTCGAGGACCAGCCAGGCGGCCGCGGCGTAGATCGCCAGCACGCCGGCGGTGATCAGGAACGGCGACTTCTCCCCCACGTTGGTGAAGAGCTTGACCGTGGTGAGGGCGCTGATGGCGGTGCCGCCCATGCCGGCACCGAAGACACCGATCGCGAGTCCTCGGCGCTCGGGCGGGAACCAGGCGTTGACGAACGGGACGCCCACGGCGAACGCGGTGCCGGCGATGCCGAGGAAGAACCCGCCCACGAGCAGCAGGACGTAGGAGTCGAGGGCGACGAACGCGATGAACAGGATCGGGATGATCGTGACCGCCGAGATCAGCGGGAACATGACCCGGCCCCCGAAGCGGTCGGTCAGCGCCCCGACGATGATCCGGCCCAGCGAGCCGACCAGCACGGGGACCGCGACGAGCAGGGCCACGTCGGACTCGCTGAGGCTCCCGAGCGTGCCGCTGTCGCGGAACATCGGTCCCAGGGGGCTGATCAGCGCCCAGGCCCAGAAGTTGACGGCGAACCCGAGGGTCGCCATCACCAGCATCACGACGGGAGAGGTCGTCGTTGACCGCTCCCGAGTCTCGATCACCACGTGGGCTCCTGACATTGGATGTGCTCCCTCACCTTCACGGACCGAACGCATGAATGTCCATGGTCCGCGCCGGTGTCCTCCGATGTCAGGGCCATAGGACCCCTCTTCGCAGGGGCCGTTGAGCCCGCCTCCCCTGGGGTGAGCCTGGGGGAGCATGAGGTGAGCCGCTACCGGTGTCGGCCGGGGCCTTCGAGATCGAGGGCCCGCAGGACCCATCGCCACAGGGACTCGACCTCGGAGGCCGTGGGCTCCGGACCGAAGCGATAGCTGGTGGGACGGGACGAGCGGTCGTGCCAGAAGGTTCCCGAACGCGGGACGGTCCGGGTGGCGGCGAGCCAGACGGCGGTGTCGGCTCCCGCTTCGGGCGAGCGCAGGACCGGTCGGGTGAGGGCCCGGAACAACGGGAGGGACGAGGCGACTCCCGGCGTGTCGGCCCAGCCGGGGTGCATCGCGAAGACCGACACCCCCTCAGGCGCCCACCGCCGGGCCAGGACCGGGGCCAGCTCGACCTGCATCCGCTTGGAGCGCGCGTAGGCGACGGTGCCGCGATAGGGACCTGCGGTGAACTCGGGGTCGTCGGCGGGCAGCGGCTGGGCGTACATCCCGCCCGAGGCGACGAGCACGACCCGTGCGCCGCCGGGCGCCTCGCGCAGCACCGGCAGGAGGAGCTCGGTCATCAGCACCGGGCCCAGCACGTGCGTCGCGACGGTCAGCTCGTGCCCGTCGACGGAGGTGGTGCGTTCGACCGGGAGCACGCCGGCGTTGTGGACGACGACGTCGAGCGCGTCGTTCGTCGTCGCCAGCCGGTCCGCGAGCGCACGGGCGAAGCCGGCGACGGCGCCGAGGTCGGAGACGTCGCAGACCTCGACCTCGAGAGCGGCCGACCGGCCCTCGCTGCGCAGCGTCTCGGTGATCCGCTCGACGGCGCCGGCAGCCCGGTCCTCCGAGCGGACCACGAGGTGCACGGTCGCCCCGAGCCGGGCGAGGCCCAGCGCGGTCGCCTCCCCCAGGCCGCCCCCGGCTCCGGTGACCAGCGCCCGTCGTCCCACCAGGGCCCCGGGGCGGGGATCGTCGGGGTCCCAGCCGCGCCGCCGCAGCCGGTACCCGACGGCGGAGTAGCCGGGGAGGACGCCGCGGTCGAGGAGCCGGTCGAGCCCGCGGTCCGCGGTCATCGCCTGCCCTCCGGCACGAGCGGGCGGCGGAACAGCGGAGGCAGGTAGCGCAGCATCAGCGCCGACCAGGTCAGGTGCGTGATGGTGGGCGCCTGGATCCCGCCGGACGCGCGCCGTTGGAGGCCGAACAGGCCCCCCATCGCGGCGGCGGCGAGCACCAGCGCCGGGTTGCGGGTGGTGGCCGTCGCGAGCGTGTAGACGGCGGTCGACGACGCGACCGGGAACCGCTCCCCCAGCGCGGCGTACAGCGCTCCGCGGAAGAACAGCTCCTCGCCGACCCCGTTGGCGAGCGTGGTCAGCAGCACCAGGCGGTCGTCACCGTCGTCGGCGAACAGGAGGACCCGCGAGATCGCCGCGTCGAGCACCGGGATCCGGCGCGCCACCAGGGCCGCGCCGTAGAAGAACGCGAACGCGCCGACGCCGGTGGCCACTGGTGTCAGGACCGGACGGCGCAGGGTCGCGTCGCGGGACTCGATCCAGCCGAGGTGCAGCGGTCCGGAGACCAGACCGCCGGCCGTCCACACCCCCGCGACGACACCGGTCGAGACGTAGAACTCCCGCGAGCCCGGACGCGTGGAGAGCGACGCACCGAGCAGTCCGGCGCCGACCACCGACGTGGCGGCCACGGCCCGACGCCGACGGCGGCGCACCAGCGCCGACTCCGGGTGCTCGACGGGCACGACGTAGCTCAACGGCTTCGGGAGCAGGCCGTCCAGGCGTTCCCGGAGCGCCCCTCGCCTCATCCGTCCCCGCGCCTCTCGGCGAGCGCCGCTCGCACCGCGTCGTTGTAGCTCATCGGGCGGAACGGGACGACCTCCTGGATCGAGGTGTCGCGGACCACGACCTCGTTGACCATCGAGTCGATGAGGTTGCGGCCCGCCCGGCTGTCGACGTCGGTGACGAAGGCCAGCCACAGGGACGACAGCCCGGGCGTGAGCAGCGGGACGGGGACGATCGGGAGCCGGCGTCCCTCGATCGCTGCGACCCGCTTCAGCATGTCGACGTAGGCGAGGACCTCGGGCCCGCCGACCTCGAAGGTCCGCCCGACGGCATCGGCGTTGTCGAGGACGCCGACCAGGTAGCGGACCACGTCGGCCACCGCGATCGGCTGGGTGCGGGTGCGGACCCAGCGGGGAGTGATCATCGCCGGCAGGTGCTCGACCAGCTGGCGGGTGATCTCCCAGGAGATGCCGCCGTGCCCGATCACGATGCCGGCCCGGAGGACGGTGACCGGTACGCCGGCGTGCCCGAGCAGGGTCTCGACCTCCCGGCGGCTGCGCAGGTGGGCCGACAGGTCGTCGCTGTCGTCGCCCAGCCCGCCGAGGTAGATGATCTGGCCGATCCCGGCCTGCGCGGCTGCGGCGCCGAACGCCCGGGCCGCCTGGGCGTCGCGGGACTCGAAGTCGGACGCGTCGAGGGAGTGCACCAGGTAGTAGGCGGCGGTCGCTCCCTCGAGGGCTCCCGCGAGGGACGCGGGCTTCGCCACGTCGCCGTGGACGGGGGTTCCCGGCCCCTGGTAGTCGTCGGGGTGCCGGGTCATGACGCGGACGTCGTGACCGGCGTCGGCGAGCGAGGCGACCAGCCTGCGCCCGACGAAGCCGGTGCCGCCGGCGACGAGGATCCTTCGGATGGATGTCACGGCGTCGCGGGACCTCGCAGCTCTGTGGTTTCAGGGGCCGACGGTGCAGGACCGTCCACGGTAGACGGCCGACCCAGTGCGGCGAGTCCGGCGAGGACCGACGATGCGGCCCGGTTGCCGGAGACGAGCGCGCCCTGGATCGACGACGTGTCGCGGTGGTCGCCCGCGACCCACACGCCGCACCGGGTCAGGTGGACCGGTTTCCGCAGCTGGTGCGGCGCCGTCATCGCCGGGAGCGCCCGCTCGATGTCGCGCGTCGCGATCAGCTCCCATTCGTCGCCGGGGGCCTCCTGCAGCTCGGCGGGCGCGGTGCGGGCGGCGGCCGCCGTGAGGACGGGGCCGTCCTGGCCGCGGAGCACCGACGTCGCGATCAGCGCCCGGCCGTCGGTGGAGTACTCGGGCGCGGACGCGGTGAGGACGACGGTGTTCGTCACCCCGGAGCCGTCGGCGTCGACGGTGAGCAGCGGGTTGCTCCGTCGCCACGGTTCGGCGGCGAAGTAGTACGTCGTCACGCCGCGCGCGGCGGGCGGCCGCCCGAGCTCGGGGAGGAGGAGGTGGGCCATCCACGCGTCGGTGGCCACGACCACGGCGCTGGCGTCGACGACGGTGCCGTCGCGCAGCACGACCGCGTCGCGGTGCACCTCGCTGACGGGCGCCTCGAGGCGGACGGTTCCGGCGGGCAGGTGACCCGCCAGCAGCTCGGGCAGCGCCTGCATGCCGGCCGCCGGCACCGCCGAAGCACCGCGCGCGAACAGCCGCATCATCAGCTCGGTGAAGACCCGGGAGGTGGTGATCTCAGGCTCGAGGACGACCCCCGACAGGAACGGCAGCAGGAGGGAATCGGCGACACCGTCGGGGACGGCCTGCGCCCAGGCCTCGCGGGTCTCGATGTCGGGGCGCGCCTTGATCGACGCCGGCGAGGCGGTCAGCAGACCGGTGGCGTAGCGAGCGAGCGCGGCCTTCTCGCCCAGGCTCGCAGCGCGCGAGGTCATCGCCCGGTACGCCGCCCCGGGCGACTCGAGGGGGTGTCGGACGTCGGCCAGCCGACCGCCCCTCCGCAGCCGGATCCCGCGCGGGAGGGACCGCAGGTCGAGCCGGTCGAGGTCGACGTGCCGCAGCGCCGGGTAGGCGGTGTTGAGGACCTGGAAGCCGCGGTCGATGGTGAAGCCGTCGACGAGGTCCGTCCGCACCCGGCCGCCGACCGCGTCGCCCGCCTCGAGCACGACGACGGGGATCCCCTGGGAGCGCAGCCGACCGGCGCAGGCCAGTCCGGCGAGGCCGGCGCCCACGACGACGACGGGCCGCCCGCTCACGATCCCACTCCGCTCGGCGCGTTCAGCATGCTCAGCACGCGGTCGAGAGCCGCTGGTGCGGCCGCTCCGCGAGGAGCCAGGCGACCGGAGACAGCCCCGAGCCGGCGTACAGGCCGGCCTCGCGCCACGCCCTCAGGTAGAGGCCACGGACCAGCGCGTCGGCCGCTGAGCGGTCGCCCCCGACGACGACGAGGGCGTAGCGGTACGCGACGTCGATGGTCAGGTCGTAGAAGCGGACGAACGCGTCCCTGTCGCCCGCTGCGGCCCGGGTGAGGAGATCGGTCACGCTCATGGTGCACTCCGTTTGGCTAAACAGATACCTAAACAACTTGTTTAGATTTATGATCTGAGCATGGACCATGACCAGGCAGTTGCGCAAGACGTCGACGGCGACCTCACCATCGGCGACCTCGCGCGACGGACCGACCTGAGCCCTGCCGTGCTGCGGATGTGGGAGTCGCGCCACGGCTTTCCCGTCCCCCGTCGGCTCGCCTCCGGCCACCGCCGCTACACGGAGGGTGATGTCGACCTGGTCCGCCAGGTGCTGCGCCGCAAGGACGCCGGAGTCCGGCTCGAGGTCGCGATCGCCGAGGCTGCGGCGACCCGCACCCCCGGCACCGGGTCGATCTTCGCCGAGCTGCGCCGCCGGCACCCGACGCTGGCCGTGCACCGGCTGCGGAAGTCGACCCTGATCGCGCTCTCCTGGGCCATCGAGGACGAGTGCTGCGCGGTCGCGGACCGCCCGGTGCTGTTCGGCGCCTTCCAGCGCGCCGACTTCTACGATCCCTCCGCGCCGCGGTGGCGCGAGCTCTCCCGGGTCGCCCGGTCGGCGATCGTCTTCGCCGAGGACTGGGAAGCCTCGACGGCCGACGAACGGGGCCCGGTCCGGGTGACGCTGGACGCCGACGCGCCGATGCTGCGGGAGTGGGCCGTCGTCTGCGACGCGCTGGACAGCACGGCCTGCCTCACCGCGTGGGAGCTCCCCGGCCAGGCGGACGTGCCGGACCGCCAGCGGACCTTCGAGGCGATCTGGACCGTCGACCCGGTCGCGGTCCGCGACGCCGCCCGCGTCGCCGCCGGCGTCGCCGCCGAGGCCGGGATCGCCGCGGCCCCCGGCCTGCTCTACGACCTCGCCGACTCCCCCGCGCCGCGCGCCACCTCGCCGGCCGGCGTGACCGCGCTGTTCAACCGGGTCGTCGCCTACGTCGACCGGCTGGCCTGAGCCGCGGCACGCCCGCACGCCGGGTCAGCGCCTCCCACGAGCCTGCTCGTAGCGGTCGAGGGCGTCCTTGCGCTCCTCGTCGTGGTCGACGATCCGTGACGGGTAGCCGCCGGCGTACCCCTCGTCGTACCGCCAGGGCTCGTGGGCCCGGGCGCCCGGCAGGTGGGCGAGCTCCGGCACCCAGCGGCGGACGTAGGCGCCGTCCGGGTCGAACCGCTTGCCCTGGCTGACCGGGTTGAACACCCGGAAGTACGGCGACGCATCCGTCCCCGTGCCCGCGACCCACTGCCACCCGTGGTTGTTGGAGGCGAGGTCGCCGTCGACCAGGTGGTCGAGGAAGTGGCGGGCGCCGACCGGCCACCACACGTGCAGGTCCTTGACCAGGAAGCTCGCGGTGACCATCCGCACCCGGTTGTGCATCCACCCGGTCTCCAGCAGCTGGCGCATGCCCGCGTCCACGAACGGGAAGCCGGTCCGGCCCTGCCGCCAGGCATCGACCAGGTCGTCGACGGCCGTCCCGGTGTCGTAGTGCAGACCGGCGAGGTCGTCGCGCAGGTCGCCCCAGGCCGAGTCCGGCCGGTGCCAGAGGACGTCGGCGTAGAACTCCCGCCAGGCCAGCTCGGTCACGAAGACCCGCGCCCCCTCGGTGTTCGCGCCACGGTCCGCGATGTCGGCCAGCAACGTCCGCGGATGGATCTCGCCGTGCTTGAGGTGGACGGCGAGGCGGCTGGTGCCGTCGAGGTCGGGGCGGTCGCGGAGCTCGTCGTAGCGATCCAGGCCGTCGTCGAGGAACTCCGCCCATCGCTCCTTCGCCGCCGCCTCGCCGACCGCGCCAAAGCTCCGGCCGTGCTCGACCAGACCGGCGTCGAGCCCCTCGCTCCCGACCGTCCGGCGCCAGCGCAGCGTGGGCGGGCGCGGCACCGGCGGCTCGGCCCCGTGCTCGCGCCACCCCCGCGAGAACGGCGTGAACACCTGGTACGGCGTCCCCCTCCCGGTCAGCACCGTCCCCGGGCGCACGGCGTACGGCGTGCCGCTGGCGGCCATCGGCACGCCGACGTCCCGCAGCC
>NZ_JACEHF010000088.1 GCF_014180685.1 Nocardioides pelophilus | reverse complement strand
CGGTGGCCGAGCACGTCGCCACCCTGCCCGACGTGAGGAGCGCGCTGGTGGCGGTCCGGGACGGCACCGCTCCGGCGAGCGGCCTCCCGCGCCGGCTGGCGCCGTACGCCGACCGCGGCGCCAGCCTCTCCAGCGCGACCGACGTCATGGTGATCTCGCTGGACGGCGTAGTGCTGGGAGCGACCGAGCCCAGCCGCGTGGGCGACGAGGCCGAGCTCGGCGACAGCGACGCGCTCGAGGGCCGCGGCTGGACCGGCGACGTCGAGGTCGACGGCGAGCGCACCGTGGTGGCGCACGCGCCGATCATCGCCGAGGACGGTTCGCTGCTCGGGATCGTGGCGGCCGAGGAGACCTACCCGCCGGTGACCGACCAGGTCGCGACGGCCGCGCCGTACCTGGCGCTCTACCTCGGCCTCGGCGCACTGCTGGGCCTCGCCGGGACGTACGCCGTGTCCCGCGTGGTGCGCCGCTCGACCCGCGGCCTCGGCACGACCGAGCTCGCCAACCTCGCCGACCACCGCGAGGCGCTGCTGCACGCGATCCGGGAGGGCGTCGTCGGCGTCGGCAACGACGGTCGGGTCACCGCGATGAACGACGCCGCCCGCACCACGCTCGGGCTCGAGGACGTCCCGGACCCGGTCGGGCGGCCGGTCGCCGACCTCGGCCTGGACCCCCAGGTGGTCGCCCTGCTGACCGGCGAGGGCGACGACGTCCGCGACGCGCTCGCGCTCGTCGGCACCCGCGCGGTCGTCTTCAACCGCGGTCGGGCGTCGACCGGCGGTCGCGGCATCGGCACCGTGACGACGCTGCGCGACCGCACCGAGCTGGTGTCGCTGCAGAGCCAGCTCAGCTCCAACCTGTCGATCACCGACACCCTGCGCGCCCAGACCCACGAGTTCGACAACCGGCTGCACACGATCTCGGGTCTGGTCCAGCTGGGGGAGTACGACGAGGTGGCCGCCCTGGTCGGCACCCTCACCCGGCACCGGGCCGACGTGAGCGAGCGGGTCGCGAAGCGGCTGCACGACCCCGCCGTCGCCGCGCTCGTGGTGGCCAAGCACGCGGTGGCCGAGGAGCGCGGTGTCACCCTCGAGCTCGACCCGGGCTCGCGGCTCCCCGCACTCGAGCCGGAGGAGGTCGCCGACCTCACCACCGTGCTCGGCAACCTGGTCGACAACGCGATCGACGCGACCGCAGGGGCGCCCGAGCCGCTCGTCGAGCTGTGGATCCTGGCCGACGACGACGCGGTGAGGGTGCGGGTGCGGGACAACGGGCCGGGCGTGCCCGAGGACCTGCGGGACGCGATCTTCGTCCGTGGCTTCTCGACCAAGCCGGAGGTGCTCGGTGGGCGCGGGATCGGGCTCCCGCTCGTGCGGCTGATCTGCGCCCAGCACGGCGGGACGGTGAGCGTCGAGACCGCCGACACCGGCGGCGCGGACTTCCTGGTGACGCTGCCCCTGACCCGCCAGGATGGTGACTCATGATCCGGGTGCTCGTCGTCGACGACGACTTCATGGTGGCGCGCATCCACACCGCGTTCGTCGAGCGCACCGACGGGTTCGAGGTCGCCGGTACGGCCAGCAGCGGTGCGGAGGCGCTCGAGCTGGTCGCGTCGCTCGAGCCGGACCTGGTGCTCCTCGACGTCCACCTCCCGGACATCTCCGGCCTCGACGTGCTGGAGCGGCTGCGTGCCGAGGGCCGCAACGTGGCGGTGGTGATGGTGACCGCCGAGCGCGGTGCCGCGGCCGTGCGTTCGGCGCTCCACGGCGGCGCGATGCAGTACCTCGTCAAGCCCTTCGAGTACGACGACCTCGCCGACCGCCTGCGCCAGGTCGCCGCGGCTCTGGCCAGCCTCCCCGAGGGGGATGCCGAGGAGCACGTCGACCAGGCCGCGATCGACCAGGCCTTCGGCGCCGGCCGGGCCGGGTCCGACGTACCTCCCGTGCTGCCGAAGGGGCTCAGCCCGGAGACCGCCGACCTGGTCCTCGCCGCGGCTCGTGCGGCCGGAGAGATCTCCGCGTCGGAGGCGGCGGAGGCGGTGGGGCTGTCGCGAGTGACGGCGCGCCGCTACCTCGAGCACTTCGTCGATGCCGGCGCGGCCGAGGTGCGGCTGAGGTACGGCGGCACCGGCCGCCCGGAGCGGCGCTACCGTGTCGGCGGGAGGCCACGATGACCACGCCGGACGACGGCCGCAGCATGAAGGAGCGGATGCTCGCCGGCGATCTCTACATCACCGACGCCGAGATCCTCGCCGACCAGGCGCGTTCGCAGCAGCTGATGGCGACCTACAACACCTCGGCCGCCGACGACTCGCGGTACCGCCGGCGGCTGCTCGAGGAGCTGTTGGGGTCGGTGGGGGAGGACACCGAGATCCGCCCGCCGTTCTACGTCGACTACGGCTCGCGGATCACCTTCGGCGCTCGCTGCTTCGCCAACTTCGGCCTGGTGGCGCTCGACGTCGCCCCGATCACGATCGGCGACGACGTCCAGATCGGCCCCAACGTGCAGCTGCTCACGCCGACCCACCCGCTCGAGCCCGGGCCGCGCCGCGACAAGTGGGAGTCCGCCGCACCGATCACGGTCGGCGACAACGTGTGGCTCGGCGGCGGTGTCATCGTGCTGCCCGGCGTCACGATCGGCGCCGACACCGTGGTGGGCGCCGGGTCGGTCGTCACCAGGGACCTGCCGGCCGGGGTGGTCGCGGTCGGCAACCCGGCCCGGGTGATCCGGGCCGTCGACGGCTGACGTCCAGAGTTTTCGCCGCGGCAATCTCCGTTCGTCTGTGAGGGCTACGCTCGGAGCAACAGCCCACCCGTCCCGGAGACCCCATGAACGCGATCGACGAAGCCCACCCGACCGCGACTCCGGAACGCGTGACGCTGGGTGACGACGTCCAATCCCTGCGCGAGCGCGTCGCCCTCGCATCCTTCATCGTCGTACCTTTCCTGGCGATCCTCGCCGCGATCCCTGTCGCCTGGGGCGGCTGGCTCGGCTGGAGCGACGTCGTCATCACGTTCGTGATGTACGGCCTGACCCTCCACGGCGTCACGGTCGGCTACCACCGGCTCTTCACCCACAAGTCGTTCAAGCCGAACCGGGCGGTCAAGGTCGTGCTCGCGGTGCTCGGCTCGATGGCGATCGAGGGGCCGGTCATCCGGTGGGTCGCCGACCACCGCAAGCACCACCGCTACTCCGACAAGGACGGCGACCCGCACTCGCCGTGGCGCTACGGCACCTCGCTGCGCGGCCTCACCAAGGGCTTCCTGTGGGCGCACGTGGGATGGCTGTTCCACGCCGAGCAGTCCCCGATCGAGAAGTACGCGCCCGACCTCACCCAGGACCGCGACCTGGTGCGGATCTCGCGGATGTTCTGGATGTGGGTGCTGGTCTCGATCCTGCTCCCGCCGGTCGCCGGCTTCCTGCTCACCTGGTCGTGGCAGGGCGCGCTGACCGCCTTCTTCTGGGGCACCGTCGTCCGCATCGGCCTGCTCCACCACGTGACCTGGTCGATCAACTCGATCTGCCACACCGTCGGCGAGCGTCCGTTCCGCTCCCGGGACCGCTCCGGCAACGTGTGGTGGCTGGCGATCCCGTCGGGCGGCGAGTCGTGGCACAACCTCCACCACGCCGACCCCACCAGCGCCCGCCACGGCGTCAAGCGCTGGCAGCTCGACAGCTCCGCGCGGATCATCTGGATCCTCGAGAAGCTCGGCTGGGCCCGGGAGGTCCGGTGGCCGACCGCGGAGCGGATCGCGGCGAGGACAGCCCCTACCCTGTAACGGTGCTGACCATCGACCAGGCGACCTACGACGCCATCGTCACCCACGCCAAGCGGGACCATCCCGTCGAGGCGTGCGGCATCGTCGCCGGACCGGAGGGGAGCGACCGCCCCGAGCGCTTCATCGAGATGGTGAACGCCGCCGGTAGCCCGACCTTCTACGAGTACGACTCGACCGACCTGCTCGAGCTCTACAAGGAGATGGACCAGCGCGACGAGGAACCGGTCGTCATCTACCACTCCCACACGGCGACCGAGGCCTACCCGAGTGTGACCGACATCAAGCTGGCCGGCGAGCCGGGCGCCCACTACGTGCTCGTCAGCACCCGCGAGCACGGGAATAACGACGGCCCGGTCGAGTTCAGGTCTTATCGAATCGTCGACGGCGTGGTGACCGAGGAAGAGGTCTCCGTCGTCCCCACCCTCCAGAAGAGCGAGCTCTGACATGGCCATCGAGGTCCGGATCCCGACCATCCTGCGCACCTACACCGACGGCGAGAAGGCAGTCACCGCCGACGGCGCCAGCCTCGGTGCGCTGATCGACTCCCTCGAGGCCGACCACCCCGGCATCAAGGAGCGCCTGATCGAGAACGGCGACCTGCGGCGGTTCATCAACATCTACGTCAACGACGAGGACGTGCGGTTCATGGGCGGCCTCGAGGCCGAGCTCAGCGACGGGGACCAGGTCGTCGTACTCCCCGCGGTCGCCGGCGGCGCTGCCTGATCATGGTCCGCTACGACAACCTCCTCGCCTCGGTCGGCAACACGCCGCTTGTCGGACTGCCGAGGTTGTCGCCGACCCCCGAGGTGCGGCTCTGGGCGAAGCTCGAGGACCGCAACCCCACCGGCTCGATCAAGGACCGCCCGGCGCTCCGGATGATCGAGGAGGCCGAGAAGGACGGGACGCTCCGTCCCGGCTGCACGATCCTCGAGCCGACCTCCGGCAACACCGGCATCTCGATCGCGATGGCGGCCAAGCTCAAGGGCTACCGGTGCGTCTTCGTGATGCCCGAGAACACCAGCGAGGAGCGGCGCCAGCTGCTGCGCATGTGGGGCTCCGAGATCGTCTCCAGCCCCGCCGCCGGCGGCTCCAACGAGGCGGTCCGGGTCGCCAAGCAGATGTCGGCCGAGCACCCCGACTGGGTGATGCTCTACCAGTACGGCAACGCCGCCAACGCGCTCGCCCACGAGGAGGGCACCGGCCCCGAGCTGCTCGCCGACCTCCCCTCGATCACCCACTTCGTCGCCGGTCTCGGCACGACCGGCACCCTCATGGGCGTCTCCCGCTACTTCCGCAAGGCCAAGCCGGACGTCAAGATCGTCGCCGCCGAGCCGCGCTACGGCGAGCTCGTCTACGGCCTGCGCAACCTCGACGAGGGCTTCGTCCCCGAGCTGTACGACGCCTCGCTGATCGACTCCCGCTTCTCCGTCGGTCCCCGCGACGCCGTACGCCGGGTTCGCGAGATGCTCGAGCTCGAGGGCATCTTCGCCGGCATCTCGACCGGCGCGATCCTGCACGCCGCGCTCGGCCAGGCCGCCAAGGCCGTGAAGGCCGGCGAGCCCGCCGACATCGCCTTCGTCATCGCCGACGGCGGCTGGAAGTACCTCTCCACCGGTGCCTACGAAGGCACCATCGACGACGCCGAGGACCGCCTCGAGGGCCAGCTCTGGGCTTGAGCTGCCTACTCGGGAAGCCAGGTGAGCGGTCCGTAGTCGTTGAAGCCGGCGTGCTCGGCGAGCACGCTGCCGTCGGCAGTGGAGATCTCGGCGGTACTGCGAGACGGCGAGGTTCGCACACGTTCGCCGTACCCAGCCCGCGGGATGCTGAGGCCACGACGAGCGCCCGGATCATGAGCCACCTTTCGTCCACCGGCCTCATCGGCAGGAGTCCTATCCACAGGCGAGCTCTGAGCGTTTCGTTGTGTCGGATGTTCCATGTTGAATAGGTGTCATGGATCTCGGGACCGCACCGCTCTTCGACCTCACCGCTCCGGCGGCCGTGGCCGACGAGCTCGCTGTGTTGTCGCGGTCCGACGAGCTGCTCGCTGAGATCCGCGGCCACCGGACGGTGGTCGCCGAACGCGAGATCGCCACCCTGCGGGCGATCGTGGAATGGGCTGCCGAGCATGTGGTGGCCGATGAGGCAGATGCTGCGACGTTGACCGAACGCGGCCTGGATACCGGCCTCCCTCTCGCGGGACCGGGTGCACCGCTGATCTCCGACTTCGCGGTCATGGAGTTGAGTGCCCTTCTGGGTCGGTCCCTTGACTCCGGACGCAACTACGTCGGGCAGGTGATCGAGCTGGCCCACCGGCTCCCGCGACTCTGGGCCCGGGTGCTCGACGGTGAGGTCCCGGTGTGGAAGGCACTCCGGGTCACCGACTCCACCCGGCTGCTGCCCGCCGAGGCCGCTGTGTTCGTGGACCGCCACCTCGCCCCCTACGCCCACGGGTGCACTTGGACCCAGGTCGACCGGCTCGTCGAGGAAGCACTGGTGCGGTTCGACCCCGAAGCCGCGGAGGAGAGGCGACGCTCTGCTCAGGACCACCGTCACGTGGACACCGGGCTCGACGCCGTCGGCTACGACGGCATCGCCCACATCAACGGCGTCCTCGATGTTGCCGATGCCCTCGACCTGGAAAACGCTGTGGCCCGCCGGGCGAAGCTCTACGGCCAGCTCGGCGACGACGACTCCCTCGACGTACGCCGGGCCAAGGCGCTCGGTGAGATCGCGCGTGAGGACCTCGCCCTCGACCTGGAGGTCGCCGACCCCGATACCGGGGAGGTCGCCCGCACCATCGCGGGCCGCAGGACCGAGCTCGTCGTCCACCTCAGCGCGACCGACCAGACCGTGGGCCGGTTCGGCAACACCCGCACCCCGATCAGCGTCGAGCAGATCAAGCAATGGCTCGGATTGGCGCACACCTCGGTGATCGTGCGGCCGGTGATCGACCTGGCCGGCTCCCAGCCTGTGGACTCCTACGAGATCCCGGACCGCATCGCCCGACAGGTCAAGTTGCGTGACCACCACTGTGTCTTCCCGCACTGCACCCGACCGGCCGAGTCCTGCGACCTCGACCACATCGAGCCGCACGCCGCCGGCGGCGAGACCTCCGCCCGCAACCTGGCCCCGAAGTGCCGCGGGCACCATCGGATGAAGACCGCCGGCCGCGCCTCCTACCGGATGCTCACCCCGGGCACCTACTACTGGACCCTGCCCTCCGGCACCTACCTGGTCGATCCCACCGGCACCTACGACCTGACGCTCAGACCACCCGACCATTAGCTACCCCGCCCCGAAACCCCGCCATCGGCGGGGCCATCGGCATGCGCGCTACTGCCGAGCGGAGCGCACGCCTACCCTGAGTGGCACGAGGTCGAAGGCACGGTAAGGGGCCGGGACCCCTGGGTGCGATCCGGGCCGGTCTACCTCGTCAAACCGCGCTACTGCCGAATACAGCGCGCATCGGGCGGACGCGGCGACAACTGGTGCAGGCTGTCCATGTGGACGAGCAACAACTACGCGCAGCCCTCGACGAAGTCTTCGACCAGGCCGTTGTGTTCCACGGTTTCGCGGACTTCATGCGGGACTACGACGTGTACGTCTACGCGACCGCTGACCCTCGAAAGGGGATCGAACCGGAACACCTTCGCTACCGATTCACCCACTGCGTCCGCGCGACCGTGACCACTGCTGTCCGCCCTGACGTTTGGCCGCACTCGCTCGGCGATGAGTTCACCGACTACGACGAATGGCAGCGTGCAGGTGAGCCCGAGGGATACGTGTGGGGCGTCAAGTGGCAGGGGCTCTATCCGGGCATGCAGCTGATGCCAGAGTCCGATGAGACCCGGGAATGGTCGAAGGTTCTGGGCCGTCCCGTACACGAGGTACTGATCGAGACCAACGGGCACAACCTGACGCTGGTGTT
The DNA here is from genome assembly GCF_014180685.1 of Nocardioides pelophilus. Taxonomy (GTDB): domain Bacteria; phylum Actinomycetota; class Actinomycetes; order Propionibacteriales; family Nocardioidaceae; genus Nocardioides; species Nocardioides pelophilus. The sequence continues at coordinate 9,613 of NZ_JACEHF010000088.1, read as the reverse complement.
CTCCGATCTCCGAGTCAGCGCCGTCGACCCAGGAACCGCTCCCTTCGTCGTCCCGCAGTCAGGCCCAGACGGCGAGTTCCCGTTGGACTAGTGCCCGCAATTGCCGCGTCAAGCGCACGGTTCTGCCCACGAGGGGCGGGTTCCTGGTGGGTCGTCAAGTGACGCAACCGAACGGAGGCAACGACGGCGGCGCAGGTATTGTCCGGCGCCCCGATGTAGCGTCTCGCCATGATGACCGGCGATCCGCTGCGTGATCGGCGGCCTGTGCGTCGGGTGAAAGCAAGCGCGTCCGCTCCGCGCACCTTTCGGCAGTGGCCGGCATCGATTCCCGCGGTCGCGCAGGTGCTTCGCGAGGGGCTCGAGTTGCGACCGGGCGTCACGTTGCTGGTTGGGGAGAACGGCAGTGGAAAGTCGACGCTGGTTGAAGCGCTCGCGATGGCGTTCGGTTTGGCTGCCGAGGGTGGCACGCGCAACGCGCAGCAAGGCACCCGCGCTACCGAGTCACCGCTGCACGAATGGCTCGCACTCGAGCGCGCGGCTGGAGCTCCGAGATGGGGCTTCTTCCTCCGCGCCGAGACGATGCACGGCTACTTCACCCGCCAGGAGTCGTTCAGCACCGATCGGGATCCGGTCTTTCATGAGATGAGTCATGGGGAATCGTTCCTCGAGGTGCTACGGACTCGGTTCGACTCTCCCGGCTTGTACTGCCTAGATGAGCCCGAGGCAGCATTGTCCTTCAGTGCACAGCTCGCGCTCGTGGGGACGCTCCACGACCTGGCCTCGGCGGGCGCTCAGATCGTGTGTGCCACGCACTCCCCATTGCTGGCGGCGACCCCGGGAGCACAGATCCTCGAGATCGGACCGTGGGGTGTTCGACCGACCGCGTGGGAGGACCTCGAGCTGGTCACGCACTGGCGACGTTACCTAGAAACACCGATGAGGTATCTGCGGCACGTAATTGATCCTCATTAGTGCGAGTCTGTGTCGGCGCGAATGAACCCTCGGAGGAGTTCGCGGGCCGTGCAAAATGCCGGCGCAGCGCTCGATCCTGCCGAGTTGGGTGCATCGTCGTCGAGTCGCGGTTCCGGTTGCATAACGCTCGGAGAGAACCGCCTGTCGCGTGCGACCCTGAGCTCATGGCTCTTCGGCCGACCCTCGCCCAGCAGGCTGCGACGCTTGCCTTTGCGGCCCTGGTCGCGGCCGGACTGTCTGGCTGCTCGGATGATCCTGTTGAGGAGCACGACTCCGACCAGAGCGTTGTGATCTCCTTAAAGGTGGAGTCGGAGTGGTGGCCGGCAGCGATCGTCAAGGGGCGAATGATCGAGCAGGACGGCTGCCTCCTGATCGACAAAGCCATTGCGGTGTTCCCGATGGGTACGACGTGGGACGCTCCGAACGTGCTCTTTGACGACGGCCGGAGCGTGAAGGTCGGCAGTCGTGTGCGGATGGGCGGCGGATGGGCCGAAGTCAACGAGCTCACCCAGGAGGGACTTCCGGCAGTGCCGGCCGATGAGGTCCACGAATGTGCTCGTCGGACCGGCGCGACCCTTTATGTGTGGGCGCGCCCCATCGTCGACTGAGCGCAGCGGCCAGCTACTGCCGCGACCACAGCGCGGTCGTGCCGAACAGAGTGCGTGTCGTCTGCGGGGAAGACCGGCGAATGTCGGCGGGCGCCTGTCCTGGACGACTGTCAGACGAGCTCAGCAAAGCGAGAAGCCGAGTCTGACCACGGCGGTCGCACATCGAATATCCGGTATCGGAGCGTTGGGTGAGGATCATCGCCGCTCGGGGTCAGCTCGATCGAGAGCGCCACGCGCTCAGGTGGACCCCCTACCTGTTGCACGGGTCTGCTGCTACTGGTGCGCGTTCTTGCCGACAAGCGCGGATTCGAACTACTCGTCGCTCTCACCACGAAGCCTGATGCGCTCGGCGTTCTTGAGGGCCTTCCGGATGTACTCGTCGTCGTGCTTCGCCCAGGCCTCCGGCTCGTCGGGCGAAACGGCGCGCCCGCCGCGCTGATCCTCGTAGACATCCTCTTGCACCTGGTCCGGGGGCCGCACCTCCGCAGCCACGGCCGGCACTCCGGTGCCGTCGAAAACTGCCGGCCACGTCCGGCGCAGCCAATGCTGTTCATCGCGGTCCAGCGCAGACCAATGTCTGACGATGATCCGTGCCACCTCGGCATGGAGGCCGTGACGTACCGCGAACCTGATCGCGCTGGGCAACTCGTAGGGGTCCCAGGTTGCTTCGCGCCTCCTGCGGCCGAGCCTTCGGTCCAACCACTCGAACACTGCGTCGGCCGCTTCGGCTGTCCCAACCTGCGCCAGCTCCGATGCCGCCTTCCCCTGCAGCTCGATAGAGCGCGACAGCAGAGCCTCCGAAAGCACGTCCGTCGCTGTGGGTCCGCAGCGACGAGCGAGCGCATGGAGCGCGTTCGAGCGTGCGGGACCTGTCTCCGAGGCGTACAGCAGGCGCAACTGGGTGGGACCTTCGCTGCCCGCGGAGTGGGCCAGAGCGTTGAACAGGACTGCTCGGTCGTCGCCCTTGGCATACGGCAGCGCCCTCAACAGGTCGACGTCACGCCATCGCTCGGCCACCCGCCTATCCTGCCGAATGCCGGTGCGGTCCACCTCTGACCCCCGCCCGCGCGGTCAGTGCCAGGTCAGGCTCTGGTCGTGTCCCCAGAGACTGCCGGGGATTTCGCCGAGCCCGAGCAGGTTCGCGCAGAGGTTCGCGAGGTCGCCGTTGCGGATGGGCTGGGCGCCCTTGAAGTGGATCCGCTCGTCGCCGGGGTCGGCGTAGGCGGGGTTGAGGTCGTAGAGGTTGCCGGAGGTGACGCCGGGGCCCCAGATCAGGAACGGGACCCGGTAGTTGCTGAGCAGCGTCTCGTCGGCGTGCGTGCGCTCTCCCTTCGGTCCACCGTGGTCGGCCGTGAGCACGACGACCACGTCGGAGAGCTGGTCGTGCTCGCGGATCGCGGTCAGCAGGACGCCGAGCAGGTCGTCGATGCGTCGCGCCGTCCACAGGTAGGCCCGGCTGAGCCAGCCGTGGGCGTGGCCGGCCTCGTCGAGCGCCCCGAGGTGGAGGAAGGTGAACGCCCGGTCGCGCCGCAGCAGGTCGCGCCGGGCGGCCAGGGTGACGTCGCGGTCGCGGTCCTGCAGGATCGTCGACCGGTCGACCGAGGCCGGCCACGACCGTTGGAAGATCGAGAACTTCGACTCGGTGGCGAACAGCGCACTGCTNATCGAGAACTTCGACTCGGTGGCGAACAGCGCACTGCTGCCGCCCGCTCCGTTCACCCGGGTGAAGATCGAGCCGACCTCCCCGCCGGCGGCCTCCTGGACGGTGTCGGGGCGCCGGGGCTTGTCGTCGTTCCAGGTGACGCCGTGGCCGCCCTCGGCCGCGTCGATCCGGCGGCCGGTGAGCATGCTGGTGTGGTTGGGGAGGGTCACCGTCATCTCGACCTGGCTACGCGCGTTGCGCGTGCTGGCTCCTTGGCGGAACAGCCGGTGCAGGTGGGGGGTGCCCCTCCGGCCGAGCCGGTCGAGGAGCCGGACGTTGAAGCCGTCGAGCGAGATCGCGAGCACCTGGGGGTCGTCGAGGAGGGCGGCCGCGGCCGGAGCCGAGACGCGCGGGCCGTCGTACGCCGGCGCCGGGACCGGGGCGAGGGCGGCAGCGAGGGCGAGGCCGGCCGAGGCGACGGCGAGGCGGCGACCCCAGGCACGGGGAGTGGTCACGGCGGGCACGCTACCGCGCGACGTGACCTCCATCGCGAATCAGGCGAGAAGGGCGGGCGAACGCCTACCCTGTGAGGCGTGCCACCGCCGATCGCCCGCGACCCGGATCCGTTGGACGCGCCGATCGGCATCTTCGACTCGGGCTTCGGCGGCCTCACGGTCGCCCGTTCGGTCATCGACCAGCTGCCGCACGAGTCGCTGCTCTACGTCGGCGACACCGCCCGCCAGCCCTACGGCCCCAAGCCGATCGGCGAGGTGCGCGAGTACGCCCTCGAGTGCCTCGACCACCTCGTCGAGCAGGGCGTCAAGGCCCTGGTCATCGCCTGCAACTCCGCGAGTGCGGCGATGCTCCGCGACGCGCGGGAGCGGTACGACGTCCCGGTGGTCGAGGTGATCTACCCGGCCACGCGGCGCGCGGTGGCGGCGACCAAGAACGGCCGGATCGGCGTGATCTGCACCCGGTCCACCGCCGAGTCGATGGCGTACGACGACGCCTTCGCCGCCGCGCCGCACCTCCAGCTCACCACCCGCGCCTGCCCGCGGTTCGTCGACTTCGTCGAGGCGGGCGTCACGGGCGGCGACGAGCTGCTGGCCGTCGCGCACGAGTACCTCGACCCGCTGACCGAGCTCGGTGTCGACACGCTGATCCTCGGCTGCACCCACTACCCGTTGCTGACCGGCGTCATCTCCTACGTCATGGGGGACGGGGTGACCCTCGTCAGCAGCGCCGAGGAGTGCGCGAAGGACGTCTACCGGATGCTCGCCGACACCGGCCTGATGCGCGAGGGCGGCGAGCCGTCGTACTCCTTCGTGACGACCGGGTCGCCCGCCGAGTTCGAGACCATCGGCCGCCGCTTCCTCGGCCCGGAGCTCGCGGGTGCTGACCAGTTCATCGGTGGACTGGCATGATCGGCCAGATGGGGACCCAAATCGCCGGAGGGTCGTTCCGGATGACGGTGGTCGGGTGCTCGGGCTCGTACCCGGGACCGGACTCGCCTGCGAGCTGCTACCTGGTCCAGGCCGAGGTCGGTGACCGCACCTGGAGCCTGGTCGTCGACCTCGGCAACGGGGCGCTCGGCGCGCTGCAGCGGTACGTCGATCCGCTCGAGGTCGATGCCGTGCTGCTCAGCCACCTGCACGCCGACCACTGCGTCGACATGACCAGCTACTACGTCCTGCGCAAGTACCACCCCGCCGGCATCCAGCCGAAGATCCCCGTGTGGGGTCCGAGCGGTACGTCGCTGCGGCTCGCCAACGCCTACGACCTGCCCACCTCGCCCGGCATGAGCGAGGAGTTCGAGTTCCACACCTACGACGCGCCGTTCTCGGTCGGGCCCTTCGAGATCGAGCCGTACGCCGTCGACCACCCAGTCGAGGCCTACGGCATGCGGATCTCGGTCGAGACCCCCGAGGGTCGCCGTACCCTCGGCTACAGCGGCGACACCGGACCCACGCCGGCCCTCCTCGAGATCGCCGCCGACGCCGACCTGTTCCTCTCGGAGGCGTCCTTCCGGCACGGCGACGACAACCCGCCGAGCCTCCACCTCACCGGCACCGAGTGCGGTGAGACCGCGGCCAAGGGCAAGTCGAAGCGGCTCGTGCTCACCCACGTCCCGCCGTGGCACGACGCGCAGGTGATGCTCGCCGAGGCGGTCGCGGTCTACGACGGCCCGACCGAGCTCGCGGTCCAGGGCGCCGTCTACGACATCTGAGGGCCCTGCCGGTTTCGTTTCCGGTGATCGGGCAGGCTGTGGCCCATGATCACGGTCGATCACCTCACCAAGGCCTACGGAAGCTTCCGGGCCGTCGACGACGTCAGCTTCGTCTGCCACCGGGGCCGGGTCACCGGCTTCCTCGGTCCCAACGGCGCCGGCAAGACCACCACCATGCGGGTGATGGTCGGGCTGACCCCGCCGACCAGCGGGCGGGTCACCATCGGCGGCCTCGACTACGCCGCCATCCCCAACCCCGGGCGGCACGTCGGCGTGCTGCTGGACGCCTCTGCCCAGCACGGCGGCCGCACCGGCCGCGAGATCCTCACCCTCGGCGCGCTCGCGATGGGGCTGCCGAGCGCCCGGGTCGACGAGATGCTCGCGCTGGTCGGCCTGACCGACAACGAGGCGAAGCGACGCCTCCGCAACTACTCCCTCGGCATGAAGCAGCGGCTCGGCATCGCGCACGCGTTGCTGGGCGACCCCGAGGTGCTCATCCTCGACGAGCCCGCCAACGGCCTCGACCCGGCCGGCATCCGGTGGATGCGCGGCCTGCTGAAGTCGTACGCCGACCGCGGCGGCACCGTCCTCCTCTCCAGCCACCTGCTCAACGAGGTCGAGCTGATCGCCGACGAGATGATCCTCATCGGCCACGGCCGGATCGTCGCCCAAGGCGACAAGAAGTCGCTCCTGGCCGGGGCGCAGGGCGCCGCCACGTCGCTCGCGATGTCGCTCGACAACACCGCCCTCGCGACCGAGCTCGCCCGGCGCGGCCACCTGGTCGATCCGGTGGGCGAGGGGCTGCGGGTCAACGCGGCGACGGAGGTGGTCGGCCGGGCGGCGCTCGACGCCGGCGTCGTGCTGACCGACCTGCGCTCCGGAGGGGTCGGGCTCGAGGACCTGTTCCTCGAGCTGACCTCGGCGACGGCACGGGACGGGGCGGGCGCCGTACCTCCGCCACCACCGCCGCCGTCGCACGGCGTGCACGTGCCCCCGACGCCCAACATGCCGCCCGTCGACTCGCCCGTCACCCCTCCCGGAGGCCACCGATGAGCACCACTGCCGCCTCGCCCACGCTCGACGTCTCCGGCACCCGGCCGATCCCGTTCTGGCGTCTGGTCAGGGTCGAGCTGCGCAAGTCCTACGACACCCGCGCCGGGTTCTGGCTGCTCTTCACGATCGGGCTCCTGGTCGCGCTGGTCGAGATCGCGCTGCTCCTCGCCGTGCTCATCCAGGAGGAGCCGGTGGCCGTCTCCGACTTCTCGATCGTGGCCGCGTTCATCACCTCGATCCTGCTGCCCGTGCTCGGCATCCTGCTGGTCACCCAGGAATGGAGCCAGCGCACCGGGATGGTGACCTTCGCGATCGAACCGCGGCGGATCCGGGTCGTGCTCTCGAAGCTCGTCGTGGGGATCCTGCTCACGCTCCTCACCACCGTCTTCGTCTTCGTGCTCGGCGTGGTGCTCACGCTGGTCTGCGAGGTCGTGCAGCCCGACCTGACCAGCTGGGACTACGACTGGAGGTTCGTGGTCGCGTTCACCATCGGTCAGTCCCTGACCATGGTCGTGGGCTTCGCGCTCGCGGCGCTCCTCCTGAACACGCCGGGCGCGATCGTGCTGTTCTTCGTGTACTGGTGGGGCCTCTCGCTGATCCTCGCCGCCGTCGCCGGGATCTTCCCCCAGTTCATCGACGTGATCCCGTGGATCAACTTCCAGGTGGCGCTGGGGCCGCTCTACGAGTGGGAGCTGGACCGGGCCGAGGAGCTCGCGCAGATCCTCACGTCGGGCACGCTGTGGATCGGGATCCCGCTGGGCTTCGGGCTGTGGCGGATCCTCACCGCCGAGCTGAAGTAGTGCCTGGCTAGGCTCGGCGTCCATGAGCACCCGCGAGGACGGCCGCGCCGACGACGAGCTGCGCCCCATCACGATCACCCGCAACTGGCTGGACCACCCGGCAGGCTCGGTGCTGATCGAGTTCGGCAAGACCCGCGTCCTGTGCGCCGCGTCCGCGTCCGAGGGAGTGCCGCGGTGGCGCAAGGGCAGCGGGCTGGGCTGGGTGACCGCGGAGTACGCCATGCTCCCCGCCTCCACCAACACCCGCTCGGACCGCGAGTCGGTCAAGGGCCGGATCGGCGGACGCACCCACGAGATCAGCAGGCTGATCGGCCGTTCGCTGCGCGCGGTCATCGACTACAAGGCCCTCGGTGAGAACACCATCCAGCTCGACTGCGACGTGCTCCAGGCCGACGGCGGCACCCGCACGGCGGCGATCACCGGCGCCTACATCGCCCTCGCCGACGCGTGCGCCCACCTCGGCGTGACGGAGGCGCTCACCGGCTCGGTCGCGGCGATCAGCGTCGGCATCATCGACGGCGTGCCGCGCCTCGACCTGCCGTACGTCGAGGACGTCCGCGCCGAGACCGACATGAACGTCGTGATGACCGGTGCCGGCTCCTTCGTCGAGGTGCAGGGCACCGCCGAGGGCGCCGCGTTCTCCCGCGCCGAGCTCGACGCGCTGCTCGTGCTCGCCGAGAAGGGCTGCGCCGACCTGACCCGGATGCAGCAGGAGGCCCTCGCGTCGTGATGGTGCTCGTCGCCTCCCGCAACGCCAAGAAGCTCGAGGAGATGCAGCGCATCCTGCGCGAGCACCTCATCGACGTCGAGGTGCTCGGGCTCGACGACGTCGAGCCGTACGACGAACCCGTCGAGGACCAGCCGACCTTCGAGGGCAACGCGCTGCTCAAGGCGAGGGCCGGCGTGGCCAGCTCCGGGCTTCCGACGCTGGCCGACGACTCCGGGCTCTGCGTCGACGCGCTCAACGGGATGCCGGGCGTGCTGTCGGCCCGGTGGAGCGGTCCTCCGCTGAGCTCGAAGCAGGGGCAGGACGACCGGAACAACGAGCTGCTGCTGGCACAGCTGAGCGACGTACCCGACGAGCGTCGTACGGCCCACTTCACCTGCGCCGTCGCCCTCGTCCTCCCCGACGGCACCGAGCGGGTCGTCGAGGGTCGGATGGACGGCCGGATCATCCGTGAGGTGCGGGGGAGCGGCGGCTTCGGCTACGACGTGGTCTTCGAGGCGGACGACCGGCCGGGCGTCACCACCGCCGAGCTGAGCACGACCGACAAGGACGCGATCTCCCACCGGGGCAAGGCGCTGCGCGAGATCGCGCCGGTCGTCGCCGACCTGTTGCGCTGACCTGTCGCCACCGGGTGCGCCCGGTGAGATTCGAACTCACACTGGCACGGACCTAAACCGTGTGCCTCTACCGATTGGGCTACGGGCGCGCGGGTCGGAGTCTAGGCCGACCCTCACTCCTCCCAGGACCAGGTGTCGAGAACCTCGTAGTAGGTGTCCTTGAACCCGTTGTCGCCCTGGCGGAAGCTGGCGGTGATGGAGTACTGCTCGTCGCCCGAGATCACCAGGAAGGCGATCTGGTGCACCTGGAAGTCGTTGGCGTTGGTCCACTTCAGCTCGACGCCGGCGGCGTCCTTGCCGCCGATCTGGCGCTGCTCGGGCAGGTCGCTCGGCGTAGCGCCGGTCGAGCTGCTGAGCACGGTCTTCCACTGGTCGACCAGGTTGTCGACGTCGGTCTCGCCGAACGCGGACGAGGTCTCGACCAGGATGTTGCCGCGGGCGGTGCTGATCGAGTTGCCGGGGGCGGCGATCGAGTCGATGGTCCCCGTGGAGTCAGGAGTGTCGGCCGTGAGGTCCTTCCACTCGTTGTTGGGGAACTGGTAGGTGTAGCCGCTGCCCTGGAGCGTCAGCGCCGGGTCGGTGGTCGGGCCGCCGGTGTCGGTGGTCTCGGTGCTGCCCGTGGTGCCGGTGCTGCCGGTCTCGTCGGTCGTGGCGTTCTCGCTGGTCGGGTCGTCGGCTGACGGGTCGTCGTCGCCGCCCGACAGCGCGATGATGCTGATGATCGACACCACGCCGACGAGGACGATCGCCACGATCGCCCCGACGATCAGGCCGGAGCTCGACTTCTTCGGCGGTGGTGCGGAGTAGCCCGGGCTGGCCGTGAAGGCGTACGGCGACGCCTGGCTGCCGTACTGCCCGACCGACTGCGGCTGGGCCGCGGCCGCCGGCTGCTGTGCGGGCGCGGACGCCGGCGCACCCGTCAACGGCCACTGCTGCGGCGGTGACTGCGGCGGCTGCTGGGCGCTGG
>NZ_JACEHF010000087.1 GCF_014180685.1 Nocardioides pelophilus | reverse complement strand
GGGCGCCGGGCAGCCGCGGCGCCGCAGGCGGCCCCGGCGACGAGCAAGCCCCCACCGAGCCAGAGCCCGGTGGCCGACGGGTCGGGCTGCGCCGGACCCTGTCCGGTCGGCGGGTGCCCGTGGGGAACCCACGGCGGGTTCTTGCCGGGGTGGTCCGGGCCACCCGGCCCCCCGCCCGGTCCGCCCGGGCCGCCGGCAGTTCCCGTCGGATTGGTCGAGGTGGGCAGTGTCGACGTGGGTGTCGAGGTGCCGGTCGTGCCGGTGGCCGTGGCGGACGTGGTGCCGGTCGGGGTGACGGTCGCCGTCGCCGTGCTGGTCCCCGTGGGGATCGTGGTGCTGGCCGTCGGCGGCGTGGTGGTCGGCGCCGTGGCGCAGGCCGGTCTGCTGATCGTGTTCGTGTCCAGGCTGACCTGGCCGTTGCGGGCCAGGAGGCGTCCCCGGATCGTGGCCTGGGTCTGCATCGTGATGCTGGACAGCGCCATCACGGTCCCGACGAACCTGGTCGAGGTGGCGATGGTCGCGGAGCTCCCGACCTGCCAGAAGACGTTGCACGCCTGGGCGCCGCCCTGGAGCGCGACGCGGCTGCCGGTCGCGGTGAGCAGCGTGGAGCCCGCCTGGAAGATGAAGACGGCCGACGGGTCGCCCTGTCCGTCGAGGGTCACCGTGCCGGTCAGGGACAGGCCGGTGTTGGCGTGGTAGACGCCGGCCACCAGGGTCTCCCCGCCGAGGTCGTCGTCGGTCTTGTCGACGACGGGCGAGCGGCCGGCCGCGTCGTCGTACGCCGTGGTCAGGTCGTCCTGCGCCTGGAGGGCCACCGCGTCGGCGGCGTGGATCACTCCGGAGCTGACCTGACCGGGCGGGAAGCCGGTGACCGCCGTCCCCGGGCTGACCCCGACGTCGCCCGAGACCATCGTCGGGCCGGTGTTGGTGACCGTGGTCCCGGCGAGCACGGCGAACGACGTCGCGGTCCCCAGTCCCACCGCCGGCTGCGCCGCGAACGCGGCCGGCGACCGGCCCACGGTGACAGCGAGGACGACGAGGCCGGTGATCAGCAACGTGACGGACGTCGACAGCAGTGCGTGCCGGACGCGACCGGTGCCGGGCGCGCGGGCCCGGCGATGCGAGCGGGCGGTTCGCGGGGGAGACGTGCTTCGGACACGGAGCGAGATGCGGTCGAGCCTCATGACAGGCCTTCCCAGGCCCGGGAGTGGGGCCGACGGGGCTCACGTCACCGGACTGGTCCGACTGGAGGTCTCCGACGCCGAGTGGCGAGCGCGCCTCAATTGAGCTCTCCTGCCAAGGTACGCCCTATTCGCGCGCTTCGGTGCTCAGCGCCGCCCTGACTGCGGACAGCGCCTGCTGGTCCGAGGGCAGCCAGTCGACGGTGTCGAGCTCGTCGACGGTCAGCCGGCGCAGCTCGTCGTGGTCCGCGCTCTCGTGCAGCTCGCCGAGGACGACGGTGGCGAGATAGAGGCGCAACACGTACTTCTCCGAGATCGGCCAACCCCCGTCCGGTCCGGCCAGCTCCGCTCCGACCTCGATCTCGACCCCCAGCTCCTCGAGGACCTCCCGGGCCAGTGCGCTCTCCGGCGTCTCTCCCGCCTCGACCTTGCCGCCGGGGAACTCCCACCGGCCCGCGAGCCCGGCCGGCTTCGTGCGGCGGGCCGCGACGACGTACGACGGCCGCTCGGGGTGGTCGACGATGATCGCGCCGACGACGACCTGGGGCATGGCGCTGACCGTAGCGGTCGGCTGGCTCTAGGCTCACCGACATGGACGTCGTCCGCACACCAGACTCCCGGTTCGACAACCTCCCCGGCTACCGGTTCGCGCCGCACTACGTCGACGTCGCGGCGTCCGACACCGAGTCCCTGCGGATGCACTACGTCGACGAGGGCCCGCGCGGCGCACCGCCGATCGTGCTCCTGCACGGCGAGCCGACGTGGAGCTATCTCTACCGGACGATGATCCCGCCGCTGGTCGCCGCCGGGCACCGGGTGCTCGCGCCCGACCTGATCGGCTTCGGCAAGTCCGACAAGCCCACCCGGGTCGAGGACTACACCTACCTGCGCCACGTCGAGTGGGTCACGGCCTGGATCGAGCGGCTCGGGTTGCAGGACATCACCGCGTTCGTGCAGGACTGGGGCTCGCTCATCGGACTGCGGATCGCGGCCGAGCAGGAGCACCGCTTCAGCCGGATCATGGTCGGCAACGGGTTCCTGCCGACCGCCCAGCAGGGCGTGTCGCTCGGCTTCCGCGGCTGGCGCACCTTCGCCCGTTTCACGCCGGTCTTCCCGGCGGGGTTCATCGTCGGGTTCGCGTGCGTCGACAAGCTGCCGCCGAAGGTGAAGGCGGCGTACGACGCCCCGTTCCCCAGCGCGCAGTACCAGGCCGGCGCGCGGGCGTTCCCGCGACTCGTGCCGACCAGCCCGAAGGACCCGGCGGTGCCGGCCAACCGCGCCGCGTGGGACGCGCTCGGGAAGTGGGAGAAGCCGTTCCTCTGCGTCTTCGGCGCCAAGGACCCGATCCTCGGCAAGGCGGACCGGGCACTGATCGAGCACGTCCCGGGTGCCGAGGGTCAGCCGCACGACCGGATCAAGGCCGGGCACTTCCTCCAGGAGGACGCCGGTCCCGAGCTGGCGCAGCGGCTGATCGACTGGGGAGCCTGAGCGGTCGGGCTATTGGCCCCAGGGGTCGATGAGGTCGACGCCCATGTCCTCGAAGTCGCCGGTGTTGCGAGTGGCGACCGAGAGCCCGTTGGCATGCGCGATCGCGGCGATCACGGCGTCCTCGGGCTTCGCGACCCGTCGCCCAGCGGCCCGACGGTCAGCAGCGATGCGGGCGAAGGATCGCGCGGCAGCTTCGTCGTAGGAGTAGGCGCGGCCACGGCTGTTCGCGATCAGACGTTCGACGCGTTCAGCGAGCTCGTCGCGACGGCGGCCGTCGGGCATGAGCGTGAGGCCGAGCAGGAGCTCGCCGACCGTGATCGACGAGATCGCCAGGAGGTCGCGGTGCTCGAGCAGCCACGTCAAGACCTGGGGAGCGGGATCGGGTTGCGTGGTCTCGGACCACACGTTCGTGTCGACCAGGATCACTCGAACGGCACCGGCTCACGACCGTGGCCGCGTTCGGGAACGACGAGCTCCTCGCCAGGCGTCAGGGTGGCGACGTCCTCGAGCCAGGTCACGACGAAGTCATCGGCATAGACGGCGTCCATGAGGATCGAGCGCACCTCCGCCTCGACCGACCTCCCGTGCGCCGCCGCGCGAACGCGCAGCCGCTGCTTAAGGCCGGCCGGCAGCTTTCGCACGACCATCGAATCGCTCACGATATCGATGATATCAGGGGTCTCGTGACGGTCGCTGCGCGACCTCCTCGACCAACGGGGTCAGCGGTCGCTGCGCGACCTCCTCGACCAACGGGGTCAGCGGTCGCTGTGCGACGTCCTCGAGCGACGGGGTGAGCGGTTGCTGTGCGACGTCCTCGACCGACGGGGTCAGCGGTTGCTGTGCGACGTCCTCGACCGACGGGGTCAGCGGTTGCTGTGCGACCTCCTCGAACGACGGGGTGAGCGGTCGCTGCGCGACCTCCTCGACCAACGAGGTCAGCGGTCGCTGCGCGACCTGCTCGACCAACGGGGTGAGCGGTTGCTGGGCGACCTCCTCGATCGACGGGGTGAGCGGTCGCTGCGCGACCTCCTCGACCAACGAGGTCAGCGGTCGCTGGGCGACCTCCTCGATCGACGGGGGTGAGCGGTCGCTGCGCGACCTCCTCGACCGACGGGGTCAACGGACGCCTTGCTCGCCCTGCGGGGTCGAGGGGCGGGACAGGCGGCGCTTGAACCACAGGATCGGCAGGACGAGCAGGGGCAGGCCGAGGCCGAGCAGGATCAACGGGAGGGTGAGCGAGCGGCTGTAGAGCTCGTCGCCGCGCAGGGTGGCGGTGATGGTCTTGCCGACCTCGTGGTCACCGGAGCCTTGGATCGGCCCGATCTTCTCGACGCCGTCCTCGGTCCACCGGGCGGTGCAGTGCTGCGACGACGTCTTGTACCTGATGTCGAAGTCGCAGGTGATGACCTCCGCCTCGACCTTCTCGCCGAACTGTCGCTGGGCGAGCAGCCAGAGGCCGGCGCCGACCAGCACGAACGGGACCACCATGATCGCGGTGACGAGCACGTTGACGATGACGCGCATGGTCAAGGTCTCCTGCGGGGCAGGTTCGTGCGTCATGTGCTGATGGTGGCACCCGTCAGCCGCAGTTGTCGCAGATCCCCGTCGCAGGAAGGGCCATGAAGCAGGTCGGGCAGACCTTGGTGACCGGCTCCGGCTTGCGCACGGCGGTGGCGCGCGGCGCGGCGGCCGCCCGGGTGCGGCGCGGCTTCGGCGCGGCCACGGGCGCAACCACGACCGGCGGCGGGGGCGGCGGCACCCAGCCCGGAGGCTCGGGCGAGGCGATGTCGAGGGCGGCCAGCACGTCGCGCGCGGCATCGGTCGGCCGGTGCTTCGGCGTGGTCACGATGTCGTGGGGCGACGCGCCGCCCTCGAGGAAGGTCTGGGCGTCCGGGCGCATCGCGGGCGGGAGCCGCCGGTGCCGCCACCGCGGTGCGGCGGCGCCGCGCTGGGTGATCGTCACCAGGTCCGGCCGGTTCCACGCGACGAGCGTCCAGTCGTTCTCACGGCTGATCGCCCACGCGGCGATGGCCGCGTCGCCGGCCTCGCCGGCCGCGCGGAGCGCGATCCGCTCGGGGTTGAGGAAGCGGCCCTCGACCAGGATGGCGCCGGACTGGGGGCGTACGACGACGTACCCCTCCGCGCGCATCGTGTCGGCGACATCGGCCAGCGGGTCTTCAGTCTGATCCGGGGGAGTGTCCATCTCTTCGGACGCTATCGCTGTCGGGCGATTCCCGCACAACCGACGCGGGACTCGTCCTCGCCGCGGGCTCGATCAGCCGGCCTGCGGCTCCGGTGCGCAGATCAGCACCCGCCAGGGCTTGTGCGGGTCGACCCGGCACTCGACCAGCGCGCCGGTCTGCAGCAGGCCCCACTCGACGAGGCTGAAGGACTGGGTGACCCAGACGTCGTACGTGCGCCACCAGACCGACTCGATCCGGACCTTGAAGCGGCCGATTCCCTCACCGCCCACCGCGGCGCCGCCCACCCGCCGCGGCGCGCGGAGCACGGTCGCGACCCCGAACCGGCCCTGGTCGTAGAGCCGTCGCTTCGCGGAGACGGTGAGCATCCGGCGGTTGGCGAAGAAGTTCACGGGCAGGTCGGCCAGGCGCTCCAACCGCACGTCGAACGAGATGCGCGGGTTGCGCCACTCATAGAACGACACGGCCACGGGCTGGAGCCTAGGGCGTTCCGGCGGCTGCGGTCGATAGCCCGACGTGGTCATGCTCCACCGCCGCTCATCCTGCCGGGACCCTGCTGACGGTCCGGCTGAGGAGCTGGAAGTCGCGGCTGCGTCGGAGCCAGCTGGTCCACACCACGACCAGGTCGCCGTCGGGTTCGAAGGCCGCGGTCACGTCCGGGACCTCCCGGGTCCGGGGCCCGGTCAGCGGCACCGGGGTGGACCACTCGCCGGCGAACCGGGTGGCGACCCAGAGCCGCGGCTGGTCCGACGGTCCCGAGACCCACGCCAGCGCCAGCGCTCCCTGGGGTCCTCGGACGAGCCGGATGTTCCGGGCGCCCACGTCGGCGGGTGAGACGGCCCGGGGCGCCGTCCACGGGGATCCCGGAACCCGGCGTACGACCGAAGCGGAACCGTCGGCGGCGGCGAAGCCGATCGTGGCTCGGTCGCGGCCGTCGACCACCACCGGTGCCACCTGGGCGTAGGGCAGGACCGCGCCGGCGACGACGCCGCGCAGCCAGGAGCTGCCCGGCAGCNGGACCGCGCCGGCGACGACGCCGCGCAGCCAGGAGCTGCCCGGCAGCTTCTCGTGTGCCACGACCTCCGCGTCATCGAGCATGCTCACCACGAAGTGACGGTCGGGGGTTGCGGCCGCCCCGGCGAAGCGTCCGCCGAAGCGCAGCTGAGCCGGCGGCTGCCAGGCGCCGCCCGTCCCCCGGTGCTGGAGCCTCAGCCCGTCGGCGTCGTAGAACACGCTTGCCCCGCCCTCCTCGTCGACGAAGGCCGCGTGGACGAACCCGTAGTCCCTGCGCAGCACGACCGGCGCCCCCCAGCCGCCGCGGTCCGTGCGGTACGCCGCCTCGACCCGGTCCCACGTGTTCACGTCGTACGGGCCGTACTTGCGGTTCCACACGACGACGGTGTCACCCTCGGCGTTGACGCCGATGCGGAACGGCCACACGTGGATCTCGGTGTCGCGAGGCTGCGTCAGGTGGGCGACCGGCTCCCAAGCGCCACGCACCCACCGCCGGGTGGCGAGGTCCTCCGCGTTGCGGCGGCGCCAGACGACCGTCACCCGGTTGCGGCCGTCGACGACCGCGTCCGGCAGGGCGCCGTAGCCCAGCGCGACCGGGGGCCGCCAACTGCCGTCGGGGCGGTTCCGCGCCGTCGAGACGCGGCCGCTCCCGTCCCACACGACGGTGGTCGTGCCGGCTCTGTCAGTGACCAGCGCGACGCGGGAGATCCGGCTCCGGCTGGGGGGACGCACCGATCGGACCGGGCCCACGTCGATCGTCGTGCGGGCGACGTCGCCCTGCTGGTGTTCCACCGCGGTCGGACCGGCAGTCGCGGTCATCGGGCCGGCAGTCAGCGTCGCGGCGACAGCGAGCGCCGCGGCCGTGCCTCGGCGGTGCCTCCCGCTCCAGTTCCCGGACATGAGCGTCTCCTTGCGTGCGGGTGCTCTCCTGCTGGCAAATCTGCGCCGAACGGGGCGAGATTCCCATGGCACAAGGTCCCCGTTCGGGCGCCCGAAGGTCACGGCCGCCTGGTGAGCGCCGACGGCTCAGCGCCTGCGCGAACCGGACCCTCCGGCCGTCACTCGGTGGAGAGGCTGCCCGGGTCGTCGGGTACGTCGACCGCGTGCTCGCGCAGCGCAGCGAGCGGGATCACCTCGAGCGCCCGCTCGTTCGTGGACGCGAGGACGACGGGAGCGGCCACGCCGTCGCCGTACGCCTGCAGCCATCGGACGGCGACCACGCACCACCGGTCTCCCGGCTTCAGCCCCGGGAAGCTCCACTCCGGGCGCGGGGTCGACAGGTCGTTGCCGACCGCCTTCTGATGGGCGAGGAACTCCTCGGACATCACCGCGCACACCGCGTGCAGGCCCTGGTCGTCGGGCCCGCACGAGCAGCTGCCGTCGCGGTAGAAGCCGGTCATCGGATCGGTGCCGCACGGCTCGAGCCCGCCGCCCAGGACGTTGCGTTCGGTCACGGGGCGAGCCTGCCACGTCGTGCCTAGTCAATCCGAGCCATCTTCACCGATTCGGCAGTCTCGGCCGCGATCTCGCCCTGTACTTTCGACATGCGACGAGCGGGTGCGGCCATCCTGGCCCTGGTGCTGGGCCTGCCGGTCGCGGCCTGCAGCGACCTCGCCGGCTCCGCGGACCGCCGCGAGGAACGGCGCGAGGAACGGCGCGAGCACCGGGCCGAGCAGGCGCGCGAGGAGGGGCGCGACAAGGGGCGCGACAAGGGGCCGGGGCAGCGGTCCGGCCCGACGTACCTGGTCACCTGGGTGGTCGACGGCGACACCCTCGAGCTCGGCAACGGCGAGCGGGTGCGCCTGCTCGGCATCGACACCCCGGAGGTCGGTGAGTGCGGCTACGAGAAGGCCCGGGACCGGCTGGTCGCACTGGTCGAGGGCGAACGGGTCACCCTCGGCGAGGGCGACGTCGACCGCGACCGCTACGACCGGCTGCTGCGGTACGTCGACCTCGGCCCGCTCGACGCGGGCCTGCGGCTGTTGGAGGACGGGCTGGCGATCGCGCGCTACGACTCGCGGGACGGCTACGGCTTCCATCCCCGGGAGCCCGCGTACATCAAGGCCGACCGGGGAGCGCCGAACCTCACCTGCGCTCCGGCGCCGCGCCGGTTCGCGCCGAATCAGCCCTCGGGCTGCGCGCCCGGCTACAGCCCGTGCGTGCCCGTCTACCCGCCGGACGTCGACTGCTCCGACGTGGACGGTCCGATCAGCGTCACCGGCTCCGACCCGCACGGGCTCGACGCCGACGGCGACCACGTCGCGTGCGAGTGGGGCTGACCACACCGGGGGATCGGCCCGCGACGCAGCGGGTACCTGGACCGCATGAACCATGCCATCGAGCTCGGTCGCCCCGTTGCGGGTGACGTCATCGACCTGATCACCGACGACCACCGGCTGTTCGAGCGGCTGCTGGCGCAGCTGCGCGACGCGTCGCAGGACCGGGACGCCGTGCGGCAGGCGTTCGCCGACGTCCTGATCGCGCACGGCGAGGCCGAGGAGGAGCTGGTCTACCCCGTGCTGCGGCGGCGGTCCAGCGAGGTCGACCAGGACGACATCGAGCACGGGCACGAGGAGCACGCCGAGGGCAACGAGGCCCTCCTCGCCGTACTCGAGCTGAAGGGCACCGACACCCAGGCGTTCGACGATGCCGTGGAGAAGCTCAGCAACCTGATCGCCCACCACATCGCCGAGGAGGAGCTCACCATCCTCAGCCCGGCCCGCGAGGAGGTCGGCGAGCGGGTCCGCGCCGACCTCGGTGCGAAGTGGGCTGAGCGCCGCAACGAGCTCATCGACGAGGGCTGCGGCACCCCCGCGAAGGTGCGGGCGCTGGTCGCCGACGCGCGCCGCGAGGGCGTCCTCTCGTAGGGGATCAGCCCACCATCGTCGAGCCGCCCTCGACGGCCTCGCGGCCGAGCAGTCGGCGGACCCGCGTGCGGTAGCGCCAGATCTGGGCCGCGCCGAGACCCCAGAGGAGGTACTGCACGCTCATCGCCGCTCGGAACGCCACGGGCGTGTAGTCCGACGACCCCGGCGTCATCAGGTCGAGCACCGCACCGACCGCGAACACCGCGACCACGGCCGCGACGAAGCCGCCGACGTTGATGATGCCCGTGGAGCTGGCCATCCGGTCCGGAGGGTTGGACGTCCGGCCGACGTCGAAGCCGATCATCGAGGCCGGCCCGCCGATCCCGCACGCGACGATGAGCAGGACCAGCAGCCACAGCGGAGCGTGACCGGGCCAGGCCAGCACGGCGGTCCAGGTCGCCACCATCCCCGCGATGGTCCCGAGGGCGACGGTCGACCGGTGCCAGGGGTGGTTGCCGACCACCCAGCCCAGCACCGGGCCGGAGGCGACGACCGCGACGATGATCAGGCTCAGCAGCAGGCCGGCGACGGTCTCCGACAGGCCTTCGCTCAGCACCAGGAACGGGAATCCCCACAGCAGCACGAGCAGATGGGCGCTGAACGGTGTCGTGAAGTGCACCCAGAAGCCGAGCCGGGTCCCGGGCTGGGCCCACGACGCGCGCAGCGTGGCCAGCAGGGTGAGCCGCGACATCGGGTGGCCGCGGTGGTGCCGCTCCTGCGGGGTGTCCCGCACGACCAGCAGCAGGGCGGCCAGCAGGACCGGGCCGGTGGCGGCCGACAGCAGGTAGGCCGTCGTCCAGCCCAGCTCGGACAGCGCCCAGGTCATCGGTACGGCGGCGGCGATCGACCCGATCTGGCCGGTGCTGCCGGTCAGCTGGGTCACCAGGGGGATCTGCCGCGAGCCGAACCAGCTGCTCACCAGCCGCAGCACGCAGATGAAGGTCATCGCGTCGCCCAGGCCGACGAAGACCCGGGCCACCAGCGCTTCCGGGTACGACGTCGCGAGCGCGAACCCCGCCTGCGCGAGGCTGATCGTCACCACGCCCGCGGTCAGCACGGTGCGCGGGCCGAACCGGTCGACCAGCAGGCCGACGGGCACCTGCATCCCGGCGTAGACCAGCAGCTGCAGCATCGTGAACGTGCCGAGCTGGCTGGCCGACAGGTCGAACCGGTCCGTCGCCGCGAGGCCCGCCACCGCCAGGCTGGTCCGGTGGAAGACCGCGGTCACGTAGATCGCCAACCCGACGCCCCAGATCAGCCAGGCGCGCCGCGGGGTGTCCACGCAGCCGAAGGTACCGCTGCGCGCCACCTGGCCTGATCGGGTGGCCCGGGGGTCCCTGATCGGGCCATGGTCCGGCGTCGGTCCCGGTGCCACCATCGGCCTATGACGCTGTTCGACGTGGCGGCCGACTCCTACGTCCGGTTCATGGGTCGCTTCTCCGCTCCGCTCTCCGCGCCGTTCGCCGACCTCGGGCTGGCCGGTGTCGCGCCGGGAGCGCGGGTGCTCGACGTCGGCTGCGGTCCCGGGATGCTGACCGGCGAGCTCGCCCGACGTCAGGGCGAGGCCGCCGTGAGCGCCGTCGAGCCGGTCGAGGCCTTCGTGGCCGCGACCACGACGGCGTACCCCTCGGCCGACGTACGCCGCGCCACTGCCGAGGACCTGCCGTTCGCCGACGACACCTTCGCCGCGACGCTCGCTCAGCTGGTCGTGCACTTCATGAGCGACCCGGCGGCGGGGGTGCGGGAGATGGCGCGGGTGACCGTCCCGGGCGGCCGGGTCTCCGCGTGCGTGTGGGACCACTCGGTCGGAGGGACGGGAGCACTGTCGGGCTTCTGGCGGGTCGTGCAGCGCTACGACCCGGCGGCGGTGGGGGAGGGTGCCCTTCCGGGCTCGAGCGCCGGGGACCTGACCCGGCTCTTCGGCGGGGCCGGGCTGCGCGAGGTCGAGGAGACGCTGCTGACGGTGCGCCTGACCTTCGCCACCTTCGAGGACTGGTGGGAGCCGTTCACGCTCGGCGTCGGTCCGGCGGGCGCCTACGTCAACGGTCTCAACCAGATCGAGCGCGCCGGCCTGGTGGGCGCGCTGCGCGAGGAGTACGGCGACGGCCCGCTGGTCGTCGAGGCCGGAGCCTGGACGGCCACCGGGCTGGTGTAGCCCGGCGGCCGTCAGGCGGCGGAACCGACCTTCGGGGGCCGACCCTTCCGGGGCACCCCGGACCGCGGCTGGCCGTTCTCGAGCAGCACGCCGCCCCAGACGCCGTACTCGTCCCGCCGGAGGCCGAGCTCGAGGCACAGCTCCCGCACCGGGCAGCCGGCGCAGATCGCCCGCGCCGCGGCCAGGTCCGCGTCGTCGGTCGGGTGGAAGAGGTCCGGGTCCGGGTGGTCCGCGCACGCCCAGGCGAGCGTCGGGTCCTGCGGGGTCGGCGCGGTGAACGCGATCGTCACGCCCTTCGTGTCGAACCGGTCCTCGTGGAGGGTGGTCTTCCGTGCAGTCATCGCCGTTCACCTCCTCTGTGGTCGGGGCGATGGGGAGTGGGTGGAAAAATGCGTACGGGCCGCTTCTGCGGCGTCAGTCCTTGATGACTGGATGCGCTGAAGCGGCCCGGCGTGCGGGTGCGAGGTGCACCTACCCAGGCGGCTCCAGCGATCCGAACAGCTCCCGGCTTGCGAGCTTCCGGCCTTCGAGCGTCCGGCCTCCGAGCTCCGGGCAGCGGTGGGCAGCAGCCAGCGCGCGAACCGCGTTGCGGTTCGCGTCGATCTGGGTGCGATAGATGCCCACGTCATGCTCCTTCTCGGTGGCGCGCCGGGGTCATCCCCAGCGGCCAATCCAGGATAGATCCGTGGATCCGCGCCGGCCTAACGCATTAACACGGGGAGTCAGATCTCGCGCCGGGCTCCCGGTGCGCCGGGTCCGGGCGTCGAGCCCGGGGGAGGGGGACCGAGCTGGCCGGTGCGGATCCAGTCGATCGCGAAGTCGTGCGGGTTGAGCGGGTCGACCATCACCCCGAGGGTCGCCCCGGGCTGCATCCGGCCGAGGTGCATCGCGGCGACCACGTGGTCGCAGGTCACGACGTAGGGCTCCATGCCGTCCGCGCGCTCGACCCGGGCCTGGATGCGGACGACGGGCGAGGTGCCGGCGTACGTGCCGACCTGCCAGGACCCGCCCACGGTCGCGACCGCCGGCAGCCCCTCGCCGTTGGTCAGCTGCAGATGGCGTGACATCCGCAGCCCGAGGTCGGTGTTGTCAGCCGCTTCCTTCATCCGGTCCGGGATGTCTGCGAGCTGTCCCAGGTACGACGACGGCCGGCCCTGCTGCTCGAGGTGCTTCTGGTTCGCCTTGTACATGCGCGCCCAGTCGCCGAAGAGTCCCATGGAGGGCCGTCCGAATCAGTAGCCGAGGAACTTGCGGAACTGTTGTCCGACGGCCATCGACTGGCCCATCCGGGCGACCCAGCCGTCGAGCGCGGCCTTCGCGTCCGCGGCGGAGACGCCGCTCTCGCCCGCGATGGTGATCAGGCCGGCCTCGTCGTTGACGCCCCGGGCCTGTGCCTCCCGGGCCCAGTCGGCGTAGTCCTGCAGCGAGACGCCGTTGATCGGCTCCCAGATCGGGTCGTTCTCCGCGACCGAGCGGGTCGACGGGCCGCCCATGACCGCCGGGTCGATGGGGCCGGCGCCCTGCACGTGCACCATGCCGGGCTGTTGGCCTTGGCCCTGCTGGGCCGCGGCCTGTGCGGCGGCCGCCTGGCCGGTGAGCGCGTCCTTGGCCTTGCTGAAGAATCCCATGGTGACCCCTTCCGGCCGCGGCGCGACCTAGTTCTGCCTCGCCAGCGAACGTAGGCCGCGGGGCGGGGGCAGGACAGGGGACAATCGTCTCAACGTCGTCTCAAACGACGGCTGGGCCGCGAGATGATCCGATCGGGTGGTGGCTCGGGGACGCCTCGTGCTTTACGGTGCGCACCATGGCGAATGAGCCGGATCCCCCGGAGAAGTGGCGTGTGTACGAGGGCGACTCCACCCCGGACCCGGAACCCCCGGCGGACCCACCCCCGGTCCCGTACGGCGACACCCCTAGGGTGCCGTACGGCGGCGCCGGGCAGAGCTACTCCCCGACGATCATCGTGCACTCGGGCGGCAGCGGTGTCTCGAAGCTGATCCTCGTGATCATCGCGATGGTCGTGCTCTCCGGTGGCGTGGCTGCGGCGATCGCGATCTTCTCCGCCGTCGACAGCGGGATCGGCTCGATCGGCGGCATCGACGCCAAGGACCCCGACGACTTCAGCGAGCTGGTCGACAAGCTCGAGGAGGAGCACGGCAGCACGGAGGTCTTCTGGGTCGGCCTCTACACCGACTACATCATCGTCGACGTGCCCTACACCAACGACCCGAACGACACCCGCGAGCTCAACTACAACTGGCGGGGCGGCGACCTCGACGACAACTACAGCAAGGGCACGTCGACCGACCCGAGGTTCGACCTGAAGACGATCGACCCCGCGGTGATCGACGGCATGTGCGACCCGATCCTCGAGCTCGCCGAAGGAGCGACCCCCGACGACTGCTACGTCTTCATCTCCAAGCCGGACGAGCCCGGCGGCGCGTGGTTCTACACGAGCGCCAGCGACGAGTTCGGCCGGTCCTACAGCATCCAGTACGACAAGGACGGCGTCGAGGTCAGCCGGACCGTTCCCTGATCCGGTCTCGTGACGGTCGCTGCGCGACCTCCTCGACCTCCTCGACCTGCGCGACCTCCTCGACCTCCTCGACCTCCTCGACCTGCGCGACCTGCTCGACCTCCTCGACCTCCTCGACCTACGGGAGGATGCCTGCGGCGCGGGCCACCTCGCCGTACGCCGTCGCCAGGCTCGCCACCGTCTCGTGCGCGTTGAGGCCGCTCGGGTTCGGCACCACCCACAGCTCGGCGCCTCCGAGCCGGTCCGGCTGCCGCCCCATCGCCGACTTCGGACGGCCGAACGCGGTCCGGTAGGCCGTGATGCCGGCGACCGCGACCACCCGCGGGGCGAGCCGCTCGACCAGCGCCACCAGCGCCGCCCCGCCCTCCTCCAGCTCGGCGCGGCCGAGCTCGGACGCCTTGGCCGTGGCCCGTGGCACGAGGTTGGTGATGCCGATGCCCCGCGCGCGCAGCCGGTCGCGCTCCTCGTCGGTCATGCCGGCCGCGGGGTCGATCGGCTCGGTGATCACGCCGCCCTGGAGCAGCGCCGGGTAGAAGCGGTTGCCCGGGTGCGCGAAGTGGGTCCGCGTCGCGGCCGTCCAGAGTCCCGGGTTGATGCCGACGAACAGCAGCCGCAGGTCGTGCTCCGGCCGGGTCGGCAGCAGGTCGGGCACGACGGCGTCGCGGAAGGACTCCAGCTCGGCCCGGGAGAAGGTACGGCGCACGGGGTCAGTCTGCCGCGGTAGGGAACCGATCACTTCTGGGTACCGTCCCAACCATCATGAAGGCATCTCTCGGATCCGTGGTCGCCCTCGCTCTCGTGGCTGCCCTGGCAGCCTGCGGGGACGAACCGGAAGACCGCGCGGACGACCCGGCGAGCGAGGTGCGGACGACCGCCGGCGACCCGCGGGTCGTCACGATCGTGTCCGGCACCGCCGCGGACGGGGACGTGGCGGCCGAGGCGACCCTCATCGAGGACGACCGGGACCTCGCGCGCTACCTGGAGCAGTTCACCTCTCCGTCGTTGGCGGGTGACCTGCAGGACGCGGTGGACGCGGTCGAACCGGCCGACGACCGGGTGGTCGGGGTGGCCGTGATCGCGATCGGCTGCGACGTGCCCCCGTCAGCGACGGTCACCCAGGACGACGGAGCGTTCGTCGTGATGCCGGGCAAGATCGTCGACCCGCACTACGAGTGCTTCGCACCGGTCACGAGCGTGGCCGTGCTCGACCTGCCCCGCGCCGCTGGTTGAGGACACCGCCGCTGGTTGAGGTGCGAGCGCAGCGAGCCTCGAAACCAAGGCGTCAGGACGCTGGCGGCCTGTAGATGACCTCGAGGCCGTTGGGGACCGCCCGCTGTGCACCGTCGGACGGTGAGTTGAGCACCTTGAGCTTGCCGTCGCGGACCGCGGCGAGGGTCGTCGATCCACCACCGTCGAGGTTGAGCGCGTCCTCGGCGCCGAGCCGCCGGAGCATCACCGCGAGCTCGACCATCGTGTAGCCGCGGCTGAACTCCTGGCGCCCGTCGACCACGAGGAAGATCAGCTCCTTGGTGTCGCGGTCGACGCCGACCGCCGTACGCGGGTGCAGCTCGCTGTCGTCGACCGCGAGCACCTGGCGCTTCTTCAGGAGCACCGTGTTGCCGGTGATGGCCATCGCGATGTCGCCGTCGAGGTGGTAGCGCAGGCCCACCCGGGTGCCGACCCGCAGCCCCTGCAGCTTGTCCTCGGCGTGGTCGCCCCGCGCGATCAGCCAGGTGCCGTCGATGCGGGTGCCGTTGGGGAGGTCGGTGCGGTTGGCGACGACCCGGCCGTCGACGATCTTGACCAGTCGCACCTGTCGCCGCTGCCCGTCGGTCCAGCCGTAGCCGGCCGAGCTGCCGAACCGCCAGTCGTAGATGCCCGTCCCGCCGACCTTGACCCGCGGAGAGTTGTAGTTGGTGATCGCGATCTCGGGGCGGCGCCGCACCTCCGCCACCATCGGCACCTGCCCGACGTGCCAGCGGCCGTTGGTGTTGACCGAGAGCGCGTTGTTCCAGCCGAAGTCGATCGCGTTCCACAGCACGCCGCCCCGCTCGTGGCCTAGCCCGAGCGGCGCACCGGTGTCGCTGATGTCGAAGAAGTCGCCGTTGATGCCGGCCACCGCGTCGGGGGTGCGCGACAGCATGTCGGTGACGGTCTGCGTACGCCGGACCCGCTTGCCTTTCGCGTAGTCGATCGTGATCCCCGGGGCGTTCCACTTGACCCGGGTGACGAAGTAGCGCACCGGGCCGCGGCGCGTGCGCGCGTCCCAGGCGGTGACGCTCACCCCGGGCACGGGCTCGTAGGTGAAGCGCAGGGTCCGGCCGAGCATCGCCCGCTGCCCCGGGACCAGCGGGGCGGCGATCTCACCGGGCACCTGGTCGGACGTCTGCCAGGTGTGCGGGTCGTCGGGGTCCGGCGTGGGACCGAGCTGGGGGGCGTTGCCCGGCGCTGCGGCCTGCTCGGCTGCAGGCGGCCGGTCCGAGGGATCGGTGTCGTTGACGAACACCAGGGCACCGGCGGTCGCCAGGATCGACAGCACGACGATTTCGGGCAGCAGGCGACGCATGGGCTCTAGGTTAAGAAATCCCGCCGCGCTGTCCGGGATGATGGTCGCGTGTCGACCGGTCCGTGCAACACCTTCGCCGAGGGCGACAACCTCTCCGTGCTCGCAGAGCTGGCGCCGGCGTCGTACGACCTGATCTACATCGACCCGCCGTACAACACCGGGAGCGCGTTCGCCTACCGCGACCAGTTCGCCGGGCACCAGGCGTGGACCGACATGATGCGGCCGCGGCTGGAGGAGGGCCGACGGGTGCTCGCCGACACCGGTGCGGTCTTCGTCAGCATCGACGACCACGAGGCCGCGCACCTGCGCCTGCTCATGGACGAGGTGTACGGCGAGCGCGCCTTCCTCGCGCAGGTCGTGGTCAACCTCAACGCCAAGGGCCGGCAGCTCGGGAGCGGCTTCGCGACCTCGCACGAGTACCTGCTGGTCTACGCGAAGGACCCTCGGGCCTGCGTGCTGGACGCGTCGAGCGCGGACCTGGTGGTCGAGGCGGACTTCCCGCTGGTGGCCGACGACGGGCGTCGCTACCGGCGGCTGCCGCTGCGCAACACGAACAAGAAGTTCAACCCGCTCAGTGCGCCGACCCTGCACTTCGCGATCTGGGGCGACCCCGACACGGGCGAGGTCCGGACGGCGCCGTTCCCCGGCGCGGTCGAGATCAAGCCGGTCTTCGGCGACGGGTCGCCGGCCGTCTGGCGCTGGTCCCGTCCGCGGATCGACGAACGGCCGGACGATCTGGTGTGCCGCTGGGTCCGGGGCGCGACGGGCAGCCGGGTCGACGTGTTCCAGCGGGACTGGCGCCACCCCGCGGCGGGCGCGCGCCGCAAGAAGCTGCGCACGATCTGGCTCGCCGAGGAGATCGGCTCGACCGACACCGCGGTCGCCGAGCTGAAGGAGATCCTGGGCCACGTCTTCGAGTCGCCGAAGCCCACCGGCCTGGTCCGGCGGATCCTCGACACCATGCCGCCGGACGTCCGGGTCCTCGACTACTTCGCCGGCAGCGGCACCACCGGGCACGCGGTCGCGCTCGCCAACGCGGCGGACGGCGGGCGTCGTACCTGCCTGTCCGTCAACAGCGCCGAGCCCGTCCGGCCGGGCTCCAACGCCGACCTCGCGGGCTACCGCACGGTCGCCGACATCACCCGCGCCCGGCTGCGGGCGGTCGCGGAGCGGGTCGGCGGCGGCTACGCGGAGCTCCCCGCGCGGGCGCCCGCCGCTGGTTGAGGTGCGAGCGAAGCGAGCCTCGGGCGCCCGCCGCTGGTTGAGGTGCGAGCGAAGCGAGCCTCGGGCGCCCGCCGCTGGTTGAGGTGCGAGC
>NZ_JACEHF010000086.1 GCF_014180685.1 Nocardioides pelophilus | reverse complement strand
GATCCGGTCCCACGCCGTGTCGGCGGGGTCGGCCGCGATCGCGTGCTCGGCCGCGATCAGCGCCTGCAGCAGGTACGGCGCCGGCGGGGCCGCCGTGAGGGGACGCAGCAGGTCGAGCGCCTCGCCGATCTCGGCACCGTGCCAGAGCGACCGGTCCTGGTCGGGCAGGAGGACCGGGTGGCCGTCGGCGATCCGCGCGTCCCTTCGCGAGTGCTGGAGCAGCATCAGCGCCTGGAGCGCGGCGAGCTCGCTGTCGTCGTACGGCAGCACGGTGCGGAGCACCCGCACCAGCCGGATCGCCTCACCGGCGAGCTCGGCGCGTACCAGGTCGGGACCGGAGCCCGGCGCGTAGCCGGCCGTGAACGCCAGGTAGGCGACCTCGGCCACCACGCCGACCCGGTCGACGAGGTCGGCGCCCGTCGGGACGGCGAACGTCTCGCCCGCCAGCTTCTTCCGGGCCCGGGTGAGCCTGGCCGCCATCGTCGGGGTGCTCTGCAGGAAGAGTCGCGCGATGTCGTCGGTGCTGATGCCCAGGACCAGGCGGAGGGTGAGCGCGGCGGCGGCCTCCCGCGACAGCCGGGGGTGCGCGCAGAGGAGCACCAGCCGCAGTCGTTCGTCGAGCAGCACGTCGCCCGGGTCCGCCAGCACCTGCTGCGCCTGCGCGGTCAGCTCGGCGTCGACCGCGAGGAGCGGCATCGACCGCGCCAGCGCCTCCTCGGACCGGAGCCGATCCAGCACCCGGCGGCGGGCCGCGGTGAGCAGCCAGCCCGCCGGGTTGCGGGGGACCCCCTCGGTGGGCCACGTGCGCGCGGCCGCCTCGAACGCGTCGGCGAGCCCGTCCTCGGCCAGGTCGAGCCGGCGGAAGCGGGCGACGAGCAGGGCCAGCAACCGGCCCCACTCGTCGCGCAGCGCCCGGTCGAGCGCCGTACCGACGCCGGTCAGCTCATGCCTCGCCGCTGTGGTCGACCGCGGCGCGCACCTCGACCGGCGCGCTGCCGGGCTCGGTGAGGATCGCGCACACCTGGACCAGGTCGTCGAGGTCGTCGGACTCGACGACGTAGAAGCCGCTGAGCTGCTCGACCGTCTCGGCGTAGGGCCCGTCGGTGACGACGACCCGGCCGTCGGCCTCCCGTCCGACCTTCCGGGTGGTGCGGGAGTGGGTCAGCTCCGCGCCGCCGGCGACGGTGTGCCCGCGCTCGGCCAGCGCCCGGCTGAACTCCTCGTGCTTCGCGAACACGGCTGCTTGCTGCTCAGGGGTCGCGGCTTCCCACTCGTCCTCGTTCCCGGGCAGCAGTACGACGTACGTGGTCATGATGGGATCCTTCCTCTGTCGGTCCGGTCTGTCACGGCCATGACGCGCGAGCTCGCCCGCGATCGACAGGGCAGTTCCGCAATCTCGGATCGTGGACAGGGATCTCGCATGTCGGGATTCCGATTCGTGGTCAGACGCAGCCTGCCGATAGTTTGGGAACCGCTCATCCAGAGGGACTGAGGGAACGGCCCTATGAAGTCCCGGCAACCGCCACGAGCCTCCGCCTCCCGGCCATCCAGACCGACCGGGGAACGGACGTGGAACACGGTGCCAAATCCGACCCGGTGCGACGGACGTGCCGGGGCAGATGAGAAGGAGGAACCGTGAGCACTGTCGTGACCGAGGACTGTCAGGTCGAGCCGGTCGCCGGCCCCCGTGAGGGAGCGTTCGGCAACGCCGTCGCCCTCCAGTGTCGGGAGTGCGGCCACCAGGTCGGCCTGGGCCCCTTCTACGCGTGCCCGGAGTGCTTCGGTCCGCTCGAGGTCGCCTACGAGCTCCCGGCGATCAGCCGCGAGGAGATCGAGGCCGGCCCGCGCAACATCTGGCGCTACAAGGCGCTGCTGCCGGTGCCCTCCGACATCGAGGAGAGCCCGAACATGGAGCCCGGCTTCACCCGGCTCCTCAAGGCGCACAACCTCGGCCGCGAGCTCGGCATCGACAACCTCTGGGTCAAGGACGACTCGACCAACCCGACGAACTCCTTCAAGGACCGCGTGGTGGCCTGCGCCCTCAGCGCTGCCCGTGAGCTCGACGCCAAGGTCTTCGCGTGCCCCTCGACCGGCAACCTCGCCAACGCGGTCGCCGCGGCCGGCGCCCGGGCCGGCATCAAGACCGTGGTGTTCATCCCGAGCAACCTCGAGCAGCCCAAGCAGGTCAACTCGGCGATCTTCACCGAGAACCTGGTCGCCGTCGACGGCAACTACGACGACGTCAACAAGCTGGCCTCCGAGATCGCGGGCGAGGAGGACGGCTGGGCGTTCGTGAACGTCAACGTCCGGCCCTACTACGCCGAGGGCTCCAAGACGCTCGGCTACGAGATCGCCGAGCAGCTCGGCTGGCGCCTGCCCGACCAGATCGTCATCCCGGTCGCGTCCGGCTCGCAGCTGACCAAGGTCGACAAGGCCTTCCAGGAGCTGATCAAGCTCGGCCTGGTCGAGGACAAGCCGTACCGCGTGTTCGGGGCGCAGGCCGAGGGCTGCGGCCCGGTCGCCACGGCGTTCAAGGCCGACACCGACGCGATCCGTCCGGTCAAGCCCGACACCATCGCCAAGAGCCTCGCGATCGGCAACCCGGCCGACGGCATCTACGTCCTCGACATCGCCCGCCGCACCGGCGGTGCGGTCGAGGAGGTCACCGACGACGAGATCCGTGCCGGCATCGTGCTGCTCGCGCGGACCGAGGGCATCTTCACCGAGACGGCCGGCGGCACCACGCTCGCGGTCACCAAGAAGCTGGTCGAGACCGGCGTCCTGGACCCGACGAAGGAGACCGTGGTCATCAACACCGGCCACGGGCTCAAGACCCTCGACGCGGTGTCGGGTCAGGTCGGTCCGGCAGCCACCATCGCGCCGTCGTACGCGGCCTTCAAGGCCACCGGCCTCTAACGAGCCGGCACCTCACGAGAGAGAGAAGCAGCGAAATGAGCGTCAGTGTCCGGATCCCGACGATCCTGCGCACCTACACCGGCGGCGAGTCCGAGGTGAGCGCCACCGGCGCCAACCTGGCCGAGGTCCTCGACGACCTGGACGCGAACTTCGCCGGGATCAAGGGCCGGATCCTCGACGAGGACGGCAAGCTCCGCCGCTTCGTGAACGTCTACGTCGGCAACGACGACGTCCGCTTCCAGCAGGACCTCGCGACGCCGACCCCGGACGGCACCGAGATCTCGGTCATCCCTGCGGTCGCCGGCGGCTGAGCCGCACCGGCCCGGTGACGGACCACCACTACGCCCTCGGGGTGACCTGGCAGGGCAACCTCGGGACCGGCACCAGCGGCTACCGCGACTACAGCCGCGACTGCCTGCTCACCGCCGACGGCAAGCCCGACCTGCTCGGTTCCTCCGACGTCCCGTTCCGCGGTGACGGCAGCCGGTGGAACCCGGAGGAGCTCCTGCTCGCGGCGCTGTCCCAGTGCCACCTGCTGTCCTACCTGCACTCGGCGGTCAACCACGGGATCGTGGTGACGGCGTACGCCGACGCGCCGGTCGGGACGATGAGCCGGGTCGGCCAGGGCGGCCACTTCACGTCGGTGGTGCTGCGGCCGCGGGTCACGATCACCGACCCGACGCAGGTCGAGCTCGCCCGGGCGATCCATCGCGAGGCCAGTGAGAACTGCTTCATCGCGGCCTCGGTGAACTTCCCGGTCACCCACGAGCCGGAGACGGTGCTCGCCACCGCGTGAGGGCCTGGGTCTGGACGTGGCTGCCATGATGGATCGATGGAGAGCCGATCGCTGACCACCTTGGCCGCTGA
Organism: Nocardioides pelophilus; assembly: GCF_014180685.1. Lineage (GTDB taxonomy): Bacteria > Actinomycetota > Actinomycetes > Propionibacteriales > Nocardioidaceae > Nocardioides > Nocardioides pelophilus. The sequence continues at coordinate 13,594 of NZ_JACEHF010000086.1, read as the reverse complement.
GCAGGTCGAAGCCGCGCGAGCGGCGTCGAGCGGGCGCGCGGCCGTGACCGTGCACGGCGGGCAGGAGCACGACCTGCGCCAGACGGTGATCGCGCTCGCTGCCGGTCGCTCGCTCGGTGAGCACGACGCGCCGGGCGAGGCGACGCTCCAGGTCCTCAGCGGTGAGGTCCGGCTGCACGCCGGCGAGGAGACCTGGGCCGGCGCGGAGGGTGACTACCTCCTGATCCCGCCGCACCGTCACGATCTCGAGGCGGTCACCGACGCGGCGGTGCTGCTCACGGTCGCCACGCGCGCCGGCTGACGCCCGCGTAGGGTGCCTCGGTGCCCACGGTCCTCCTCGTCACGTTCAACCTGATGCCCGACGGCGAGCCCGGCGGCGCCGTCCTGGTGCCTGCGCTCGCGGAGCGGGGGATCGACGCCCGGTGGGTCTGCTGGGACGACCCGGACGTCGACTGGGCAGCGGCCGACCTGGTCGCCGTACGGTCGACCTGGGACTACCACCGACGACTGCCCGCGTTCCTCGCGTGGTCGCGGGAGGTCGAGCAGGTCGCGCCCCTGCTCAGCGGGGCCGACGTGTTCGCGTGGAACGCCGACAAGGCCTACCTGGTCGAGCTCGCCGAGGAGCTGCCGGTGGTGCCGACGGCGCTGCTCGACGACCACACGTTGATCACGGGTCTGGCCGCCGCCTTCGAGAGCTGGGGCACGGTCGTGGTCAAGCCCCGCACCGGCGCCGGCGGCCGCGGCGTCGTGGTCGTGTCGGGACTCGACGACTGGAGTCTCTTCGACCTCGCCGCGGGTCCCTGGGTGGTGCAGCCGCTCGTGGAGTCGGTGCGCACCGCCGGCGAGACCTCGGTCTACGTCCTCGGTGGCCGCGCCGTCGCGCAGGTCGACAAGTCGGTGGCCGCCGGTGCCGAGGGGGAGGTGCGGGTGCACGAGATGTACGGCGGCAGCAGCCGGCCGGTCCCGCTCGACCCGGATCGAGCGAGAGTCGCCGAGCACGCCGTACGCGTGGCCGCCGCGCTGCGCGACGCCGATCTGGCGTATGCCCGCGTCGACCTCATGCTCTGGGACGGGGCCTGGGTGCTCAGCGAGCTCGAGCTGATCGAGCCGGGCCTCTACCTCGACGTCGACCCGAGCATCGCGGAGCCGTTCGCCGACCTGGTGGCCGAGCGCCTGAAGGTGTGATCCGGCAGCCCGTCAGTCACCAGGTGACTGGTCGGCTGCCCGATCAGGTGGAGACCTTCCAACCACCGTGCTCTTCGACTCCCGGCAGACTGCTCGCTTCCGAAAGCGCTAGCATTGACAGCAGATCTGGCGAGGAGGGTGCAGATGGCGACGATCACGGTGCGCAACGTTCCGCCCGATGTGCAGCGCGCGCTCAAGAAGACGGCCGCAGCTCACGGTCGGTCGATGGAGGCCGAGGTTCGGGCCATCCTCGAGAGCTCCGTGCGCCGCGGTGCGGCCGTCACGGCGTGGCTCGCGGCTGCCCGCGACCTCCGGGGAGATGAACTCGAGCTGCCCGAGCGATCTCTGCCGCGCGCCGTCGACATCTCGTGATCATCCTCGACACGAACGTCTGGTCCGAGCCGTTGCGCGAGCGACCCGATCCCCACGTGTTGGAGTGGGTGGAGTCGAACGCCGCGTCCGCTGCGCTGACGGCGGTCACGATCGCGGAGCTTCAGTACGGCGTTGCCCGTCTGCCGACGGGTCGTCGGCGGTCCGGGCTGGAGACCGCTGTGACGGAGCTGATCGTTAGCGTCGGCGATGCGGCGCTGCCCTTCGATGCTCCTGCCGCAACGGAGTACGCCGCAATCCGTGCGCAGCGCGAGGCGATGGGCAGGCCGATCTCGGTCGAGGACGGGATGATCGCCGGCATCGCGCGCGCACACGGGGCGGCCGTGGCGACCCGCAACGTCAGCGGCTTCGAGGGCGTCGACCTGACGCTGGTCAACCCGTGGACGGATTGAGCCATGACCTGCGGGCGCTGCGGCTGCCCGCGTCGCCGGACTGAGACCGCCCCCGCTGCTTGCACTCTCAGGGGTCGAGTGCTAAACATGACGTTGGCACTCTCCTAGGGAGAGTGACAGAAACCCCGGCTCGGGGAGTCGAGGTCAGCAGCGTCGGTGGGAAGGGTCCGCCGGATCGGTCTGGCCGTCCGTCGCGGGCGACGATCCGGGCCCTCAGACATCTCTAATGCGAAGGATCGCAGGAGTTATGCCGAAGCTGATTGCTTTCAACGAGGAGGCCCGGCGCGGTCTCGAGCGAGGAATGAACACCCTCGCCGACGCCGTCAAGGTCACCCTCGGTCCCAAGGGCCGCAACGTCGTGCTCGAGAAGAAGTGGGGAGCCCCCACGATCACCAACGACGGTGTCTCCATCGCCAAGGAGATCGAGCTCGAGGACCCCTACGAGAAGATCGGCGCCGAGCTGGTCAAGGAGGTCGCGAAGAAGACCGACGACGTCGCCGGTGACGGTACGACGACGGCGACCGTGCTCGCCCAGGCGATGGTCCGCGAGGGCCTGCGCAACGTGGCCGCGGGTGCCAACCCGATGGGTCTGAAGCGCGGCATCGAGGCTGCCGTCGAGGCCGTGTCCGAGCAGCTGCTCGGCATGGCGAAGGAGATCGAGACCAAGGAGCAGATCGCCTCCACCGCGTCCATCTCCGCGGCTGACACCACCGTCGGCGAGATCATCGCCGAGGCGATGGACAAGGTCGGCAAGGAGGGCGTGATCACGGTCGAGGAGTCGAACACGTTCGGCCTCGACCTCGAGCTCACCGAGGGCATGCGGTTCGACAAGGGCTACATCTCGGCCTACTTCGTCACCGACCCGGAGCGCATGGAGACGGTGCTCGAGGACCCCTACGTCCTCATCGCCAACTCCAAGGTCAGCAGCGTCAAGGACCTGCTGCCGCTGCTGGAGAAGGTCATGCAGTCGGGCAAGCCGCTCATCATCATCGCCGAGGACGTCGACGGCGAGGCTCTCTCGACCCTGGTCGTCAACAAGATCCGCGGCACCTTCAAGTCCGTCGCCGTCAAGGCCCCGGGCTTCGGTGACCGCCGCAAGGCCATGCTGCAGGACATCGCGATCCTGACCGGTGGCCAGGTCATCTCCGAGGAGGTCGGCCTCAAGCTCGAGTCCGCCGGCCTCGAGCTGCTCGGCCAGGCCCGCAAGGTCGTCATCACCAAGGACGAGACCACCATCGTCGAAGGTGCCGGCGACGCCGGTCAGATCGAGGGTCGGGTCAACCAGATCCGCGCCGAGATCGAGAAGTCGGACTCCGACTACGACCGCGAGAAGCTGCAGGAGCGCCTCGCCAAGCTGGCCGGCGGCGTGGCCGTCATCAAGGTCGGCGCGGCCACCGAGGTCGAGCTCAAGGAGCGCAAGCACCGCATCGAGGACGCCGTTCGCAACGCGAAGGCGGCCGTCGAGGAGGGCATCGTCGCCGGCGGTGGCGTCGCGCTCGTCCAGGCGGGCACCCAGGCGTTCGCCAAGCTGGAGCTGACCGGCGACGAGGCCACGGGTGCCAACATCGTCAAGGTCGCCATCGAGGCACCGCTCAAGCAGATCGCGATCAACGCCGGTCTCGAGGGCGGCGTCGTGGCCGAGAAGGTGCGCAACCTGGAGCCCGGTCACGGTCTCAACGCGGCCACCGGCGAGTACGTCGACATGATCGCCGAGGGCATCATCGACCCCGCCAAGGTGACCCGGTCGGCGCTGCAGAACGCTGCGTCCATCGCCGCGCTGTTCCTGACCACCGAGGCCGTCGTGGCCGACAAGCCGGAGAAGGCGCCCGCCATGGGCGGCGACCCGTCCGGCGGCATGGGTGGCATGGACTTCTGACGAAGTCCGCATCGACGCAACACCCACAGGGCCCCTCGCTTCGGCGAGGGGCCCTGTGGCATGTCGGGTGAGCGGCCGCGGCCGGGTGTTTGGCTCCGCGCCCGCCCCGGGATGATGGTGTTCGTGAGCATCCTCCGAGCCGGCGCGATCCGGCGCACCGTCGTCGTACCCGCGCTGGTCCTCGCCACGATCTTCGGCCTGAGCGGCGTCGTCGCGGCGCCGGCCACCGCCACCGACGCGACCTGCACCACGAATGCGCACTGGACCGTCACCCGGTTCGCCCCCAACACGCCGTGGCAGCCGATGCCGAGGTCGATGACGCTCACGTGGGGTGGGTATGGCGCCCTGATCGGCGAGCTCGACGCCGACTGCACTGGCGGCACCGACTCGGATGTCGGGATCATCCGGCCCGGCAACCCTCGGATCCAGGTGTCCTACGATCGCGGCGACAGCTGGCACACGATCTACGAGAACCACCAGATCTTCTGGGAGGGCAAGGGGATCATCCGGCGCTCTGGCTGGTTCCGGATCGCCTATCGGGGCGGAACGTCGTCCGCCAACGACCGGTGGTACGGCTCGAAGTCCTCGGTCGTGAAGGTGGGCGTCCGCCGCCGGGCGACCACGAGTCTGGCGAATGCCCGCGACGGCGCCGTCGCCACGGTTCGCATCGCTCCGGCCACGAGCATCCGAGGGATGAGTGTCCGGTACCAGGTCAAGCGGGCCGGCAAGTGGCGGCTCTACCAGCGAGCCCACGTGTCGCGGCGCGGTGTCGCGCGGGCCTACTTCCCGCCCGCTCGTCTCGGCGACACCTACCGGGTCGTCCTGCCCCACGGTCGCGGCATGGTGCGGTCGGTGGTCGGACCCAAGGTCGTTCGGCGAGGCTGACCAGGTCGCCGACCGGGCGATCACGGCTCGGATCCGCCGACGCCGACGATCGTGAAAGGAGCGTCCCGCTGCCGGACAGGGTGGGAGTGTGGAGACCGTGTCCGATGCCGAGCGGGAGATCCGCTTCACCCGCCTGGCGCACGAGGTCGGCGAACCGCTGCGGCGCTACGTCGTACGGCGGGTGGATCCGGCGGCCGTCGACGACGTGTTGGCGGACGCCTTCCTCGTGCTGTGGCGCCGGCTCGACGACGTACCGGCCGACGACCCGCTGCCGTGGGCGTACGCCGTCGCGCGCGGCTGCCTGGCCAACGCCCGGCGGGCCGCCCGCCGTCACCTCGGGCTGGTCGAGCGGATCGGCCGGCTCGACCCGCCGCGCCCGCCTGCGGAGGACGACGAGCATCCCGAGCTGCGGGCCGCGTTGGCGGCGCTGCCGCGCGTGGACCGCGAGGTGGTGATGCTCTGGGCGTGGGAGGAGCTCGCGCCGCGGGAGATCGCGACCGTCACCGGGATGACGCCCAACGCCGTGAGCATCAGGCTGCACCGGGCCAAGAAGCGACTGGCGGAGGAGCTGGAGCGAAAGATCGGGGACGGTGCCGGACAGGAACCGGGTGACGGGAGGAGGCGGTGATGGACGAGCAGGAGCTGAAGGCCCGGATGCGGGCTGCCGATCGTGCGCGGGACGCAGCACCCGCTGACTCGTGGATCGACGACCTGGCGGAGGCCACGATGACGAAGACGAACGACGAGCAGCCGCGCGGGCGGCGTACCTGGGTGCTGGCGGCGGCCGCCGCCGCGGTGGTCGCGACGGTCGGGGGAGGCGCCTTCGCGCTGACCCAGGACGACGACGGCGGGAACGGGCAGGACGAGGCCGTGGCGGCCGAGCGGCCCGAGGAGCTGGCACTGAGCCTGCCCGAGCCCAACGCGATGCAGATGTGCGTCGAGTTCTCGCCCGAGGTGCTGGCGCCGCTGAAGGTCGCCTTCTCGGCCGAGGTCGAGGACGTGGAGGGCGACACGGTGCGGCTGGTGCCCGACCACTGGTACCGCGGGGACACCGGCGCCGACGTGGTCGTCCTGACCGCGGGTAGGCCCGAGGTGCTGTTGGAAGGTGGCATCACCTTCGAGGAGGGCAAGCGCTACCTGGTCAGTGCCGACGGCGACCAGGTGGCGACCTGCGGTCTCAGCGGGCCGTACACCGACGAGATGGCTGCGGCGTACGACGAGGCGTTCGGCGACTGACGGACAGCTGACCGGCGTCGGCGCCGGTCACCAGTGGTACTGCGAGAAGTCGCGCTCGCGGTTGGAGTCCTCGTACTCCTGGCCGTCTTCGACGGCCTCGTCGTTGCGCTCCTCGAGCTCGCGCTCCTTGCGCTCCTGCTCACGCTGCTCCTGCTGGTCCTGCGGGCTCTGCTGCTGGTCCTGCTGCTGCTCGTCCTTCTCCTCCTCTTCCTGCTGCTGTTGTTGCTGCTGCAGCTTGTCGCGCAGGCGCTGGTCGACGGCTGCGGCGTCCTCGGTCTGGTCCTCGCCGCGGCCGGAGTCCGTCGGGCAGCGGCCCTCGGCGAGGACGTCGATGCCCGCCTGCCACTGGCCGATGGCCTCGTCGGCGTCCCCTGCCTCGAGCGCGGCGTCGCCGAGCGACTCGTGGGCGAGCGCCTGGTTGATCCGGACCGTGCACTCGTCCTCGGCCGGAACGTCCTCGAGCGCCACGGTGTAGAGCTCGATCGCCTCGTCCAGGTCGCCCTCGGCGTGCCGGGCGGCGCCCTCGTCGAACGCCGCGATCCACGGCTGGAACCAGTTCAGCGAGCGGTTGGCCGCGAACTCGTCGGCTGCGGCCAGGTAGTCGGCGTCGTCGAACTGGCCGCGACCGTCGCGGTCGTGGGAGAGCATGGTGACCGCCTTCGCGGCGAACGCCAGGGCGACCAGCGCGGGCAGGATGCCGGCGAGGACCAGGACGACGCGGAGCCGGGTGCGGGTCACGAGGCGACCTCCTTCCGGGCGGGCTGGAGCGCCGTGTGCGAGGTCCACAGCGCCCGCCACCACGACCGCAGCTCGAGCAGCACCAGCGCCAGCAGGAGCAGGCCGAAGACCCAGGTGAGGTCGTGCTCGGCCGGGGCGCCGTCGCTCTCGTCGTAGGCGTACGTCGCCTCGAAGTCGGCCGCGATCGCGTCCATGCCGCCGGGCGCGGTGCGGTGGGTGTAGTCGATGGCGAGCTGGTCGGCGATGGCCTGCAGGTTGTCCTCGTCGATCCGGGAGATCGCGTCCTCGTTGCGGTCCTGGTCGTAGACGTAGCCGTCGTCCTCGGAGAGGTCGTCCGCCTCCGGCATCCGGGCGCCTTCGTCGGTGCCGTAACCGAGCACGATGCCGCCGTCGACCAGGTCCTCGAGCTCCTCGAACGAGCGCTGGTCGCTCCCGGTGGTGTTCTCGCCGTCCCCGACGAGGACGACCATCCGGCGGCGGTCCGGGTGCTGCTCGTCGGCACGCTCGAGGATGTCACGCATCGCGTCCAGCGGCCGGTCGGCCGCCGAGCCGCTGCCGTCGAAGGGTCCCTCGAGCCGCAGGGTCTCGACCGCCGTCCCGAAGGTGAGGGTGTCGCTGGTGAACGGCAGCTCCAGCGCGACGTCGGCGCCGTAGGTCAGCAACGCGAACCGGGCGCCGGGCAGCGCCTCCGCGAGCGCGGCCAGGTCGGCCTGGGCACCGTAGATCCGCGGGCCGCCCTGGTAGTCGAGGGCGGCCATCGACCGGGTCCGGTCGACGACGACGAGGATCTCGATGTCGGCGACCTGGCCGGGGGCTGCCCGGGTACCGAAGCCGGGCTGCAGCAGCACGACCACGAGGGCGGCGACGATCGCGACCCGGCGGGCGAGGACGAGGGCGGTGCTCACGGCTTCGCCCGCCGGCCGGCGAGGGTGATCAGGCCCTGGGCGAGCCAGACCAGGCCGAGGAGGCCGACACCGAGCGCGGACAGGACCTGGCCGGTGCGCGGCTCGTCGAGGGTCTGCACCAACGGCGGCCGTTCGATCTTGGCGGCCTCGAGCTCGTTGATCTCCTCCACCACGTCCTCCGCCGAACCGCCGGTGCCGAGCTGTGCGAAGGTGCCCCCGGTGGTCGATGCCGCGGCCTGCAGCCCGTCGATGTCGCCGTCGCGGTCGGGCTCGCCCGGGTTGGCGATCACGTGGACGACCACGTCGTCCGCGGCGGCGTACTCGCCGGCCTCGCGGAGGTCGTAGATGCCGCGCCCGCGCTGCTCGCCGTCGGTGGCGAGCACCAACGCCCGGCCGCGGTCCTCGTCGAGCCGGTCGAAGCGCTGCACGCAGGAGACCAGGCCGTCGGCGACGAGGGACGACTGGTACTCGCGCTCCTCGCTCAGCGTGCCGGCGGTGTAGTCGGCGAACTCCTCGCTGAGATAGATCTCGCTCCAGCCCGCGAACGCCGCCTCGGCCTCGTCGAGCCGGTCGAGCACGAACCCGTAGTCGTCGGTCAGCGGGATCTTCGTCAGCGCGGCGTTGTTCCACACCGTCAGGCCGATCCGCTCACCCTCCAGGCCCTCGACGATGTCGCGGAACTCCTGCACCACGTCGACGTTCCACGGTGCGGTCGACCCCGACGCGTCGAGGCAGAGCATGATGTCGCGCACCGCCTCGTCGCGGTCCATGACCTGCGTCTCCTGGACCCGGCCGCCGAGCACGATGCCGCCGGCACAGGCGACCAGCGCGGCGACCGAGCCGAAGCCGCCGAGCAGCCGGCGGCGGACCAGCAGGATGCGGTAGCGGGGGAGCGACCGCAACCTGCTCGCATGGGCGACGTACGACGCGTCGCGCGGGTGTCGCCCCCACCAGATCCGGACCCACCCGGCGAGCAGCACGACGACCAGCAGCGCGAGCAGCACGACGAGCCACGGCCACTTCAGCTCGCTGTCGCTCGTCATCCAGGTCAGCTCCACGACGCCACCAGCTGCCGCGCTTGGAGGACCGCCTGGTCGAACCGCTCCTGCGCCTGCCCCACCTCGTCGGGAGCGAACTCCGGCGGGTACATCAGCTCGATCGCGTCGGTGAGGGCCCGGGGCGCCTCGCGGCGGAAGTCGGCCAGCGCCATGGTCGGTGCCGGGAGTGGGCTGACCGCCCCGACGTAGGAGCGGACCGTCTCGCTGAGCTGCTGGTGGCCCTCCCGTGCGGCGAGACGGCCGGAGCGCACCTCCGCCTCGATCCGGTCGATCCGCTCCAGGTGCTGCTGTCGGGCCGACGGCACGTCGGCGCGCTCCCACCCGGACGCTCCGACCCGGCGCTCGCGGGTGAACCAGAGGACCGCGAGGTAGTACAGGGCCACCAGGGTCAGGCCGAGCAGGGCGATCCACAGCCAGCGGTCGCCGTACGCGACCGGGCCGGTGAACTCATCGCCGGCGGGCATGGCGGTGCCTCTCCAGGACGCGGAAGACGGCGGAGATCGCGGACTCGGTGTCCCGGACCCGTTCGTGCACGACGCCGAGCTGGTCGAGGCGGCGGCGCAGCTGGGACTCCTCACCGGCCACGAGGGCGGCGTACTCCTGCTGCAGCCGGGTGTCGCCGCGCAGCCAGCCGGGGACCTCGGTGCCGGCGTCGACGTCGACCAGCCGCCGGGGGGGCCGCGCCGTGGCCGTTGGTCGACGCACCTGCGGCGAGCGTCGGGTCGAGGTCGCCGATCGTGAGGAACAGGACCTCGTGCTGGGCGGTGAGCCGGCGCAGCGACTCCGCGAGCTCGTCGGACACGTGGGTCTCGTCGGACACCACGACCAGGATCGTCCGGCGGCGGATCGCGCGGGCCACGTAGTCGAGCACGGCGGTCAGGTCGCTCGCCGGTCCGTCGGGGGTGATCGCGTCGTGGACCAGCCCGAGCAGCCGCTCGAGGTAGACCTCGCCGCTGTCGGGCGGGCGCGCGTGCTGGCGGCGCGCGTCGCCGTACACGAGCGCGACCAGGTCGCCGTGCCGGACGGCGAGCCAGCCCATCACGCCCGAGACGAACACCGCCAGCTCGCGCTTCGACACCTGCGCGTCGTTCATCGCCGCCATGCTGCGCCCGGTCGAGACGGCGAGGACGATGGTGTGCTTGCGCTCGGCGACGTAGCGGCGGATCAGCAGCGTCCGGGTGCGTGCCGACGCCTTCCAGTCGATGTCCTTCACGTCGTCGCCGCGGACGTACTCGCGCAGGTCGTTGAAGTCGATGCCGCGCCCGACCTGGATCGCGGCGTACTCGCCGTGCAGGAGGCCGCGCACCTTCCGGTGGGCGTGGATCGAGAGCCGGGTCTTGACGCGGGTGAGGTGGGCCGTCATCGGACGACTCCCGTCATGGTGTCGGAACGGCGCGGAAGACCGCGTCGATCACGCTCTCGGGCCGGACCCGGTCGGCCAGTGCCTCGAAGGTGAGGTGGATCCGGTGCCGGAGCACGGCGTGCCGCAGCTCGCGGATGTCCTCGGGGATCACGTAGTGGCGACCCTGGATGACGGCCATCGCCCGCGCGGCCTGGAAGAAGGAGATGCTGCCGCGCGGGCTGGCGCCGAACTCGACGTACGCCCCGAGGTCGGGGCCGAGCAGCTGGCCGACGTGGCGGGTGGCGCGCACCAGCGCCACGACGTAGCGGCGGATCGCCGGGTCGACGTAGACCCGGCGCACCAGGGCCTGCAGGTCGACGATGTCGCTGATGGAGGCGACCGGCGCGAGCTTGTCGGCGTGCTGGCCGAGCGTGTCGTCACCGATCCGGTCGAGCACCATCAGCTCGTCGTGCTCCTCGGGGTAGTCGACGACCTCCTTGAGCAGGAACCGGTCCATCTGGGCGTAGGGGAGGAGGTAGGTGCCCTCCTCCTCGATCGGGTTCTGCGTGGCGAGCACCATGAACGGGGTGGGGAGCGGGTGGATCGTGCCCGCGATGGACGTCTGGCGCTCCTGCATCGCCTCCAGCAGCGCTGACTGGGTCTTGGCGCTGGAGCGGTTGATCTCGTCGAGCAGCACGAAGTTGGCGTGCACCGGCCCGAGCTGGGTCTCGAACTCGTGGCGACGCGGGTCGTAGACCTGCGTCCCGATGATGTCGCTGGGCAGCAGATCCGGGGTGCACTGGATGCGGGAGAACTCAGCGCTGACCGCCTGCGCGAGCGTCGACGCCGCCAGCGTCTTCGCCAACCCCGGCACGCTCTCGAGCAGCACGTGGCCCTCGGCCAGCAGGGTCACCAGGAGCGCCGTACGGGTCCGCTCCTGACCGACGACCCGACTCGAGAACGCCGTGGAGATCCGGTCGATCGCGTCGCTCGCCTGGGCGACCTCGACGGCGGTGAGCGGGGTGCTCGGCTGGACGGTCCGGGTGGTAGTCATCGGTGCAAACCTAGCGGTGGGTCGGTCGCTCAGTCCCGGGCTGCGAGCCGCGAGCGGAACTCGTCGTCGCGCCGGAGCCGGGCGAGGTCGCGCTCGCGACGCTCCGCGATCACTGCGGCGAGAACGAGGTCCACGGGCGCGCCGGCGGGAGGCGCCGGCGCGACGTAGCGGCGTACCTCTGAGAGCAGGTCGGTGCCGACGCGGTGCCGCGAGTGCGGGTCCAGGGTGGGCAGCCGCCCGAGGTACTGGCGTACGGCGAGCGCGAGGCCGGTCGGCAGCGTCGCCAGGTCCGTGCTGCGGGCCCACTGCGCGAGCTCGCGGGGCATCGGTGGGGGGAGCGGGAGCCGGAGCGTGACCCGGTCGCGCACGACGTAGGTGCCGGCCGCGTAGTCGCCGAGACGCTTGCCGCGCTGGCTGAGGAGCATCGAGAAGAAGGCCGGCACCCCGGAGAACGCGTAGATCTCGACGAACCCGATCAGGGCGCGGACCAACGCGTGGTGGAAGGTGATCGGGCCGGCGTCGTCGCGGACCGTGCGCAGCCCGAGCGCCAGCTTGCCGAGCGACCGACCGCGGGTCAGCGTCTCGACGACCGTCGGATAGATGAGGAAGGTCGCCACGATCGCGGCGATCGCCGCCACGTCGACCAGCGCGTCCGACACGTTGACGGTGGCGATGAAGAGCACGATCAGGCTCACGAAGAAGACCACCAGCGTCACGACGAAGTCGATCAGCCCCGACGCCAGCCGCAGGCCGAGGCTGGCCGGCGGCAGGTCGAGGGCGACGCCCTCGCCGGTGACGAGGTCGTCGGTCGTGATGGTCGCGAACTCCGCCGTCGAGCGGGCCACGGGCTGGGTCGACATCACCTCAACTCTAGGCGCCGCTGGTTGAGGTGCGAGCGAAGCGAGCCTCGAAACCAGGGCCCCACGCCGTACTCTTGCGCCCGTGCCGCGCATCGACCTCGACGCCTACGTCGTCGCGCACTCCCACGAGTGGGCGCGGCTCGACCAGCTGGTCCGGGCCCGCGGCCTGAGCGGACCGCAGAGCGACGAGCTCGTCGACCGCTACCAGCAGGTGGCCACCCACCTCTCGGTGATCCGCACGTCGGCGCCGGACGCGGAGGTCGTCGCCTACCTGTCGTCCCTGCTGGGCCGGGCCCGGATCGCCATGCTGGGCGCGCGGGTGCTGAGCTGGCGCGCTGCGGGTCGCTTCTTCACCGAGCAGTTCCCGGCGGCGCTCTACCGGATGCGCTGGTGGTGGCTGGGCTGCCTGGCGGGCAACATCGTCCTCACCGCGGTGCTGATGTGGTGGCTGCTCGACCACCCTGAGGTCGAGCAGACGCTGCTCTCGGCGGGCGAGGTCGACGACCTCGTCAACAACGACTTCGAGAGCTACTACAGCGAGAACGCCGCCAGTGCCTTCGCGACCCGGGTCTGGGTCAACAACGCCTGGGTCGCTGCGCTCTGCATCGCGCTCGGGATCCTCGGGCTGCCGGTCCTCTACCTGCTGTTCCAGAACGTCCTCAACATCGCGGTGATCGGCTCGATCATGACCCGGCACGACCGGGCCGACCTGTTCTGGGGGCTGATCCTTCCCCACGGGCTGCTCGAGCTGACCGCGGTCTTCGTCGCCGGCGGCGTCGGGCTGCGGTTGTTCTGGTCGTGGGTCGAGCCGGGCAGCGTCAGCCGGGGCGTCGCCCTCGCCCAGGCCGGCCGGACAGCCGTCACCTGCGCGCTCGGCCTGGTCGCGGTGCTCTTCGTCAGCGGCATCATCGAGGCGTTCGTGACGCCGTCGCCGCTGCCCACCTGGGCGCGGATCGCGATCGGCGTGCTGGCCGAGGTCGCGTTCCTGCTCTACGTCTTCGTGCTCGGCCGCCAGGCCGCCCGCCGGGGCCACACCGGCGACATCAGCGCCGACCTGCTCGAGGACCGGGTCGCGACCCAGGACTAGAGCAACCCTTGTGCCTTGAGCGCCAGGTAGTGGTCCGCCAGCGCGGGCGGCAGGTGCTCGGCGTCGGCGTCGACGACCTGCACGCCGAGGCGGTTCAGCACCTCGGTGGTCCACTCGCGCCGGCGTACCTCCTGCTCGGCGGCGGCTGCGTCGTAGACCTGGTCGACGGTGCCGCGCTCGTCGGCGAGCCGGTTGAGCTCGGGGTCGCGGACCGAGGCGAGGACGACCCGATGGTGGCGGGTGAGCGCCGGCAGCACCGGGAGCAGACCCTGCTGCACCGCGGACGGCTCCACCGGAGTCAGGAGTACGACGAGCGCCCGCTGCCTGCCGAAGCCCTGGACCGCGCCTGCGAGCGCGTCCCAGTCGGCCTCGGCGATGACCGGCTCGAGGTCGGCCATCGACTCCTGCAGCCGGGCGGCGATGTCGCGCGCCCCGGCGGCCCGGAGCCGGGCGCGCACCAGGCGGTCGCCGGCGATGAAGTCGACCCGGTCGCCGGCCCGGGAGGCCAGCGCCGCGAGTAGCAGCGCGGCATCCATGGCGGCATCGAGGCGCGGCACGCCGTCGGCGCCGCCGACCCGGGCGGCCG
>NZ_JACEHF010000085.1 GCF_014180685.1 Nocardioides pelophilus | reverse complement strand
GGCCGCCGTGGGAGGCGTCGGGGACGGCGTGGGCGGCGGCACGGCGGTGGGCGGCGTCACGCCCTCGCCGGGCTCTGGCTGCTCCTGGTCGACCATGCCCGAAACCCTATCGCCGATCAGCCGATGAGCTCGCGCACCACGGCGTCGGCCAGCAGCCGTCCGCTCCGTGTCAGCACCACCCGGCCGGCCTGCTCCCACCCCTGGGCGTCCACCAGTCCGCGAGCCGCGAGGTCCGGCACGGCCGCCCGGCCTGCGTCGTCCAACAGGTCATCGGCGAGTCCGTCTCGGACCCGCACCTCGAGCAGCACCCGCTCGACCCGGCGGGTCTCGTCGTCGAGCACCTCGCGGGCGTGCGCCGGACTGGCACCGCCCGCGAGCCGGTCGCCGTACGCCGCGGGGTGCTTGACGTTCCACCACCGCACCCCGCCGACGTGGGAGTGCGCGCCCGGCCCGACACCCCACCAGTCGGCTCCCGCCCAGTAGCCGAGGTTGTGGCGGCACCGAGCCTCCCCGCCGCCGTCGTCGCGCGCCCAGTTGGAGACCTCGTACCACTGCAGGCCGGCGGCGGTGAGCAGGTCGTCGGCGGCGACGTACTTGTCGGCGAGGTCGTCGTCGTCGGGCATCGGCAGCTCGCCGCGCCTGACCCGGCGGGCGAGCGCGGTGCCCTCCTCCACGATCAGCGAGTACGCCGACACGTGGTCCGGCTCGCAGGCCAGCGCCGCCTCGAGCGATGCCGTCCAGTCCGCCGCGCTCTCCCCCGGCGTGCCGTAGATCAGGTCGAGGCTGATGCTCCCGCCTCCGGCTCGGTCGAAACCGGCCGCGCGGGCGGCGGCGACCACGCCCGGCACCCGCTCCGGGTCGTGGGTGCGGTCGAGGGTCGCGAGCACGTGCGGGACCGCGGACTGCATGCCGAAGGAGATCCGGTTGTAGCCGGCCTCCCGCAGCCGCTCGAGGTAGGCCCCGTCCACGGAGTCCGGGTTGGCCTCGGTGGTCACCTCGGCGCCCGGCGCCAGCCCGAACTCGTCGTCGACGGCCGCGAGGATCCGGCCGAGGTCCTGCGGGGGCAGCAGCGTCGGCGTACCCCCGCCGAGGAAGACCGTCGCCACCGGCACGTCGACGTCGCCGAGCACGCTGCGGGCCAGCCGGACCTCGGCGACGGCGTGGTCGACGTACGTCGCCCGGGAGACGCCGCTGCCGAGCTCCTCGGCGGTGTAGGTGTTGAAGTCGCAGTAGCCGCACCGGACCCGGCAGAACGGCACGTGCACGTAGAAGCCGAACGGACGGCTGCCGAGCCCGGCGAGGGCCGACTCGGGAAGCGCGCCGTCGCTCGGGGCGGGGTCCCCCTCGGGCAACGCTGACGGCACCCGACGATTGTCGCAGGCGCAGGTCAGACCGGGACGTTGAGCGTCATCGTGTAGCCCTCGTCGACCGAGCCGGTGACCTTCGCCAGCTGCAGCGAGTAGCCGTCGGAGAAGATCCCGTCGGTGTCGAGCGAGAGCTGGGCGAGGTTGGTGACGCTCTGCTCGTAGCCCTCCACGTTGTCGTAGACCTCGTCGCAGATCTCCTTCGGGATCGCCAGCTGGGAGGTGCGCAGCTTGTTGTCGGCGCTGGTGGCCTTGGCCAGGCTCTCGTAGATCTCGAAGTGCATGTGCGGCCAGCGGCCGGAGTAGCAGGCCGGGAAGATCGTGGTGAACTCCAGCCACCCGTCCTCGTCGGCCTCCTGGACGCCGCGGAGGTAGTTCTCCTCGGTGACGCCGTCGGAGTACATCGAGTAGCGGCCCTCGCGGTCGCAGTGCCAGAGATAGATCGCCGACCCGGCGAGCGGCGTGATGTCTTCGCCCGACAGGTCGTAGACCCGGAGCCGCACCGTCGTCGGCACACCGCCGGCCACACCGGACGCCGAGCCGAAGCTGGTCGTGATGTCGCTGCGCACGATCCCCGACTCGGTCAGCACGTTCGGCCCGTTGCTCCCGTCGCCCGGATAAGGGCCGGCGGTCTCCTCGGGGATCTCGCCCTCGGCCACCTCGACGCCCGAGTCGCCGCCCGCGCCGCCGTCGGGCGGGGTGCCGCCGGTGCCGCCGCCAGGGGGTACGACGGCGCTGCTGCTCGAGCTCGACGAGCTGCTCGCCGTCGTACTGCTGTCGCTCGCGGCGCAGCCCGCCACCGCGGCCACCCCGATCCCGCCCATCAGGCTGAGCAGGCCGCGGCGGCCCCAGGCGCGCCCGCGTTGCTCGGACAGCTCGGACAGGTCGTGCTGCAGGCCGAGGTCGTGCGCCTCGAGCTCCCCGTGAACATGGTCGTGTGCATCACTGGTCATGGCGATCAGTGAAGCCAGCTTGCCTGTGCGGCTCCTGTGAGCCGCCCGTGCTCAGCCGCAGAACCGGGCGCTACTCCGCCGCCGCTGGTCGACCCCGCCGCCACCGCCGGTCGACCGTCGTAGTTCGACCCCGCCGCCACCGCCACCGCTGGTTGAGGTGCGAGGAGCGCTAGCGACGAGCCTCGAAACCAAGGTGCCTTGGTCTCGAGGCTCGCTGCGCTCGCACCTCAACCAGCGGCGCGCAGGCCGAACGGCGGCGAGCAGCCGGATGGGCGCTGATCGCCACCGCCGGTCGACCGTCGTAGTTCGACCCCGCCGCCACCGCCACCGCTGGTTGAGGTGCGAGGAGCGCTAGCGACGAGCCTCGAAACCAAGGTGCCTTGGTCTCGAGGCTCGCTGCGCTCGCACCTCAACCAGCGGGGCAGGCCGAACGGCGGCGAGCAGCCGGATGGGCGGTGGACGATCAGCCGTAGAAGGCGTCGATCAGGTCCTTGTTGTTGGTCTCGACGACGGCCCGCTTCACCTTGAGCGACGGCGTGAGCTCGCCGGACTCGATGGTGAGGTCGTGGTCGAGCAGCTCCCACTTCTTGATGGTCTCCCAGCGGTTGAGCTGCGAGTTGAGCTGGTCGACGTAGTCGCCGATCATCGCCCTCGTCTTCTCGGACCGGACGATGTCGGTGTAGGAGGCGTCGGCCATGTCGTTCTCCGCGGCCCAGCCGGCGATCGCGTCGGGGTCGACGGTGATCAGCGCGACCACGAAGTTGCGCTCGGCCCCGAACACCATGAACTGGCTGACGTAGGGGCAGATCGCCTTGAACTTCGCCTCGATCGCCGGCGGCGCGATGTACTTGCCGCCGGAGGTCTTGAAGAGCTCCTTGATCCGGCCCGTGATCCGCAGGAAGCCGTCGTCGTCCAGCTCGCCCTTGTCACCCGTGCGCAGCCACCCGTCGGGAGTCATCGCCTCGGCGGTGGCCTCGTCGCGGTTGTGGTAGCCGGCCATCAGGTGCGGGCCCTTGAGCTGCACCTCACCGCCCTCGCCGATCCGCACCTCGGTGCCGGGGAACGGCATGCCGACCGTGCCGATCTTGTACTCGTCGGGGTGGTTGACCGTGGCGCCGGCGGCGTTCTCGGTCATGCCGTAGCCCTCGAGGATGAGGATGCCGGCCGCGTGGAACCACTGCGCGATCTCGGCGTTGAGCGCCGCCGAGCCGGAGATGAAGAACCGCACCCGACCACCGAAGCGCTCGCGGACCTTGCTGAAGACCAGCTTGTCGAAGAGCCGGTGCTGCAGCTTGAGCAGCAGCGGGACGGACTTGCCCTCCCGCTTGAGCTGGTCGACCTTGGTGCCGACCTCGAACGCCTTGAGGAAGATCTTCTCCTTCGCGCCGCCCTCGGCCGCCTGCATGGTGACGATCCGCGCGTGCGCCTTCTCGAAGATCCGCGGGGCCGCGCCCATGAACGTCGGCTTCACGATGCCGAGGTTCTCGACGATCTTGTCGACCCGGCCGTCGATGGCGGTCGCGAAACCGCACGCGAGCTGGGTGGAGAGCAGCACCTTGCCGAAGGAGTGGGCCATGGGCAGCCACAGGAACTGGAGGTCGTCCTCGCTGAGGATGCCCTGCGCCTTGATCGCCTCGCCCTCGAACACCCACGCGCGGTGCAGCGTGCGCACGCCCTTGGGGCGGCCGGTGGTGCCGGAGGTGTAGATCAGGGTGGCGAGCTGGTCGGGCCGGATCTCCTTGCTGACCGCCTCGATCGCGTCCGGGTGCTCGGCCAGGTAGGCGTCGCCGAGCTCTGCGAGGCCGTCCATCGACAGGACGGACTCACCGTCGGCGAGGCTCCCGTCGAAGCAGATCACCTTGTCGAGCACCGGCAGCTCGGCCTGGTGCGACTGGATCTTCTCCAGCTGCGTGGCGTCCTCGGCGAAGACGAAGCGGCACTCGGAGTCGCCCAGGATGAAGGCGGTGTCCTCGTCCCCGGTCGAGGGGTAGACCGTCGTCGTCGCGCCGGCGGCGCACATGACGGCGAGGTCGGCGAGGATCCACTCGTAACGGGTGGACGAGGCGATCCCGACTCGCTGCTCGGGCGCAAGGCCCAGCGAGAGCAGGCCGGCCGCGAGGCGGCGTACCTCTTCGCCCGCCTGGGCCCAGGTGACCGACTCCCACGCTTCGCCGCGCGGGAACCGGAATGCTTCCCTCGGACCCGATGCCGCGACGCGGTCCAGGAACTGGATCGCGACGTTCTGTGGCATGCGGTCGAGAAAACTCGTGTCGTGGGTGATGGGCATGACGCTCCTCATGCGCTTTCCGAGACCGAAAGGGGGTTAAGACGTAACCTAGATCACCCGCGCCGCCGGGGATAGCGAACCCCCTACCCAGCGAGATATTCGTCGACTTTCCGCCTCGCCTTCGCCGCGAGTCCGTCGATCGCCAGCAGCGCGGGCAGCCGGCTGCGGTCCAGGGTCAGGGCCACGAACATGTCGCGAACCGTGACGCCGTGCGCCGGCTCGTGCACGACCGTGATGGCATCGCCGGCAGTGATCGTGCCGGTCGACAGGACCCGGAAGTACGGGCCCGGCCGCCGCTCGGCGGCGAACCGCTTCACCCACGCGGTCTCGTCGAACCCGCTCAGCCCCATCCAGCACTTGAAGTCGTTGCAGGGCGTGCGCACCGCGGCGATCTCCAGCACCACCTCGCCGATCTGCAGCCGGGTGCCGATGGCAGCGTGGGTGAGGTCGATCCCCTCGGTCGTGAGGTTCTCGCCGAACTGGCCGTCCCGGATCTCCTGCCCCACCTCCGCCTCCCAGAAGTCGAGATCCTCACGCGCGTAGGCGTAGACCGCCTGGTCGACGCCGCCGTGGTGACGGGTGTCGGAGACCTGGTCGCCGGANGCCGTGGTGACGGGTGTCGGAGACCTGGTCGCCGGACAGGCCGAGCTCGGTCACCGCGACCGGTCCGCTCACCGGGCGCTTGTCGATCGACGTGCGCCCGAGGTCCGCCCAGGCAGCGTCCTTGGGGCGGCCGACGTTGACGGAGAGGAGCCGGGGCATGCGGCGATCGTCCCAGGTGGCGGCGTCAGCGTCGCGCGAATATGTCGCCGTCACGTACGACGAGGTGGCGCCGTTGGCCCCGCGTCGACGCCGCGACTGCCGGGTCGCCGACCAGGGCGCCCGTCGTGGCGCGTACGCGCGGTCCGAACGGGGGCATCCAGTAGGAGAGCTCGGCGCCGCCGTCCCACTCGTCGGAGAACACGGTGAAGCTCTCGACGTCCGGGTCCTCGGGCTCGACGAACCGGTGCGCGTCGGCACCCACCCGCACCCAGCGGGGATTGCCCATGCACCGGCGCGGCACTGCCAGCCGGATCAGGTCGCGGTCGAAGTCGACCAGGGACTCGGTGCGGCAACCGACGTCGAACAACACGATCCCGATCCCGCATTCTTCGACGTCGTCGGGATCCGGCAGCCTGGGCTCCTCCGCCATGAACGTCATCACCCGCCACGACCCGGCGCGGGTCTGGTAGCGATCGACGTCGAGCCACCAGCCGCCACCGTCCGAGCGGACGTAGAGCGAGACCCACTGCTCGAGGTCCGGGTCCAGCTCCGCGAACCGGGTCGTGACGATCATGGCGCGCCGCGAGTGCCGAACGGCCAGCCCGGTGATGTCGGTGTTCGACTCGTCCGACCCATCGACCTCGATGTCGGTGCCGCACGGCTTCGGCTCCGGGTCGTAGGTCCAGCCTTCGACGTCACCGATCTCGTCCGGGCTCGTCCACCGGTCGGCATGGGCGACGGTCGGAGCGAGCAGGACGAGCGAGAGCACGGCGGTGCAGGCCGCGCGAAGGACCCGGGACATGTCGGCGATTCTCACCTGCGAGAGCTTTCCCGCGCAGCGAATCCCCCAACGGAGCTCGGCCGCCGCGACGATCGAGGAGGTGGCATTGCGGCTGGTGGATACCCAGCGTCCCCGCTTCCGTCAGGTCGGTCGCCCAGACTGGGACGCATGGACGCACGGCGCGGGACGTTCGCACTGGTCGCTGCGACCGGCGTGCTGCTGGCCCTGTCTGCGTGGCTCTTCACCTACGACGTCCACAGCGACATCGGACGTCAGTACGCCGGCGACCGCCGACCGGAGGCCGGGCCCACGTTCTGCGGGTCCGCCTACGACGTCGTCCTGCTCGAAGGCGACGGGTTCATGGGCGGGGAGGTCCCCGTCAACCGCTGGGCGATCGACCGCGACTGCGTCCGGCAGGCGGGCCGGTTGGTCGCGCTCGCCTCGGTCGGCGCAACGCTGGCGCTCGGAACAGGTGCCGCGGCCGGCTACCTGGCCTTCGTTCGATCCCGGCGGCGCCGCCACGTTGCCCCGGACGCGTGACGGCCGGCCCGCCACTCAGCCCTGGACGGCCTTGGCCACGGTGATGCAGCGGGTCACGTGGTCGCGCTCGGCGACCGACATCGCGCGATCGGCGCGGACGGCGTCGGCGAAGGCCCAGTGCGCGTCGAGGATGCTGCGCACGACCACCCAGTCGCGCGCCCGCTCCTCGTCGAGGCCGGCAGCGTCGACCAGGATGTGGAAGCGGCGGCGGATGCCGTCGCGGACCGACCCGACGTCGCCGTACTCCTCGAAGCGGTTCCTCAGCATCGGCTCGATCTCGTAGTGCGGGTCGCCGTTGGCCGGCTTCGGATCGATCGCGAGCCAGGTCGGCTCGCCGCCGCGCTCGCCGAGCAGCACGTTCTCGTAGTGGAGGTCACCGTGGATGACCGCGGTGGGAGGCTCGGCACAGAGATCACCCGCCAGCGCGAGGGCCTGCTCGACCAGCCGCCGCGGGACGGGGACGGCGTCGGCGTCACGCTCGACGGCCGCCGCCCAGCGCCGGACGTACGACGCCTGCTCCCGCAGCTGCGGCATCGGCGGCACGTGGAGGCGCGGGTAGAGGCCGGCGACGATCTCACAGGCCTCCTGGTCCCCGATCGACGGGCGCGTCTCGCCGCGCTGCCGCGCGGGGTCGCTCAGGTCCACCCGGTCCAGTCGCTCGAGCAGCAGCGCGCGTCGCGCCGGGTCGGCGCGCAACAGTCGTACGACGCCCCTGCCGCGCCACCGCTGGAGCGCGAGGTGCTCGTGCTCCGACTCGTCGTCGGGCAGCCCGATCTTGAGCACGGCCTCCGCGCCCGCGGGCGTGTGCACCGGCGCCACCAGCGAGCAGAACCCGTGCCAGAGCGGGCCGTCGAGCTGCAGCTCCCAGCCGTCGACCACGTCGCCGACCAGTCCGGGCAGCCGGTCCAACCAGGCGGCCCACTCGGGCCCCAGCGACCGCTGGCGGTCGAGCCCGGGCGGAATGGTGAGCACCGGTTCATCACATCAGACCCGCGGGCGGCCGGCGTCCACTAGCCTTCCGGACGTGCAACACGTTCTCGTCACGGGTGCATGCGG
Source organism: Nocardioides pelophilus (assembly GCF_014180685.1). Classification (GTDB taxonomy): domain Bacteria; phylum Actinomycetota; class Actinomycetes; order Propionibacteriales; family Nocardioidaceae; genus Nocardioides; species Nocardioides pelophilus. The sequence continues at coordinate 9,915 of NZ_JACEHF010000085.1, read as the reverse complement.
CTTGGTCGGGTCGGCTGTCGTCGAGCGCATGTTGGGCGACGGCTGGCAGGTCACCGCGACCGACCTGGCCACCGCAGCGAACCGCAAGGCGCTCTCCCGGCGCCGGTCGGGCCCGCGCTTCGCGGCCCGCTGGGCCGATCTCACCGACGAGGCGGACGTCACCGCCCTGCTCACGGAGACCCGGCCCGACGTGATCATCCACCTGGCCGCGGTGATCCCGCCCACCTGCTACGCGGCCCCCAAGGTCGCCCGCGCCGTGAACGTCGACAGCGTGCGGATGCTGGTCTCCGCGACCGAGGCCGCCGCGACCCGGCCGAGGTTCGTGTTCGCGTCGAGCATGGCGGTGTACGGCGCGCGCAACCCCCATCGCGACCTCGGCCTGCTGACCGCCGAGACACCGGTGGCCCCGGCAGACAGCTACGGACAGCACAAGGTCGAGGCCGAGGCGATCGTCCGCGACGCGGATCTCGACTTCGTGATCCTGCGGCTCGCCGGCGTACTCACCGTCGAGCCTCGCGCGGCCGGTGGGACGGAGGTGCTGCAGTTCGGGGCCCTGCTGCCGACCGACGGCCGGCTCCAGACGGTCGACGTGCGCGACGTGGCGGCCGCGTTCGCCGCGGCCGCGCGGGAACCCGTGGTCGGAGAGACCTTCCTGATCGGCGGCGACGAGAGCCACCGGCGGGTACAGGGCGACGTGGGCGCCGACATGGTCGCAGCCATGGGCCTCGACGGGGTGATGCCGCCCGGCCGCCCCGGCGACCCGGACGACGACGGCGCCTGGTTCGCCACCGACTGGATGGACACCTCGGACGCGCAGGCCAAGCTGAGGTTCCAGCACCACTCGTGGAGCGACATGCTCAGCGAGATCCGGGCCCGCACCGGCTGGCGGCGCTACCCGCTCCGGATGGTGGCGCCGCTCCTGCAGCTCGCGCTCGCACGGCGCTCGCCGTACCGCGACGCCCCGGGGACGTACGCCGACCTCTGGGCCGGCGTCCGCGCGATGTGGGGCGACCCCGCCCCCGACGCCGGTCGTTGAAGCCGTCCGCCAATCCGTCGAGCGAGCTGTCGAGCCGGCGGACCGCTACTTCTTCGGCTTGTCGCCCGCCGGACCCGAGGTCGACAGCGCGGCGACGAAGGCCTCCTGGGGCACCTCGACCCGGCCGACCATCTTCATCCGCTTCTTGCCTTCCTTCTGCTTCTCGAGCAGCTTGCGCTTGCGGGTGATGTCACCGCCGTAGCACTTGGCGAGCACGTCCTTGCGGATCGCGCGGATGTTCTCGCGGGCGATCACCCGGGCACCGATCGCGGCCTGGATCGGCACCTCGAACTGCTGGCGCGGGATGAGCTCCTTGAGCTTCGAGGCCATCATCACGCCGTAGGAGTACGCCGCGTCGCGGTGGACGATCGCCGAGAACGCATCGACCGGCTCGCCCTGCAGAAGGATGTCGACCTTCACCAGGTCGGCGGACTGCTCGCCGGACCGCTCGTAGTCGAGCGAGGCGTAACCCTTGGTGCGCGACTTCAGCTGGTCGAAGAAGTCGAAGACGATCTCGCCCATCGGCAGCGTGTAGCGCATCTCGACCCGGTCCTCGGAGAGGTAGTCCATCCCCTGCAGGTTGCCGCGCTTGGTCTGGCAGAGCTCCATGATCGCGCCGATGTAGTCGCTAGGGCTCAGGATCGTCGCCCGGACGATCGGCTCCCGGACCTCGGCGATCTTGCCGTCGGGGTACTCGCTCGGATTGGTGACCTCGAACCGCTTGCCGTCCTCCATGACCACCTCGTAGACCACGTTGGGCGCGGTCGAGATGAGGTCGAGGTTGAACTCGCGCTCGAGCCGGTCGCGGGTGATCTCCATGTGGAGCAGGCCGAGGAAGCCGACCCGGAAGCCGAAGCCGAGGGCGCCCGAGGTCTCGGGCTCGTAGGCCAGGGCGGCGTCGTTGAGCTGCAGCTTCTCGAGGGCGTCGCGGAGCACCGGGTAGTCGTCGCCGTCGATCGGGTAGAGGCCGGCGTAGACCATCGGGTTGGGGTGCTTGTAGCCCCCCAGCGGCTCGGTGGCGCCGTGGTGCTGCGACGTCACGGTGTCGCCGACCCGCGACTGGCGCACGTCCTTCACTCCGGTGATCAGGTAGCCGACCTCGCCGACGCCGATCTCTCCGGCCTTCACCGGCTCCGGGCTGATCACGCCGACCTCGAGCATCTCGTGCACCGCGTTGGTCGACATCATCTTGATCCGGTCGCGGTGGGTGAGCTTGCCGTCGACCACGCGGACGTAGGTGACGACGCCGCGGTAGGTGTCGTAGACCGAGTCGAAGATCAGCGCGCGGGCCGGCTTGTCGGCGGCACCGACCGGGGGCGGCGTCTGCTTCACGATCTCGTTGAGCAGGGTCTCCACGCCCACGCCGGTCTTGGCGCTGGTGAGCAGCACGTCGGAGACGTCGCAGCCCACCAGACCGGCCAGCTCGGCGGCGTACTTCTCGACGTTGGCGCTCGGGAGGTCGATCTTGTTGAGCACGGGGATGATGTGCAGGTCGGCACCCATCGCCAGGTAGAGGTTGGCCAGCGTCTGCGCCTCGATGCCCTGGGCGGCGTCGACCAGCAGCACCGCCGCCTCGCACGCCTCGAGCGACCGCGACACCTCGTAGGTGAAGTCGACGTGGCCCGGGGTGTCGATCATGTTGAGGACGTAGGTGCCCGGTTCGGCGCCCTCGGCGTTGTCCTCGGGGACGGTCCACGGCATCCGGACGGCCTGGCTCTTGATCGTGATGCCGCGCTCGCGCTCGATGTCCATCCGGTCGAGGTACTGCGCCCGGGCGTCGCGGGCACTCACCACGCCGGTCAGCCGCAGCATCTGGTCGGCCAGGGTCGACTTGCCGTGGTCGATGTGGGCGATGATGCAGAAGTTGCGGATGATCGCTGGGTCGGTGCGACCGGGCTGCGGAGCGGATGCGGACATGGTTCGCCCATTCTTCCGCAGGTTGCGGCCTAACGCCGAGTCGGCGCATGTCGACACGAGCCGGGTCGGCGTTATCTGCGTGCCGAGACGAGCCGGCTCGCGGGAGGATGAGGGCGTGACCACTGCCCTGCCGACGAGGATCCCGCACGGCCGCACCGCGCGGCGCCTGGAGTGGGTCCACCTGCCGCCCCACATCCGCACGGAGGTGGAGAGGCGGCTCGGGGCGCCGGTGACCGACGCCGCGTCGCAGACCTCGGGGTTCACCCCCGGGTTCGCGTCGGTGCTGACCTGCGCCGACGGCAGTCGTCACTTCGTGAAGGCGGCGTCGACGGTCGCCCAGCGCCCGTTCGCCGACGCCTACCGCGAGGAGGCGCGCAAGCTGGGCATGCTGCCGGCGGGGATCCCCGCGCCGCGGCTGCAGTGGATGCATGACGACGACTGGGTCGTCCTCGGGTTCGAGCACGTCGAGGGCCGCGCGCCGCTGCGTCCGTGGGCGCCGGACGAGCTGGCCGCCGCGTCCGGCATGGCGATCGAGGTCGCCCGGCTGCTGACGCCCGCGCCGGACGGCATCGGGCGCGCGGTCGACGAGTTCGCCGACTGGCCGTCGCTGTGGGATCGGATCGACCACCCGCGGGCCGAGGAGTGTCGCGCCCTCGCCTCGCGGTACGCCGACGTCGTCGACGGCGACACCCTGGTCCACACCGACATCCGCGACGACAACCTGCTGGTCCGCGCCGACGGGACGGTCGTGATGTGCGACTGGAACTGGCCGGTCGCCGGGGCTCCCTGGCTCGACTCGCTCTTCCTGCTCATCGGTCCGCGCGGCGACGGCCTCGACGTCGAGGCCCACATCGCGGCGCACCCGCTGCTCTCGTCGGTCGACCCCGAGCACGTCGACGTCGTGATCGCCCTCGTGCTCGGCTACTTCGAGGCCTCGGCCGCGCTGCCGGTGCCCCCCACCTCCCCCTACCTGCGGCTGGCCCAGGCCTGGCAGCGCGACGTGCTCCACGACTGGCTCGCCGAGCGCAGGGGCTGGGCCCGGTAGGTCAGGAGACGAGGCTCGGGTCGATGACGACCGACTGCGGGTCGGCCGGGTCGACGTACACGTCGATCTCGGTGTCGGGCTGCACCCGCGGGATCGCCATCTGCGAGACCAGGGTGCGGTAGGTGGCGCGATAAGGCTCGCCGCCCTCGGGCAGCACCTCGAGCACGAAGTCGACGTACGGGTCGTTGTTGAGCGCCCCGTTGTTCTTCGCGGTCACGATCCGGGCCCGGGTGAGCGTGCCCTGGTCGAGGATCCGCGCCTCCTCGGCCCGGCGGGCACGGCTGCGGCGGACGGCGACGACGATCGCGAAGACGGCGAGGACGAGACCGAGGCCGAGAGCGATGCCGATCAGGGTGTCCTGCGCCTTGACGGCCCCGACGATGACCAGCGTCCAGAACACCATCGAGCCGGAAGCGATCAGCATCGCCGGGAGCGGGGACTTCGGGGGTTGCGGCACGACGCGCAATTTCCCACAGGAACGGTGTCCTGGCACCTCCTGGTCGATTTGGGTGCGCTCCGGCACCGCTGTTAGCCTTGTCCGTCGCGTCTCTGGACAGCCATGCCTGCCCGGACGCGCTCCGGACCAGACCAGTTTTCACCGATCGAACGACAGAGGCGTAGTAGTGGCGAACATCAAGAGCCAGATCAAGCGGAACAAGCAGAACGAGAAGCGCCACGAGCGCAACAAGGCCGTCAAGACCGGCCTGAAGAGCGCCGTGCGCAAGTTCCGCGAGGCCGCTGAGGCCGGCGACAAGGAGCAGGCGATCGAGCTCGGTCGCGACGCCGCCAAGAAGCTCGACAAGGCCGCCTCCAAGGGCGTCATCCACAAGAACCAGGCCGCGAACCGCAAGTCCGCGATCATGAAGAAGGCCGCCTCTCTCTGAGGCCCCTGGCTCCGGTCCGGAGCACCGACCTTCCACGAAGGCGCCCACCCCAGCAGGGGTCGGGCGCCTTCGTCGTTCCCGCGCGTCCTTCCGGGGGCTAGTGCGCCTCGCGCAGCGCCGCGACGGTCAGCACCAGGCGCTCCAAGGTGTACGACGCGTCGCTCGATGCGCCCTTGAGATCGGCGTCCGCCTTGGCGACCGCCCGGATCGCCCGGGCCAGCCCGGGCTGGGACCAGCCGCGCGCCTGGGCGTTGAGGTTCTTCTGCTTCCACGGCGGCATCCCACCGTCGCGGTTGCCGGCGACGTGGTTGGCCAGCGAGCGCAGCTGCCCGGCGACCGCGGACAGGATGTAGACCTCCGACGTGCCGCTCTCGATCGCCCAGCGGAGCTCCTGGAGGGCCAGCGCACGGTTGCCGGCGAGCATGGCATCGGCGATCTCGTAGTTCTTCACGTCGGCGCGCCCCCCGAAGTAGCGCCCGACCTTCTCCGCGTCGATCCGCTCGTCCGGGAAGTCGCTGGTGAGCTGGTCGACGGCGGCCGCGAGCGACCGGAGGTCGTGACCGACGGCGACCACGAGCAGCTCGGCTGCCTGCTTGTCGAGGGTCGCTCCGCGCCTGCGCGCCTCACCGATGGCGAAGCCGCCCATCTCCCACGGCTTGATCTCCACCGACTTCTCCTCGGTGACCGTCGAGAGCTTGCGCAGCTTGGTGAGCACGCCCGAGCCCTTCGGGCCACCGCCGTGCACGAGCACCAGCGCGACGTCGTCGACGGGGTTGGCCGCGTAGCCCAGCAGCCCGTCGACGGACTCGTCAGGGAGGTTCTCGAGGCCCCGCACGACCACGCACCGCACCGAGGAGAACAGCGAGGGCGCGGCGAGCTCGCCCAGGGTGGCGAGACTGAGCTCGGAGGCGGCCGCCTCGGAGAACTCCGCCTCGGCGTCGTAGGCCCGCACCGCGGCGCGGACCTCGTCGACGGTGAGCGCGGCGAGGAACTCCTCCTTGCCGGTCACCAGGACGACCCGGCCCAGCACATCCTCCGCCCGCATGGCGGCGAGCCTAGTCGGACGCGACGACAGCCGGACCGGCGTCCCCCGGCACCACGGCGACGTCACCGTCGTGGTCGGTGCGCGCGATCTCGGCGCCCTCGGCGGCGAGGGCGTCGAGCAGGCGGGGATCGGGGTGACCGTAGTCGTTGTCCTCCCCCACCGAGACGACGGCGACCTCGGCATCGAGCGAGCGCAGCCAGTCGAGCTCCTGGTAGGTGCTGCCGTGGTGCGGAACCTTCAGCACGTCGATGTCGAGGTCGGGCAGGACCGCGGCGAGCCGCCCCTGCCCACCCGGCTCGACGTCGCCGGTGAGCAGGATCCGCAGTCCGCGGGTCTCGATCAGCAGCACGACGCTCGCGTCGTTGGCGGCGCTGCCGTCGCCTGGGCCGACGACCGGCTCCGGCAGGTCGGGCCAGAGCACCTGGAGCGTGACGTCGCCGTACCGTCGGGTCAGGCCGTACGGCGCGCTCGCGACGACCAGCCCCGACTCCCGCGCCGTGCGCTGGACCTGCTCGGCACCCGCGGTCGGATCGAGCATCGGGCTCGCCTCGACCGCTCCGACCTGGCGACCGCGCAGCACGCCGGCCAGACCGTCGACGTGGTCGGCGTGGAAGTGCGTCAGCACGACCAGTGGCACCGCCCTGACCCCGAGCCGGTCGAGGCAGCGGTCGACGAGATCAGGATCGGGGCCGGCGTCGACCACGATCGCGGACCGGGGTCCGACCGAGACGACGAGGGCGTCGCCCTGGCCGACGTCGCAGGCGACCAGCGCCCAGTCACGTGGCGGCCAGTTCCCCGGCGGCCAGCCCGGGAGCCAGCCGGCCGACAACGACGCGAACCGCCCCGGGACCCCCAGCACCAGGACCAGCGCGGCCACGATCGTCGCGACGCCGATCGCCCGGCGTCGCAGCACCGCCGGTGCGCCGACGGCCACGGCGAGGCAGAGGCAGGTGAGGAGGACGAGCGCGACCGGGCCCGACCCCCAGGACACCGACGGGACCGGCAGCTGGGCGCCGTGTTCGGCGACCACCACGATCCAGCCCACGCAGGCGCCGGCGGCGGTGCCCGCCAACCATCCGAGGGGGTCGCACACCAGGCCGGCGATGCCGCCGGCCAGCCCGAGGACCGTGGCCGGCCCCACCATCGGCGCGACGAGGAGGTTGGCGAGCACCGCGACCACGCTGACCTCACCCGACAGCGCCGCGATCACCGGCGTGCACGCCAGCTGCGCGGCGAACGGCACCGCGATCGCGGCGGACACCGGAGTCGGGAGCCACCGCGCCAGCGCTGCCTGGACCGGAGGCGCGAGCACCACGATGCCGGCCGTCGCCAGGACCGACAGGGCGAATCCGGCCGAGACCGCGAGCGACGGCCACACCAGGAGCAGCCCGGTGACCGCGACGCCGAGCGCGCGCAGCCCACGGCGCCGGCCGTCGGTGCCGAGCGCGAACAGGCCGACCGTCCCCATCGCTGCCGCCCGGACCACGCTCGGCTCGGTCCGGGCGAGCAGCACGAACCCGGCGATGCCGACCACCCCGACCAGCGTCAGCCACCACCGGCGGACGCCGAGCGCGCGGGCGAGCAGCACCAGGAAGCCGACCACCAGGGTGAGGTTGGTGCCGGACACCGCGGTGAGGTGCGTGAGCCCGGTCGTGCGGAAGTCCTGCTCGAGCGAGGACGGCAGGTCGGCGTCGTCACCCACCACCAGGGCCGGCACGAGCGCGCGCTGCGCCTCCGGCCGGTCGGCGACCGCGTCGCGGATCGACGAACGGACCGCCGCCGCACCACGCCACCACACGTCGGGCCCCCGGATCCGCACGGGCGGCCGAGCGCCCACCACGAGCGCCGCCACCTGCCCGTCGTCGGCCGGCGCGAGCCGCCCCACGGTCCGCACCTCGGAGCCGATCTGGGCCTGCGACCAGTGGGGGTCGCCGAGGACGACCACCACCGCACCCAGCGTGTACGACGCACCGCGCGCGGTCAGCTCGTGCACGCGGAGCCGGACCACGACCTGCTGGCCCCACGGACCGTCGACCGTGACCGGGTCGGAGACCACCCTTCCGGTCACCTCGGCGACCGCCCGCTGCTGCGCCAGCCCGGGGAGCACGCCCTGGGCCACCACCTCGCCGCGCAGCAGCGTCGCGCCCACCACGCCGCCGACCACGACGGCGCCGGCCGCGACCAGGCGCCCGAGCCGCACGTGGCCACGCCGGGCGACGAGCCAGGCCGCCACGGCGAGCGCGACCGCCCCCCAGAGCGCACCGTGGCCGACGCGGTGGGCGCCGATGCCGCCCAGCCAGCCGACGGCCGCCACCGCTGCCATCCGGAGGTCGTGCACGGGGAGGCGTCGCTCGTCGACGCGCTCGGCGGCCTGCTGGTCCATGCCGGCGAAGCTAGGGAGCTCCCCCGACGTCGGACCGGTCGACCGGCGCGCGCTGTGCACAGCCAACAGTTCCGGACAGCCTTGTGGACGGTTGCCGGGTCGAGCGCTGCCGGGGCCCGAGGAGCACCTAAGGTGCCGTGGGTGACGCGCTACTCCTCTGCCGAGCTCGCCCGAGGAGCGGTGGGTGCCCTGATCGGCATCGCGGTCGCCGGAGCGACGGCCAAGGTCGTGCCGGGCGGGCCGGAGGCGCTGCCGTTCATCGTCGCCCCGATGGGCGCAGCGGCGGTCCTGCTGTTCGCCGTCCCGGCCAGCCCGCTGGCCCAGCCCTGGCCGGTCGTCGGCGGCAACGTGATCTCCACGTTGGTCGGCCTGACGGCGCACTGGCTGATCGACGACGTGCTGCTGGCCGGCGCCGCCGGGGTCGGCGCCGCGATCGGCGTGATGATGCTGCTGCGGTGCCTCCACCCTCCCGGCGGCGCCTGCGCGCTCCTGGCGGCCACCGCCACACCTGCCATCGACGAGCAGGGGCTCGCCTTCGCCGTACTCCCCGTCGCCGTCAACACGGTGGCGCTGCTCCTCGTCGCCGTTGCGGTCAACAACCTCACCGGTCGGCGCTACCCGCACCGCGCCGCGGCCACCCCGCAGCCCACCGGCGCCGCCGCCGAGCTCACCCTCGGCACCGCCGACATCGAGTCGGCGATGGCCCGGCTCTCGCAGCGGCTCGACGTCCTCCCGGAGGACGTCGTCGCGCTGGCCCGGGACGCCGAGGCGCACGCGCTCGACCGCCGGCTCGGCAGCGTCCCGGTCTCGCGGATCATGCACACCGACGTCGCTACCGTCCGCCCGTTCGAGTCGATCTACCGCGCGCGCACGGTGATCGTGCAGCGCCGGGTGAAGACCCTTCCCGTCATCGACGAGGACGGCCGCGTGGCCGGCGTGGTGTCGATCATCGACCTCTTCACCCGCGACCTCGTCGAGCTCGAGCCGGTCGAGTCGATCATGATCCGCGAGGTGACCACGATCGACTCCCGGACGCCGGTCGCGGACCTGGTGCCGATGATGACCCAGGAGGGCTTCAAGGTGGTGCCGGTGGTCGACGACCAGCAGCGGATGGTCGGCATGGTGACCCGCGGAGACCTGATCGCCGTCCTGCACCGCGCGCTGCTGGAGGACCGCTCGGCCTGACTGTGCTGGCCGACGCCGCCGTCACACGGTGACGTAGGGGGCCAGGTTGCTCAGCGTCGCCTCGCCGATGCCGTCGACCTCGAGCAGCTCGTCGACGCTGGTGAAGCCTCCGTGCGCCTCGCGCCACGCGAGGATCGCCAGCGCGGTCACCGGGCCGACGTCCGGCAGCGTCTCGAGCTCGGCCTGGGATGCCGTGTTGAGGTTGACCAGGGCCACCGGCGCGCCTGGCGGTGCGGTCCCGCCCGGCACCGCCGGCACCGCCGGGACCGTCCCGCGGGGTGCGCCCACCACGATCTGCTCGCCGTCGACCAGCACCCGGGCCAGGTTGAGGCTGCTCAGGTCGACGCCCGTCCGCTCCCCGCCGGCTGCCGCCAGCGCGTCGACGACCCGGGCGCCCGCGTCGAGCACCACGATGCCGGG